>NZ_CP124543.1:4369288-4681380 GCF_029953635.1 Halotia branconii CENA392 | reverse complement strand
AAGACAGTTTCCTGGTAGCGAACCCTTTTGGCAGTTAATGGCAACATTATTTAATGCCAGTTGGGAATTTCAAGGACGCGACCCTATATTACCGCCGCGTAATTTGTGGGATTTGGGGCAGCTAATTCAAGCAGTGCGTCCTAGTACATTAATTACCGCACCCTTCACTCTCTTGACGGTAGGAGATGCTTTACGGTTATTTGGTTTAGGAAATGACCAACGACTGAGAACATTTTTGGACTTGCAACTAAAGTTGTATTCTCAGGTAAATGCAAATGAAACTGCATTGCTGTATGCCGCAACCGCTTTGAGTGTATCCCAATTACCCCAAGGGTTATTTCACCTCCAAGGTAGTATGCAAGTATTAAGCGATCGCCTGGTGCAAGCTTTAGAAAGAGACAATGGTAAATTGTTGATGCGCCATACAGTCGAGGAAATTCAAGTAGAAAATGGCAAAGCTAATGCTGTAGTCATTAGAAATCAGAAAACTGGTGAAGTGTGGACAGAAGCCGCTGACTATATAGTTGCTAACGTCACTGTGCAGAATTTAACGCAACTATTAAAAGCACAAGCGACCTCTGGCTATAAACATCGGGTAGAAAAATTGCCCCCAGCATCAGGCGCGTTTGTAGTGTATTTGGGTGTAGATGCGAGTGCCATTCCTCTTGATTGTCCGCCCCATCTACAATTTATGTACGATGCCAACGGCCCCATTGGCGAGAACAATTCCTTGTTTGTCTCCGTCAGTCATCCTGGAGATGGTCGCGCCCCTGAGGGTAAAGCTACAATTATCGCTTCTTCCTTTGTCGATCCTACGCCGTGGTGGCAAACCCAAGATTATCAAGGACTCAAACAAAAGTATACTCAAGAGGCGATCGCTCGTCTTAACCAATACTTCTATTTGAAACCAGAAACAATTATTCATCAAGAAGCTGCTACACCCCGCACCTTTGCCCATTTTACAGCCCGCGATCGCGGTATAGTTGGCGGTATTGGCCAAAGAATACCTACCTTCGGCCCCTTTGGTTTTGCCAATCGTACACCTATCAATCATCTGTGGTTAGTTGGTGACTCCACGCATCCAGGGGAAGGTACTGCTGGGGTAAGTTATTCGGCGTTAACAGTGGTTAGACAAATTGATAGGGGTTAGGGGCATGGGGCATGGGGGAGGTAGTGCGGTCTTGGGGAGCCAGTCCGCCCTTGCGGTTTCCCGACTTGAAGGAACTGGCGTGTTTCCCCCAAGTGGAGCAACTGCCGTCATGGGGCATGGGGCTAGATTAGTGTATTCTGTGTTCTATGCTATGGCATGAAATAGTGGGTAACTAAATATACTTATTGTGCTAAAATTTACCCTAAGCTTAAGCTGAATAAATGAATTACGAAACAGCTCACAAACTCCTAATTGCTCAAACGCTAACAACTGAGGAAAACCCAGATGCCCTGTTAATGCGTATGAAGCAGGGAAAAGCGCCAATACCCGGTCAGATTACCTCAATTTTATTAGCGTTAAAAGTGGTGTTTGAAGGTCTTAAAGAAGATTCTAGTCTTGATAGAGAATTGGCTTTTGCTCTTTATCAGTTAGGTGTTAAAGCCCAACAGATATTTGTTGCAGGGCGCAAAGCTGGAGTTGATTGGCCGCCACTGTTAAAGGAAGATTTGTTAAGAATTTCTCTAGCGACTGAAAGTATTTTTTCTGGTGTATGGCAAACTCCACCTTCTGGGGTGTTAGGAAAATTTTAATATGGGGCATTGGGCATGGGGCATCCCTACCCTTCGGGAACGACTCCGTCGAACGGCTTCGCTCAGGGCAAGTGGGCATGGGGCATTAGACATGGGGAAGAGAAGGATGACAAATTTAAAAATTTCATCCTTTCCTTGTTTAATTAACGAGTTCGTAATTCAGTTTCTAATTTATCTAAATCAGTTTTGAGTAAAACTGTCATTTGACCCGTGAAGGCTTTGCCTGTTTTAGGTTGGGCAATTTCCATCCAATAGGCATAGCGATCGCCTACACGCAATTCTCCCCGTAAAGCTTCCCGAATCGGAGTTTTGGCATGACGAGCAGAGTTAACAGTACTCTGGCTAGGATATTCGTACAGCACCTGAGCGCGATCAAAATCTTGATAGATATTTAAGCCATAAATCACCCGTAAGGATTCCTGGAGACGTTGAAATGACATACCATTAATGGCATCATACATAGCCAAACGCTCACTGCGGATTCTACCCCGGTCTTTGGTAAATACCACTTTACCAGGGGGCAACACCGATGCTTGAAATGTAAATCGCTGGGCAGCTGTATCACTTTTCTGCACATACAGTTGTTCCCCACTACGGGAGCGTAATGTGGGATGGGCTTTCATCCAAGTAGTTACTTCTTCAGTACTTTGCCCTGGTAAAGCATTAGCCTGAGAATCGAACAGCATTCCCACGCATAGCCAGGGAACTAGAGAAAAGGGCAAAACCAAAAACTTCAGCAGAGATTTTTTGAGCATTTTCCTATTCGGGACTTACATTAAAACCAGTTATCAGTTATCAAATATCTTTTGACTGATAACTCATAACTGTTAACTGGCATAACAATAGGTTTCCCGTTTTACAGGAGAATTATTTCAATACTGAGATATTGCACTTACAAAAGCATCGTTTGTTTTTAGGAATTGATCGTATTGGTAATTCTTCCTGCCTTTGCTGATAATAGTTTTAGAGCTAATTATTCCAGAGGTTTGATTGTGGTCTTTGCTGATACCAGTTCCTCAGATGTAATAACAACTCGCCTGACATTAGACGAATATCGGGCTATGGAGAAAACTAATCCAGAACGTCATGAATACCGGGACGGGGAGATTATTACTATGTCAGGAGGTTCAGAAGTCCACAGTGCGTAGACGCGAAGCGGCTTGTCGTGAGACATCGCTAGCAACTTATTAATTTACTTGGGATTTTTGCTGAGAGACACCGATTTTCGTCTGTATAACAGCGACTTGCGAGTTTGGATTCCTGAATATCAGTGCGGTACTTATACCGATTTAATGGTAAACCAGAATTTAATGACGATCGCAATGATGAAATCCTCAATCCTTTGCTCATTATCGAAGTTCTATCGCCCTCTACCGAAGCTTATGACCGAGGCGACAAGTTCAGAAAATATCGCTCTATTGGCGGCTTTTGTGAATATTTACTTGTCAGCCAAACTGAACCCTACATTGAGCAGTATCACAACCTTGATAGTAACAGTAATGATCGTTGGCTATGGCAAGTTCACTCTCACCTTGAGAGAGCGATCTTTTTGCACAGTTTAAATGTAGAAATTGCCTTAACAGAAATCTATCGTCGCATTAATTTTTAATATTGCTGGATACAAATTAGTGTTAAGTGCTTGAGTTTTGAGGTGGTTGACCAAATAATTACTAATTAGTAATGACGCTCCTACGTCGCTACCGCTTGCGCTCTAAGCGCAGCTATAATGATCAGTCTTTACCCGAACACGATATGACTTACGCGCAGCGGTACTAGCTTATAGATGGCAGACAATCTAGAATATATAGGCAATAAGCTGAATTAATTGTCTGGTTCAGTCTAGTGTTAGCTTCCAGCTTTGCACGCCAAAAAATTGCATGATTATAAAAGACAAAGCGTCAAATTGAGCAAGAGGTAAGGCTAAAAAACGCTGTGCAGATAACATTTTTAGGGACAAGTTCTGGTGTACCCACAAGAGCGCGCAATGTTTCTAGCGTTGCTTTAAGACTACCCCAACGGGCAGAACTGTGGTTATTCGACTGTGGCGAAGGTACTCAGCATCAAATTCTGCGGAGTGACCTTAAAAGTAGTCAGCTATCCCGAATTTTTGTTACCCACATGCACGGCGACCATATTTTTGGCTTGATGGGACTTCTTGCTAGTTGCGGTTTGGCTGGTAATGTGGAACGAGTTGATATGTATGGCCCACCTGGATTAAATGAATATATCCAAGCTGCTTTACGGTATTCTCATACCCATTTTTCTTATCCCGTCAAAGTTCATACTGTCCGCCCCGGTGTCATTTTTGAAGATCATGAGTTCACCGTTAGCTGTGGTCTTTTGCATCACCGCATTCCAGCTTTCGGTTATCGCATAGCAGAAAAAGACCGACCAGGACGCTTTGATGTGGAAAAAGCCAAGGCTTTACAAATTCCTCCTGGTCGCATTTATGGTCAACTCAAGCGCGGTGAAACGGTGACACTTGCCGATGGGCGAGTGATTAATGGCAAAAATCTATGTGGTCCTACAGAAATCGGTCGCAAGATTGCCTATTGTACAGATACAGTTTACTGTGAGGGTGCTATTGAACTAGCTCAGGATGCAGATGTGTTAATTCATGAGGCTACTTTTGCTCATCAAGATGCAGATTTAGCTTTTCAGCGTTTACATTCTACAACTACGATGGCAGCACAAACAGCTTTAGTTGCTAAAGCAAAGCGATTACTTATGACTCATTTTAGTCCTCGCTATGCTCCTGGCAATACCCTGGACTTGAAGGATCTGCTTTTGGAAGCTCGGGCAATTTTTCCTAATACAGACATGGCTTATGATTTCATGACTTATGAGGTTCCCAGACGACGGCAAGTAGAGTTAACTGATGTCAGGGTTTGAACTGGGAATAGATTACTCCGACTAACTAAGACCGCGATCGCTGCTACTATTGAACCGGAAACGATTAAATAAGTTTACCAAATCTTCATTTAAAAGTTCAAATATAAACTGAAAAACATACTATTATTTATTTTTTATAGATATCAAAAAATACTACAGCCGTTTGATTTTATTACACAGTTTTATATTCAATCATGATTATTTATACATCTATAATACAAAACTCTTGCAATTATTTAATTGTTATTTAAGAAAATATGCAATCGTTTATATGTTATTTTTTACTTAAGTAACTTAAGAATAAACAATTAGAAATATTTTCAATTTCCTGTTATTTGCCTTGTAAAACCCCAGCTTGAGTTTCAATATTATAATTTTAAGTAACATTGATAATTTATATGGGAGTATGTTTATATACTATATTTTGTCAAAAGTATCAAATGAATGATTTTGCGATCGCAGCATTATTTAATACTGGTATAGCAATTAAACATAATTGTATAAATAATAAACAATTATTGTTAAATTAGGGTTTTTCTGACTAGTGATGATATGTTAAAGATGAGAAAATAAAGTTGGCAATCTTTGATTTAATGCTCAAAATTTAAATAACAACATTACCATTTTGCTAGAGCTTTTTAATATAAACAAAAACAATATGTATCAATTGCTTCTTAAATAATCATTGTAAAAAATCTTCATAGCTAACTAGGGAAACATTTAGTATGCTGTTGTGTCTATAGGATTATCAAAATTCATCTTCCAAATATTTCTCATAATTTCTCATACATATTGTTTCGACATTCGAGGGTTTTAATGGTGGCTAACACGAATCTAAGTCAAGAGCGACTAGTTACTAACTCTTCACCAAAGGCGAGTCGTATCAAAAAAATATCTGCAACTTTACTTCGCCAGCGCTTTCTGATTTTGGGTGTTTCTTGTTTAGTCATGTCAATTGCTAGCTTCTTAGCTGTTAATAAAAAAACGAATTACCAGAGCAACATGCAAATACTGGTACAATCCAACTTATATGAAGAGCCACAGTTAAACGATATCCAAAAAGATGCAAATATTGGATTAACAGATTCCAATCTTCAAGAAGTTGACTATAATGCTCAGATGAAATTGATGCTGAGTTCTAAGTTAATAGATCAAGCTATAAATTTGCTGCGTCCTGACTATCCCAATATTACGTCAGAAAAGATAAAAGGAAAAACAGAGGATGGGAAAAAAACACCTCTAAAAGTGACTAAATTAGAAGATAGTAAAGAAGTTAATCAATTTTCTAGTCAAGTATTTGAAGTTTCTTTTAATGACGCAGATCCAGTTAAAGCCCAAAGGGTACTTCAAGCTCTCCAGAAAGTCTATCAGGAATATAACATTAAGCAGCAAAAAGAGCGTCTAAAAAAAGGACTTGCTTTTTTTAATGCGCGTTTACCTAAAGTTAAAAAAGATTTAAATCAAGCAGAAATAAATCTAGAAAAGTTTCGCAAAAAGCATAATTTACTAGATCCAGAAGTTCAAAGTAAAATCCTCTTAGAATCTCTAGGTGATATTCAAAAGCAGCTACAAAGTACTCGCGCCCAGCTGCAAGATGTACAAGCCCGCTATTCTAGCCTAGAGCAAAAAATGGCAGTTTCATCCAAAAACGCAGCAATTTCTGCACGTTTAAATAAGTCAGTTCGCTACCAGTCGTTATTAAATGAGATGCAAAAGACTGAACTGGCTCTGGCTAAAGAACGGTTGCGCTATACAGAAGCATCTCCAAAAATAGAAGTACTAGAACAGCAACGCCAGAGTCAACTAAAGTTATTACGGCTTGAAGTAGAGCGATCGCTAGGTGATAAAACTAGTAGTAATATAGAATCACCAATTACAGCTGGGCAAATAGTAGGAGTTGACCCGCAACTACTGCAAGAGTTGATTCAATTGCAGACAACTTCTTTAGGACTAATTGCTAATGAAAAAAGTTTAGCGGCATCCGAACAGCGAATCCGTTCAGAACTGAGCAAATACCCCAGCCTGATAGCAGAGTATAACCGTTTATTACCAGAAGTAGAAACTCAGCGTAAAACTCTTGAGCAACTGCTACAAACACAGCAGTCTTTGGGATTGAAAATTGCTCAAGGAGGGTTTGATTGGCAGGTGTTAGAAGAACCGCATTTGCAACCCTCCACAAATGACAACAGATTATTGATTTTAGTTGGAGGTCTAGTAATTGGGCCACTGTTAGGCGTTGCAGTAGCCTTAACTTGGGGAATTTTTAGTCGCACCATTGGTTCTGTACAAGAATTACAACAGTTAACAAATCTGCGATTGCTCGGATTAATACCAAAACTAGCATCACGTAGTCCTAGAAAGCGCCTTCCCAGTCTGTCTATGAACAAGCGGCGAAACTTAGCTCCTTCTTTGGTAGAAGCTAACACTTGGTTGCCTTGTCACGAAACCTTGGATATGGTCTACCAAAACATTCAAATATTAAATTATCCCTTTCCCTGCAAGTCTTTGATGTTGACTTCAGCCCAAACTGGGGAAGGTAAGACAACCTTGGCTTTAGGGCTGGCTGCTAGTGCTGCCCACATGCATCGACGGGTACTATTAATTGACGGCAATCTCAGGCATCCTCATCTGCACAAAATTCTTAATCTATCTAATGACTGGGGATTATCTTTGTTATTAGTCGATGAGGCAAATTCTGACGCTCAAGATTACATCCAGCCAATTCATCCTGCTATTGATATTTTGACTGCTGGCCCGACACCAGAAGATACCGTCAAGTTGCTTAGTTCTCAGCGAATGACAGAACTAATCAAGTTCTTTGAGCAAATTTATGATTTAGTATTGATAGATGCTCCGTCAATTTTAGGCACGGTAGATGCCAGAATTTTAGCAGCTCTTTCTAATGGAATCATCATGGTGGGGCGTATTGGTCAGGTAAGCCAAGCTGAAATAATTCAAGCAACAGGAATTTTGAGCCAGTTGAATTTAATTGGAATTGTTGCTAATGAAGTGAGCAATGCCCAAATCTAGAGAGCAGATCTTACTCCCTGCCTCCCCCCTGCTCCTGCTAGGCTAGAAACAGCTGATTCAAAAGAGAGGGAATCGATAAATGCCGCACACAATTGTTACTGACATTTGCGAAGGTGTTGCTGACTGCGTAGATGCTTGTCCAGTAGCTTGTATTCATGAAGGCCCAGGCAAAAATACTAAGGGAACCGACTGGTACTGGATTGATTTTGCCACCTGTATTGATTGTGGTATATGTATCCAAGTTTGCCCTGTAGCAGATGCGATCGTCCCAGAAGAAAGACCCGATCTGCAAAAAACCCCGTAAGGTAGTAGGACAGGCGATCGCATAACTTGCAACTTTAGTAAGGTGCATACTTTGCTAATGCACCTTACCAAACAAGAATTTTACATTTTTTTAATCGTTCATAAAATACTTTCTTGTACTCAAAAACGTATCATTCATAAATAGGACTTACGCAACGCCGATATTGTCATTGCGACCGGAACGGAGTGTAGGGAAGCAATCCCAGCGTTAGGGTAGATTACTTCCCGCCACGCCTTCGGCTCGCGGCTTCGGCTTCGCTCGTAATGACGGAGTTACGTTATTTTTACGTAAGTCCTGATAAAATACTTTCTTGTACTCAAAAACGTTATGCCGCAAGTCCTTGATTGGGACAGTAGTTTGAAGTTACTTGCTAGGTTAATCACAATCAACATTACAGAACGTGAGGATTGCACTCGTATTATTTCTGCAAGGAAAGCAACGAAATATGAACAACAAACCTACTTCGAGCAACTCTCAAACTGATTGGCAACGATTAGATGCAATGAGTGATGAGGATATTGATTTGTCAGACTCTCCAGAGATTACACCCGAAATGTTTGCTAAGGCAGTAGTGCGACGAGGTTTACCTGCTACAAAAGCCAAGGCTCAAGTTACACTCCGCGTTGATAGCGATGTGTTGGAGTGGTTTAAGTCTCAAGGGCGAGGCTATCAGACACAGATCAATCAATTGTTACGAGCGTATATGGAGGCACATCAATAACAGGCAGGTTGATATTGCAGATGAAAACGAAGATTGAAGCGGCATAATGGGAACGTTAGGTGGCTTGAACTTCTGGTGACGGTACATGGAGCATATCTAACAGTCTTGCAAGAGTCTATGCAAGTGAGTATGAGAGGTAAGGTCAGTTTGTGCTTATAGATACGTTAGGATTGTTATGTTATGTCCATCAAAATGAGTTACAGCATCAAGAAGCGATGCAATTACTTTGAGCAGAAAGACTTTATCAGATTGTTACAGCTAGCCCCCTAACACTTTCTCAGATCTTTCTTCGCGTCTGTGCGATCGCGCATCAAGGTGGCATTGGCACTACGACTCATATCGTGTCTGGTCAAAGACTTATTATTAAAACCGCAGGGGGCAGCACTTCGGCTTACTTCGGCTTCGCTCAGGCTAAACTCAGTACAAGACGCTCAGTGACCGGGAGCAGAGGGTAAAGAGGGTTTCCTGATTTTTGCACAGATGCAGTAATTATAACTAAATATAAGTTTTAAATAAAAAACTTATATAATATTAACGAACTTTTTGTAAAAATTGAGAAACTATCTAGTCAATAACCTCAAGTAGCCCTTAAGCTCCTATTCAAAGGTATGTAGAATCCGCGCACATTACAACATGGTATCTAGAACTCATGAAAATACTCAGTGTGTTACTTAGTTCTAAGTTTCTAACTCTTGGTTCGGCTACTGTAGCAATCAGCTTGATGTCTGCTCAAAGTGCTACAGCTGGAACATTTGATCTTTCTTTTACTAAGTTATCTGGCTTGACTGGTGGTAATCCTGAAGGAACAGCTGTTTACCGTGCCGATTTATCTAATATTGGCTTTGATATTAGTTCTATCAATATTACGGATAGCAATAGCGGTACAGGTGGTTTCTTTGGCAAATTTAGTGGCTTTGATTTAGATGCCATCAAACTCAGTAACACTTTGATTAATAATGCTGCCAACGTCAACAGTATTACAGAATTAAATGTGTTTGACTTTAGTCCAGCGGGAACTATGTTGATGGGAGGAAATCAACGCCCTCCTATCGATCCACTTTTATTTGGTACTACTGGTAGCAATATTGATAATTTAGTTGCTACACTGCAAAGTTTCGATGGTAATTCTACAACTGACTCTAGTGTTTCTGGATTTGTTAGTTTAGGTGATGGCGGTAAAGTTGGTTTTAACCTCACAAGCCCTGTTTCTACAGCTAGTCCATTATATCTTTACATTGGAGAAGTCGGTGACAACGGTGAGGTAGTAGCAGGCCAAATAACTGTCTCTGATGTACCAATGTCGATTCCAGAACCTACCAGTCTCGCTGCTTTATCTTTAATGGGAATCTTCTTTGCAGTTCGCCGCAAGAATAGTAAAAAGCTATGAATACAGCAGAAGAACTTTATTGATGTTGAAAAACTTTTAGATGCGATCGCTCATCTTAAACAACAACATACCTTAAAATCCTCTGAACTTAGTTACACCTTAACCGAATATAGTAATCCGGTTTGATTACCGAATTTATTTGTGTAGGTAGGGAACAGGAAACAGGAAACAGGGAACAGTTAAGAAGGGATAGATATGTACTGAATCGTGTTCAAAAATCAAACAGGAGTCCTATATTTAGGTAAAGTTGCATCCATTGCCATTACTCCTAATGGTGAAATGTTAGTCAGTGGATGTACTGATAAAACTATCAGCATGTGGCAGATAGCTGATTCAACAAATGAAGTTTAAGATTTTTTAGTCTTCTGGGAATCATAAAACTTGATACCTACCCTAGAGACAAAAATGTCTAACAGTAGAATATTAACGTGGGCTTCAATAGCTGGAGCTATAACTGTTTGGAACCTCTTTTCTCCTTGGCTGCACAAAGTCTTAATTGACATGGGGCTTTCTGTTTCTATCGTTAAGTTAATTTTGTTGATCTTGCCTTTAATTCTTTTAATGGAAGTCGTTACTAAATTACTTTTGCTCCAGGCTGTGTCTCCTGTAAAATTTATTGCTACTGAAGCTAAATCATGGCCACAACTCGATCATGAAAAATTAAGTTTTTATACCTTTGAACTGCAAAAACTTGGGTTTGTCCAGTTGATAGACTACACTTTTTCTTCTGCCCCAGGTATGGCAAGATTATTTGCACATCCTGAGAAATCCTGCTTTGCAGAAGTTGGTCAGGTTGGAAGTTTGCCAATGTTCTGTAGTATTTCTTGTCGTTTAGAAAAGCGGTGGTTGTTAGCAGTAACAAACACTCCCTCTAACCCCAGCACAGATAAAGTTTGGTATGCTTTTCTTCGCCAGCCTCGCATTTTAGTCAGGCGTTTTGACCATCCACCATCCGAATTACTAAAATCTTTGCTGAAATGGCATCAACAGGTATCAACAACTCTAGGAGTTGAAATACTTAAAGACATGACGGCTGAAGCATATTTTGCAGAAGAACGTCGTAAGCGAATGCAACAAAGACAATCTCTGATTCGCAAAAGTATTATTTGGGGATTATTAGAGATGCTGTGGTTTTCTTTCAACCCTAAATCCGAATGGTTAGGAGAATATGCAAAATTTCAAGTAAGTAAATAATATCGTGTTTGGTTAAATACTTGTTATTAAGACCGCAGGGGGCAGGGGGAAAGAGGGTTTCATGCTTTTTGCACAGATGCGGAATTATAACTAATACCAATTTCCGAAAAGAATGCGACAGATACGTAGGGCTTGCTGAAAAAGTCCTCTAGTTGAGGTAGGCAATAGGCAACAGGCAATAGTTTCATCCTATTATCAACTGGAGTTTGGACTAAAAAGCTAGAGAAAAGCAGTCAGCAGTAACACTGACTGCCGTAAAGTCAATGAAAGTAATCAATAAATCATTGACGTGATGATCCTGACACAACTAGAAAAATTCCGCCAAGGTATCTACGATAGTTTGGGGAAGGCCAAAGATGCAGTATTTGAATTGATGGATGCAGTATTGACAAGTCCGAGTATCCCATCATTTGTAAGCTTGTCACAAAGCCCAGTATTTCGACGGCAATGGTCGAGCATTTATGCAGCACTACATGATAGTCGTCCACCGAAAATGTTGCTGATGAAGCTACTGGTACAGGAGGTAGAGACGGATGAACAGCCATTTCTAGCAGGAGATCATAGCTTTTGGGCAAGACCAGAAGCGAAGACACTAAAAGAAAGAACTTTTCATGGGGATAGAGGGGGGAGCATAGGCATCGGACAAAGTTACAGTACGTTAGCGTGGATACCAGAGGCGGATGGGAGTTGGGCATTACCGTTGAAACATGAACGGATAACCACCTTTGAAACGCCAACGAGTAAAGCCGCATTCCAACTAAAACTTGTCACCCGTGAGTTAGGCACTAGACCACTTGCAGCTTATGACCGAGGCTACGGCAACGCCAAATTTGTCCAAGCCACGGAGGAGATTAACGCAGACCTATTGTTGCGTTTAGCATCTAACCGATGTGTATGGGGTACACCCGGTACTTATAAAGGACGAGGCGCACCATGTAAACATGGTCACAAGTTTAAGCTCAATGACCCCCAAACTTGGCCAGAGGCAACTGAAACTCTGGAAGTTGAAGACCCGAAAGTTGGTCGAGTGAAAGTAATGCGTTGGAGTGGATTTCATTTCCTTCAGTCCCCAAACCGGGCAATGGAAATCATTCGCGTCGAGGTACTCCAACCAGTAGGACGTAATCGGAAGTTTCAACCTTTATGGCTAGCTTGGTTGGGTCAGACAATGCCTCCATTAGAGAATCTCTGGCAAAAATACCTATGCCGCTTTGCTTTAGAGCATTGGTATCGATTTGCCAAGCAGAGGTTATATTGGACACAGCCTCAATTGAGTTCTACTCGGGCCGCAGAGCGATGGAGTGACTTGATGCCCCTGCTAACTTGGCAACTCTGGTTCGCAAGAGTTGCCTGTATTGATTCCCCCTTGCCCTGGCAATCGACTCAGGATAAACTGTCTCCAGGACGTGTAGCACAAGCCTTTCCTCTAATTTTAGCCACTATTGGCACTCCTGCTCAACCCCCGAAAACTCAAGGGTTATCACCTGGGCGTGCCCAAGGGCATCAGCCACCTCAACGTCCCCGTTATCTCACTGTCAAAAAACACGCATCTAAAAAACCTAAAACCGAAGAATCACTTAAGAACGCTAATCTAACTGCTGCTTAGTTTCTGCTTCTTTTTTAACGATTCCACTTAACTCAGCCTCTAACAAAGCTGGGTAACTTTCTTTTGCCTTCTCTTCATTCCTGCTAAATGCAGATTAGTCCAAACTCAAGTATCAAGTAATTTTTAGTCACTCAATCAATTCCTCATATAGGATTTTTGAGCCTGATACCCGTATTTTGTTGCACCTCTTTCTACAAAAATAGCCCGAAAGCATTGATTTTTCTGCGTTTTACAATTATTCAGCAGACCCTACGTAGGTTGGGTTGACGTAAGGAAACCCAACACCTTCATCCATGTTGGGTTGCGCTGCGCTTAACCCAACCTACTGGTCTGTCGCAAAAGTTTTGATAGGTTAATCAACTTTTCAATTTCTCTTATTTCTCTCTTCCTTTGTGTACTTTGCGTCCTTGGCGGTTCGTTATTTTACCCCGCAAAATTAATGGGACATAGTACTACTAGCGCGACAAGCTTAATTTGCTGGGTTGATTGAATCTGTAAAATCTCTAAATCATTAAGTTTTAGCGATCGCTTTACCCAACATTTTAAGCTTGTCATGCTACTACATGTGTCGCAAACATTTTTTGAATTGGTATAATTATGTGGACATGATATGAGAGATTTATCGCATAGTTCAAAACCCGGTTTTAGGTAGGATTTTAAGGCTTCTGTGTACACCGTAGCCACCCACGTTAGCGAAGCGGGACGAAGTCCGGGAATGGAGTTTCCGTCGCTTTTAATGAATTTTGAATTGGTATTTAGTTGTGTTCTATTAGGTTGAGAATTTTCTTCACTAACTCTTTTGGTTCTAATGGTTTGCTAATATGAGCTTGAAAACCAGCAGTTAGGGCTTTTTTTTGGTCAAGATCTCCGGCATAGGCAGTTAATGCGATCGCCGGCATCGTTCCTCCCTGATTGGGTGGGCGTGAACGAATTTGTTCCATTAGCATATAGCCATCCATCTGAGCCATGCCTATATCACTCACAATTAAATCAGGAATGAAACTATCAAGTACTTGCAATGCTTCTAGCCCAGACGCTACGGCTGTCACCTTTGCACCACTTTGTTCTAGCAAAAATGCTTCAAACTTGCGAGTATCAGTATCATCATCTACAAGCAAAATTTGCAGGTTACTTAATAAGGGAGTCTGGGCGCTTGATGTTTTAGCGTCGGCTGGCTTAAGTACAGTTAATACTGACTGGTTTAAGATTGGTATTTGGACTGTAAAGGTTGCACCTTGATTCTCACCCAAGCTTTCTGCCTTGACTGTGCCACTGTGCAGTTCTACAATTTGGTGGACGATCGCCAGCCCTAAACCTAAGCCACCAAATCTGCGTGTCGTTGAACTATCCTGTTGCTGGAAATAATCAAACACGTATGGTATAAATTCCGGTTGAATGCCTTTGCCTGTATCAATCACCCGAATTTGAGCCAGTCGATCAATTTGCCTTAATTCAACGATTACTTGTCCATAATCTGGTGTAAATTTGACGGCATTGGTCAGCAAGTTCCACACCACTTGTTGCAAGCGGGCAGCATCACCAGAGATAGGTGCAGTCGGCTCTAGATTAATTTGTAACCGAATATTCTTTTTTTGTGCTGCTAAACGCACTGTTTCCACGGCAGCAGAAATAACAGAGGTTAAATTAAGGGGAACCACCGTTAACGACAGCTTGCCCTGCATAATCCGCGAAACGTCGAGCAAGTCTTCAATTAATTGTGATTGCAGTTTGGCGTTACGCTCAATCGTTAGTAGTGCTTCGCGTTGACGGACGGTATCGAACTTGCCTTTTTGCAGCAGTTGTGCCCAGCCCAAGATGGGGTTGAGGGGCGATCGCAACTCATGAGACAGCACCGCTAAAAACTCGTCTTTAATTTGGTTAGCTCGTTGTAACTGTTGTGCGTGTTGCTGAATCGAGATAATTAAGTTTGCTCGGTCGAGGGCGATCGCCATCTGCTCACCAATCAATTGCAGCAAATTGATTTCTTCTGAGGTAAAGCGAGTGCGAGTACGGCTACCAAATGAGATGATTCCCAATAACCGTTCTTGGACAATTAACGGTTGACCAATATAAGTAGTGGCACTCAGGTTGCGGACGGCTTGAGCATGAGGATGAGTGGCAATTTGGGCGCGGTCGAGAACGATTTGCTGGCGTTCTTGAGCGACCAATCCACAGAGGGATTCACCGAACTCAACCCACTCAAACGCCTCTGCCATCTCTTGAGTAATGCCGTGATGGTTTTGCAAATGCAGGATGGGGCGGTTGTCTTTTGACTCGACGATGTAGTTGTAGTAATAGTCTAACCCTAGCTGGGGTGCGAGTTTACTAAATAAATTGTGCATTAGCGTCATCGGTTGCTCGACCTCCAGGAGATCGCTGGTGATTTCATAGAGCAACCGCAAGCGTTCGTCAGCTTGCCGCTGTGAGGTGACATCGCGCATGATTTTAATAAATCCTTGCACGTCGTCGGCTTCATTGCGTAAGGGCATCACCAGGCCGCTACCCCAAAAGCGACTACCGTCTTTTCGGATATGCCAACACTCATTTTCTGCCTGTCCTTGAGTTTGGGCAACTTGCAATTCCCACCCCACGCGGTCTTGGAGGTTATTTTCAAGAGTGTAAAGGATGCGACTGTCACAGCCAATCATTTCTGCTTCTGAATACTGGAACAAGTATTCAGCCCCAGCACTCCAACTGATGATCGCAGCATTGAGATCGAGGGTGAAAATGGCATATTCCTTTGCACTTGCCATCATTAACCGAAAGCGAGCTTCACTTTGTTTGAGGGCAATTTCGGTTTTTTTGCGATCGCTAATGTCGTAGGACATTGCCAGCACAGCATCAACTTCACCGCGATCGTTACGTAAAGGTGTGCCATGAGAGATATAGTACCGACCGTGGCTATTGTGTTCTAAGGAAAACGATTCGCCATTGAGAGCTTGACGGAAGTAGGGTTCGTAGCTGGCTGCCAGGGCGGGTTCGAGGGCTTCCCAGAGTGTTTTGCCGACAAAGTTTTCAGTAGTCATGCCGGCTTGCTCCAGCGCTTCGCCTTCTGCCAGCAGGTAGCGTAAATCTTGATCCACAATGAATACAGCGCCATTGGGCAGGTTGGCTGCAACTTGACGCAAGCGGGCTTCGCTTTGGTGCAGTGCGGCTTCGGCAAAGGCGCGATCGCGCTTTTCTTGGGTTTCTCGCAGCGCTCGTTGGACACTAGACACTAACCGCCCTAAGTTGCGCTTCAGCACATAGTCGGTGGCCCCCAACTTCAGCGCTTCAATCGCCAATTCTTCGCCCATACTGCCAGAGACGAAAATAAAAGGCGTGTCAGGACACAGGTTTTGAACAATGCCCAAGGCAGAAATGCCATCAAAACCGGGCAAAGCATAGTCTGCCAAAATCAAATCGAACGTATTGGTTTCTAATGCCCTGACAAACTCAGCGCGAGTTTCCACTCGCAGCAGTTCACATTCAACGCTACCATCGGTCAGTGTCAGATTTATCACCTCTGCATCAAGGGGATTGTCTTCGAGCAAAAGAAACCGCAGTCTTGTCATGACTATCCCTCATGTTTCGGGAGCGAAAAGTAGAACGTTGCGCCCTGGTCGATTGCGCCTTCTGCCCAAATGCGTCCGCCATGTCGATGAATGATCCGGCGTACGGTGGCAAGTCCGACTCCGGTTCCAGCAAACTCCTCCTGCGGATGCAACCGTTGAAATATACTAAATAGTCGATCATGATATTTCATGTCGAACCCTGCACCATTGTCTTTGACAAAGAATACCACTTCTTGCTCCTGTTCAATCCTACCAATTGTGATGGCGGCTTCAGTGTTATTACGGCTGTACTTGACGGCATTCGATAGCAAATTTTGCAGAACTAGCCGCAGCAGTATTGGGTCAGCTTCTACCGTTGCCAATGGCTCAACTTCCCAGTGGAGCGATCGCCCGATTAGTTCTGGCTGCAATTGTGCTTGCACTTGCTGCACCAATTGACTGATATTAACAGTAGTCAAGTGCATTTCTGTCTTCCCTAGGCGGGAAAATTCCAGCAGGTCGTCTACCATTTTTTCTGCCTGAAGCGCAGATTGGATGATAATGTTGAGAGTCTGCCAACTGGATGCATCGACGAGGGTTGGATTGAGCTTGCCTTGCAATCGTTCGGCAAAGCTGCTGATGTAGCGTAGCGGCGTTCGCAAGTCGTGGGATACCGAAGAAGAAAACGCCTCTAGTTCTTGGTTAATGGCTTCTAGTTGAGCAGTCCGAGCTTTCACTTGTTGCTCTAAGCCTTCGTTGAGCGTTTGTACCGCTTGCATTACCTGTTCGCGGTTGACCGCTTCGCGTCGCAGTTGTGCCAGTTGCAGGTTGGCATTGACTCGCGCTAATAATTCTCGTGCCGAGAAGGGTTTAATTAAGTAGTCATCTGCCCCAATTTCTAAACCCTCCACCCGTGATTCTTCACCAGCACGGGCAGAGAGCAAAATAATCGGTATTGTCTGGGTATTTGGTAAAGCCCGTAGCGATCGCACCAACTCAAAGCCATTCATTTTGGGCATCATCACATCTGCTAACACCAAGTCATAGATAGCACTTCCACCACGCCGAATTGCCATCAGGGCGGCTAACCCGTCATTTGCAGTTTCCACCTCATAGTACTGGTTTAATAACCGCCTGAGGTAGCCGCGCATATCGGCGTTGTCATCTACTACAAGAATACGCGCCCTCTTGGAGCTTTGAGCGCCGCTGGAGGCAGGGGGCAGGGGGCAGGAGGCAGGGGGGCAGGGAGCAGGGAGCAAGGGGGAAGACTGGGATGGGGCTTGAACCTCTGAGCTTTGAGCGTGAACTTCCGAGCTTTGAGCTTGAACCTCTGAGCTTTGAGCGTGAACTTCCGAGCTTTGAGCTTGAACTTCCGAGCTTTGAGCTTGAACCTCTGAGCTTTGAGCGTGAACTTCCGAGCTTTGAGCTTGAACTTCCGAGCTTTGAGCGTGAACCTCTGAGCTTTGAGCGTGAACTTCCGAGCTTTGAGCTTGACCCTCCGAGCTTTGAGCGTGAACTTCCGAGCTTTGAGCTTGACCCTCCGAGCTTTGAGCTTGAACTTCCGAGCTTTGAGTGTGAACCTCCGAGCTTTGAGCTTGAAATTCTGTGCTTTCATCAAGTGCAGTTCTCCCTGCCCCCTCGCCCTGAGCGAAGCCGAAGGGCTGCCCCCTCGTCCTGAGCGAAGCCGAAGGGCTGCCCCCTCGTCCTGAGCGAAGCCGAAGGGCTTCCCCTTCTTCACCTAGCCAACCTAAGGCTTCTTCAACAAAAGCGTTTGCAGTTACAGCTGTCGATGCCAGGGTCGAGGCAACCCAGACTTGGTCGGCGGGTAGATGGGCGATTCCGGTGGGGATGGTAACGGTGAAGGTTGTGCCTTGATTTACTACGCTCGTAACCGCGATCGCGCCGCCGTGCCGCTTGACGAGTTCCTGCACCAGAGATAAGCCAATGCCTGATCCTTCATAGCTGCGTCCCTTCGCGCCTTTGACTTGATAGAATCTCTCAAACAGGTGAGGCAGTTCGGAAGCGGCAATACCTACGCCCGTATCGCTGACTGTCAATTCAACGAGCAGAGGGGAAAATTCTTCTCCCCTGCTCCCTGCTCCCTGCTCCCTTGCCTCTTTAATGGGTTTGAGCGAGACAGAAATGATACCCTCGAAGGTAAATTTTAAGGCATTGGAGAGTAGATTCAATACAATCTTTTCCCACATTTCTCGATCAACATAAATGTGATCGGGTAGGGGAGGACAATTGACAACTAACTGCAAATTAGCATTCTCAATTGCCGAGCGAAACACACTTGCCAGTTCTGCCGTGTAGATGGATAAGTCGGTGGGTTCGTAGTTTGCTTCCAGGCGATCGGCTTCAATGCGAGAAAAGTCAAGCAGCGTGTTAACCAGTTTCAGCAAACGCAAGCCGTTGCGATGTGCTAGTTCTAGCCGTTCCCGTTGTGCAGAAGTTAGGGGATTGACCGCATCGCTCAAGGCATCTTGCAGGGGAGCGAGTAATAGCGTTAGCGGCGTGCGAAATTCATGGCTGACGTTGCTAAAGAACAGGGTTTTGGCGCGATCAAGTTCTGCTAGAGATTCGGCGCGTTGGCGTTCTTGTTCGCGGGCGGCTTGTTCTTGAATCCGCTGAATTTCTGATTCACGCATGGCGGCTTCGGCGCAGGCGCGTTCGATTCTGAGCCAGAGGCGCGCGGAGAGTTCCCGCAAAAGCTCGATTTCGTCTTCGCGCCAGACCGAAGGCTTGTTGCGCGTGACACCCAGATCGAAAACCCAGCGTCCGTTGCTTAAGTACGGCGTATTGACGATCGAACTGATGTCGAACGCCTCAAACGCTGCGATCTGTTCGGGTGTACGTGTTCCGTCGCGCACGTCGTTCACGATCATCGAATGTCCGGTAGAAAGCAGACGGTGTTCCTCTTCAGTATGATAATCGGCGAGTATGAAGCTCCCGCTAATGCCAAGCTGACCGTCGGGACGGCTTTCGAGCAGATAGGTACATTCGCCCGCCTCTGGATAAATCTCAACAAACAAGTAGCGCGACAAATCGAGATGTTCGGCGATGCGTTGGCCCGCTATTTCCATGACTTCTTCGGCAGTGGCGAACGGCGCAAAATCGCTCATCAAATCGGTGAGAAAAGCGAGATTTGCCTCCTGGCGTTTGCGATCGCTAATGTCCTCAAAGACGACGACAACCTGATGGCTGCCCGCGTTGCCAATACGCGAGGCAAAAACGCGAAACCAACGCCCGGTGGGTTCGTGCCAGTTTTCAAAATCAACCGCTTCTCCCGTTTTAGCGACGCGATCGTAAATCTCAAACCAGTGTGCCTCGTATTGCGGTGCTAATTCGTGCATGGTTTTGCCAATTGCGTCCACGAGTCCGGTCTGTTTCTTAAAGGCTGGATTGGCTTCCAGAAAGCGATAATCAAATGCTTGTCCGCGTTCATCAAACAAAACTTCGATCAGACAAAACCCCTCGTCCATTGAGTTGAACAACGATCGATATTTGGCTTCGGCTTGCTTGAGCTTGGTAGTATCTTTGTCAAGTTCCTGGACTTCCTGCAATGCTTGCTGTACCGATGGCACCAACCGCCCTAACCGTTGCTTGAGTACATAATCTGTCGCGCCTTGTTTAATCGCTTCAATTGCCAATTCTTCGCCCAAACTGCCAGAGATGAAAATAAACGGCGTATCAGGACGTAGGCGACGGGCGATCGTTAGTGCCGTAACATCATCAAAATTAGACAAGGCATAGTCTGCCAAAATCAAGTCGATTTCGTCGGTTTCCAGTATTCTAATAAAATCAGCGCGAGTTTCTACCCGCAGTAGTTCACAGTTAATACCGCCCTCTCTTAGCGTGGCTTGCACGATCTCTGCATCGGGAAGATTAGCTTCGAGTAAGAGAAACTCAAGTGCTGACATGATTTTCTTCCTGCTGTTTTGGTAGTGCTTGAGTATATGTATGGCACTGATATGATTTAATGCCAGTCAATTGCTTTAAATTGTCGGTGAAACTCTTCAACTTTCCATTGAACCTTACACACTTGTTGTACAACGTCCGTAGAATCTTGAGATAAATCATTTGTAGCGATCAAATTCGTTTGGAACGGTAAATTATGATGATACACAAGGTTTTGCAGCATCTCTGACATCTATATAGTATAGAAAACAATACGGTTCAGTTAGCGTTAAAAAACTGATTTGGTGTAGTAGCATGACAAGCTTGGGAACTTCCAGAGAATAAATTATATTTGTTGTCTTCCCCCTGCTCCACTTCGGCTACGCTCAGTGACCACTTGCTCCCCTGCCTACCCCAGCGACGGGATATTTTTAGTTGGAAGTCCCTTGCCGTGTTACTACATTCACATCATATTTTTTGTGAAATGGTATAAGTCCTGTAATATACGGCTAAACATGAGTTACAAAATCTTGTTGTATTGTTAATGCTGCAATTTTCTTGATTCAGTTAGATTTATCCATACACTACCTGCTTTTATGCAGGTATTTTTATTTTAGTCTTGTATCTAAAGGTAGACTTCTCTATTTACATTTTATATCTAAGGGTAGAAAATAATGGTTAACTCAAATTTGGGAAACCTTAGAGGAGTTCATTTCCAAAAGGTATCTGCCCAAGCATCTATTTATCTCTAGTGCCACCGAGGTCAGATGACGCAACCTTTTAGTCAAGTCAAAGAATGGGAACAACGTCGCCACGAAGCCAGCCGCTACTATCAGCGAGGAAAATTTTCAGAATATCTCAATTTAGCCACCGAGAATTTGCGTTTAGCTAGAGCCATTCCAGATCGAGCCAGAGAAGGTCATACATTGAACGATATTGGTTTGGCTCACCTTGGTTGCTGGCAATTTCAAAAAGCGTTAAAGTGTTTTCATCAGGCGCTTGCGGTTGCTCAAGAAATCGATAACGATCGCGCCCAAGCAACTGCTATGAGTAATTTGGGTTCTACTTACAGTCGTCTGGGAAGATTTTCTCAAGCCTTGGAGTATTTAGATCAAGCAGTTTTCATCTTCAGGAAATTGCAAGATACTCAAGGTGAAGTTTCTACTCTCAATGATGTGGCGTTGATTTATACCAGATTGCGAGAACCGAAACGAGCATTATTGCTACAAAACCAAATTTTAGCAATGCGGCGATCGCTAGGAGATTTTTCTGGTGAAGCCACAACTTTAAATGGGATTGGTTTTGCTTACTGCACTTTAGGCAAGTTTGAACAAGCTCTCAAATTTCTGCAAGAAGCCCTACCAATTCAACGAGCCACTAAAAATCTGCTAGGTGAAGCAACGACTTTAAACAATATTGCTTCTGTATATAGCGATTTAGGGCAACCTAAAGAAGCATTAATACTTTATCATCAAGTTTTGTTGACACGTCAAGCATTAAACGATCGCTCTGGTGAAGCAACAACCCTGCATAACATTGGTTTTACCTACAGTATTCTTGCACAACACAAGCAAGGATTAAAGTTCTACAAACAAGCGATCGCAATTTATCAAGAATTGAGCGATTGTCTAGGAGAAAGTTCAACTTTAGTGAATATGGGCAACCTGTATGCAATGACGAAACGCAAAAAGTTGGCGCGATCGTGCTATCGAAATGCTCAAGAATTAGCTGAACAACTCGAATATCAGCCACTGTTAGAAAAGTTACAGCAATACATGGATGCTCTTTAACGCACTCAAAGCTTTTTATTCAAGCAGCGTAGCAACCAATTCGCAATTCGCAATTATAATCCGTGGGGGCTTGAACCCACCGCTGATAGCGTAGCGGTAGCCAGCTTGCGAACGTCTTGAAGACCGCTAAATTTCCAATTTAGCGGGGGTTTGAAACCCACATAATTACCAATCACCAATTATTTGGTCATTTACGCGATTACCTTTCTTCAGCGTGTTAACTTCCGAGCCAAGCTCTTCGACAATACCCATCATAATCATGTTCGGTAAAAGGCTTATCATTAAGACCGCAGGAGGGCAGCACTTCGGCTTACTTCGGCTACGCGTTAATTGAGTTTCGGCTACGCTCAACTGCCGCGCAGCGCTGCACTGAGCCTGTCGAAGTGTCGAAACTCAGTGACCAGGAGCAGGGAGCATACTTCGGCTTACTTCGACTACGCCCTTCTCCTGTCGGAGACGCTGCGCGAACGGCTACGCTCAGGCTAAACTCAGTACAAGACGCTCAGTAACCAGGGGGAGAAAGAGTTTGAGCCTTATTTACTTTTTGTTACATAGTTTGGTTTTATTGCACCGACTTCAGAAAAACGAACTTTAGGCATGGTGGCGTATTTGTTGTTTATCGAAGCTGGTGCAGTACAGTATCGGGCGGGATAGTTGCGATCGCAGACACAGAGGTTATGACTAAATTCCAATTAAGATATACAGACTTGATGATTCTCAAAAATTCCTCTATGCCCCCCAACCGCCGTCTACCCGTAGAGTCGCTCCAGTGATGTTGCTGGCTTCGGGTGAAGCTACAAACGCTACCAGTGCTGCCACTTCTTCCGGTTTGCCATAACGTCCCAAAGCCGTGACAGACTTTTGATAGTCAGCCTGTGGGCTATCAGCGGGGTTGGCATCGGTATCAATTGGGCCGGGTTCCACACAATTAACGGTGATATTCTGTGGCCCCAGATCTCGCGCCCAGCCCCGTGTCAGACCTGCTATGGTGAACTTAGTGGCGCAGTAGATAGAAAGCCCTGGCATAGGCACCGCTTCGCCCAAAGAACTGCCAATATTGATGATGCGTCCGCCCGACTCCATGCGTCGAGCCGCTTCCCGACTGGCAACGAACACCCCTCGCACATTGAGGTTCATTTGCTTGTCGAATGCCTCGTCCGTAATCTCGGCCAGGCTGCCGGGGATGGCCGCACCCGCATTATTAACCAGAATCGAGACCTTGCCCAAACCCTTTTCGGCTTCGTCAAACAGGTTTATCACCTGGGCTGGGTCACTCATGTCGGCTTTGATGGCGATCGCCTTACCGCCATCAGCCTGAATCTGCTCCACCAGATGATTGGCGGCATCGGCACTGCTGGCATAGTTCACTACCACATGGGCACCGTGGGCTGCCAGCTTTTGGCAAATCGCCGCTCCGATGCCACGGGAGCCACCGGTAACGAGGGCAACTTTATTAGATAAAGGTTGGTTCATAAAGAGTAACCAAGATAAAGGATAATAACGCGATAAATTCCCAGAATTAGCGAGAAGACTTAATGATCTGTATAACCTACACATCAGATCGGGCAGAAGCGCGATGTTTTGACGCTAATTTATCATTGTACAGCAGACAATTTTGGCTGAAATGATTATTCATTCGGCTTTTGAACAAGCTCGATTGTCACGGCTGCGATCGCTAGATGAAGCCCCAGACTCAGCATTAGAGCAAATCACAAAATTGTTGCTGTGAGTAATTTCATTTTGATTAACCGCTTGCTGGTATGACATTAGTGCGTGCAATCAGCCACCATCCTTACCAAGGCTGCGTGGTTGGGCCAATCGTAAATTCGTTCACGTTGGTGTCTTCTGGCTGGTCAATCGCAAACGCCACAACATTGGCTACTCGATCTGGTGAGATGCTATGTTGCTCATACAACTTTGTCATTGCTTTAGCAGAATTTGGGTCAGTAATCTGATCTAACAACTGGGTGTTAATTGCAGCAGGATAAATGGTCGCAGTCCGAATGTTAGTTCCTTCTTGAGCAGACTCTATACGTATAACTTCCATGAAATTACGTACAAACCATTTCGTACCACCATAAATCGCAGCACCTGGATAAGCTTTTAATCCAGCAACCGATGAAGTTGTGATAATATGCCCAGACTTTTGGCTAACAAACGTTGGCAACACAGCAGCGACACCATTTAAGACACCCTTGATATTGACATCAACTGTTTGATTCCATTCATCAGTTTTCAATGCAGACAGTGGAGAAGTGGGCATGATGCCAGCGTTCAAGAAAATCACATCAACGCCTCCAAATGTTTCCTTGGCAAGCTTGGCGATCGCAGCGTTATCAGCTGGATTAGTCACATCCATCACTTGATAAACTGCTTGTCCGCCACCGCTATTAATTGCATCAACCAGTTGTTTTAATTGTTGCTCACGGCGCGCGCCCAATACGACTTTAGCGCCTTTGCTGGCAAGCAATTTCGCAGTTGCTTCACCAATTCCTGAAGATGCGCCGGTAATAATCACAACTTTGTCCTTAATCATCTTATTTCTCCTTTTTGCAGAATTGTTTTCCTTGTTTCGTTGCTATTGGAATGGGTTATAGCCTGGCTGCTTGTAGAGTTTCTTTGAGTGATTCAGAATATCTGGTTTATAAACCTGCTCTGCCCAATCCCCAGGTTTGATTTCTTCAATCGCTACCGAAACCGATTCTTCGCCGCATTCCAGAATGGAAACAACATCTTTGACGATTTGCTCGGCAAGCTGAACCTTCTGCTGTTCTGATCGGCCAGGGTAGAGCTTAACGCTGATATGAGGCACTGCTTTTCTCCTTCAGTTTGAAGTTTTTATTGAGACTTATTGCTTAAAACCTGATTCAATACTTCAGCAGCATTATCGGCTTCAGGCTTGCCGACTTTGGACTTGAGAACGGATATAAGGCTATTCATTTGTGCCTCACTCAGTCCGGTATTCATGCCGATTCTAAAATGTGCTTGCAGTTGAGAGTTAACACCTTTCATGCTGGCAAGAGCTGCAATGGTCGCAATCTCCCTACTTTGGTAGTCCAGGTTGTCGCGCCCGAAGATGTCTGCGAACAGGTGACTTTTCAAAAACTGATCGATGGCAGGAGCAAAAGTATAAATTTCTCCATAAACCGGACTTCCTGCTAGGCGCGTCTGAATTTCTGTTCCAAGTTCAATACGACTTTTATCGGTAGGAAGTGGGCTTGCTTCCCTGCCCGTTGCGTCCTTGATTCCCTTTGTCTGCCTTGCTTTCAGAAATTTATTGCCGGGTAATAAAGCCAAGGACGTGCATCTCGACTCCCAAAAATTTCGGACACGGAGATCACTTGCGATATTGTTCATCACTGACCTTTTCCATCCAGTCCACGTTCTTGCCGTCGAGCTGTTCTTGAATAGCAATGTGAGTCATCGCCGTGGTTGGCGTAGCCCCGTGCCAGTGTTTCACTCCCGGCGGAATTTGCACCACATCACCGGATGTGATTTCTTGAATTGGTCTGCCCCATTGCTGGACATATCCAGATCCAGCCGTCACAATCAGAGTTTGCCCTAATGGATGGGTATGCCACGCTGTACGCGCACCTGGTTCAAACGTGACACTACCGCCAGACGTGCGTGACGGCTCGCGTGCTGAGAATAGGGGGTCGATACGGACGGAACCCGTGAAGTTTTTAGCAGGCCCCTTAGTGGAAGGCTGCGAACCGTTTCGCCTAACCTCTACTATTTGTGCGTTATTTTTCGATGGGGCTTGTGCTTGTTCCACAGCAGAGAAACCCGAAGCAAGCAGAAAAGGTGACACGATTGTTGTCGCAAGCAGTTTCATTTCTATCTCCTTTGATCGTTATTCAATACAACCGTTTGCATCGTTTCCCTCCAAGTTGTACTTTTTTCTTCATAAGTAGGACTTACGCAACGCCGATATTGTCATTGCGACCGGAACGGAGTGTAGGGAAGCAATCCCAGCGTTAGGGTAGATTACTTCGCTATCGCTCGTAATGACGGAGTTACGTTATTTCTGCGTAAGTCCTGATAAGCAGTCAGTTCGGAATTAGGACTAATGTTGAACCCGAATTTGGTAGCGATGACCACTTGCCCACGGAAGGGAGCGAGAGCTTCGCCCACCAACTCTTCGTTTAGGAACGGGCCGTAGACCTCGGCAGTGTCAAAGAATGTGATGCCGCGATCAACGGCAGTCCTAAGCAGAGCAGTCATCTCCTGGATGTTCTTGGGTAGGCCATAAAAAAAACTCATTCCCATACAGCCCGAACGCTGAGACTTCTAAATTGCTATTACCAAGTTTGCGTTTTTGCATTGTTTTTCTTTATTGATGTGGAACTGAGATTGTTCGTCGATCCCGCGGTTGTTCAGTCGCCTTCACTGCGATCGCGCAGCGACTCCGCAGGAGTATCGCTGCTCGTCGTAGAATCGTCGATAGGAGACGGGGTACTCCTGTAGCCCCAGCGAGGCCAGAGATAGAAAAGGTTGAGGAGGATGAACAGCAGCACCGCCAGCCAGGGCAGAACCAACGCGACTACGGTGGCGATCGCATAAGCGATTGGCCCGAAAAGAAACTGCCGTCTGAGCTTTCGTACTTTTTTTGCTGCGAGGTGAGGATCGATCAGCCGATACTCGTGAGCCGCGTACCGCCACATGGCGTTAACGAAGATACCAATCACGGTCAAGATGCTACTGTAGAAGGCAGCGGCAATCGGTTCGTCCGTTCCCCGGTGAAACGCTTCAGCCAGCACGGCGGTTGGGAACGGCAGGAATGCGATCAGCATCAGGTGGAGGACATTCAGCAGTAACAGCGTTCCATCCACCCGGACGATGTGGTGAAACATGGCGTGATGGTTGATCCAGATAGCGCCGATTACCAGAAAGCTTACTACGTAGGCAAGGTAGGACGGCCAGAGTTGGAGGAGTTCTGCCCCAAGCACTGTATCGGGGGGTGGCACTTTGATTTCGAGTACCAGCAGGGTGATGGCGATTGCAAAAACACCGTCGCTAAATGCTTCCAAACGACTAGTATTCATGCCTATACTTCTCTTCAGGATTGGTGAGCCAGATTCTTTAAGGACGTACTATGACTTTGTCGGAGAGTCCATTGCTGTCATCGCTTACCCTGGATGCGTTTTCGTTGCTTTGCCCATGTGCTGGTCGAACCAGCCAATCAAGCGCTCAGGATGCTGACCGAAGTGGTTGTAAGCGTAAAAACGCTGGTTCGATTCCTCGATCCAAAGCAGTTCCTTATCCTGCGCTCCCAAGGCATCAAAGATGGCTTGCCCATCGCTTTCCGCATGGACAAGGAAATCTCGGCGAAGTTGTGCCATCAGCGTGGGTACTTTGACATACTTCGCGTAGGGCAACGGGGTTTCTTCATTGAGGCGAAAGCCCGTTAGTTCGCGGAGGCGTTCGTCCAGTTTGGCGGCTTCCTTCTGTGGATCGAGATGCAAATTCTCGGCACCACGCTCGATAAAGGTTTTGCCGGACACGACGTTGAGCAAGACCAAAGCCTGGATGTGCGTGAACTCTTCTTGCCATTTCGCCATCGCGATAATGGTTGAGTTTCCTCCCATACATCGGCTATAGAGTCCAGTCGTCATCGCCGCTAAGTCCTTTCGCTGCTTCGCGTAACGGATAGAGCCGACGACATCGCGGCACTCCAGCAGCCCCAGACCGCTAATTCCGCCGTTTGCTTCGCCACTCAGACCGCAGTTACGAAGGTCGTAGGTTAGGATGTTGTAGCCAGCGTCGTGCAGGTGCTTCAACTCTGGTAGGAAATTCACCTCAAAGCCGCCGAACATCGTGTTCCAAGGCGGCAAATGCCCTGGAAAACCGTAGCGATTGCAGGTCATCGGGTGGTTCACGATCAGCAGCTTGTCGGAATTAGCGGGAATGAACCAAGCCTCTAGGGGAATGCCGTCAAGTGACGGGAAAAAGACATCTTCATAATCGAGTCCAATGTCGCTAGGACGCTTCAAGACTGGCGTACGGGCACCCGTCTTAAACAGTTGAGCATACTGCTCGATCATAGGATGAAGCTTGTGCGAGATGGAGTCGGACACATTCTCTACCAAGTCACCTGCGACATCGGTGAGCTGCACATCCTGTTCACCCAAATCTTTCCGCTTGTCAGTCATAAGTTTCCTCCAGTATTAAAGTGCAGTTTTGCTGCATGAGTATTTATGAACGTAATTTGCGATTAAGTGGGTATGCAAAATTATTTGGGTCATTGCGAACGAAGTGAAGCAATCCTAAACGCTTGCGATTACTTCGTTTCGCTTCGCTGCACTTGTAATGACAATATACAATTAATTATGCATGAGTACTTATTCTTTGACTATGTAAAACCCGATCGCTGAGACTTCCAAGTTGCTGTTTCTTAGTTTGCACGTTGGCAATGGGTCTGTGAAATTCTACCTTGTGTTATTCAGATTTGAGCGTGCCATATTGTGATGTTTCACTGACTGCGGAATAGGCTTTCGCGTTGAACATGAATAAATGCTACTAGTTGTTTACGTTTGGTGTCTGGTATTGTTCATCGCTGACCTGTTCCATCCAGTCCACAGTCTTGCCGTCAAGCTGTTCCTGAATGGCGATGTGCGTCATCGCCGTAGTTGCCGTAGCCCCATGCCAATGCTTCTCACCTGGTGCAAACCAGATTACGTCTCCCGGTCGAATTTGCTCGATCGCGCCACCCCAGCGTTGTGCAAGGCCACAGCCAGCCGTCACAATCAAAGTCTGACCCAACGGATGAGTATGCCATGCTGTCCGAGCGCTAGGCTCGAACGTGACACTAGCGCCGACAGTGCGTGCTGGATCGTGTGCCTCAAACAGAGGGTCAATGCGGACAGTGCCTGTAAAATACTCGGCTGGCCCTTTAGCAGAAGGCTGTGAGCCACTTCTTTTAATATCCATTTTCTTAATTCCTTTACTTGATGCCCTGTATGGTTGCTAGCAGGCAAGTCTCTTGCCCAATCAACACAGAGTTTTTTCTTGAATAAAAATCCAAAATGTCTGCAATTAGCTAAAATCATTTTTCATTGCTTTAGCTTTATTCTATGAATTATTAAAGGCGAACAATAGAATAATCATCTAAGATTGTTGTACAATCCTGCAAAACTTAAAGATGAAAGCCGTCAAAACGAGTGAAAAAGCGGATATAGATTTAATGAACGACCAGCAGGCAAAGCGTGAAGCAGACAGAGCGCAAGCCAACAGAGACGAGCTGACTGAGCGCATCTCACAGGCTATCCGTAATGATGGGACGATTGAGCCACTCAAAGGATTGCACTTCAACCGTTCCTCTTCGCCTTCGGAATGCCTTCATAGTGTCTCTATTCCTGCCTTTTGTGCGATCGCTCAGGGCAGCAAAGAAGTTCTTCTGGGCAGCGATCGCTATCAGTACGACCCGATGCATTATCTGCTAGCGACAGCCGAACTTCCGATTGTTAGCCAAATTCTGGAAGCGTCCAAAGAAAAGCCGTACCTGAGTCTGCGTCTCGATCTCGACCCCACCCTTGTCGGTTCAGTCATGGTTGAAGCAGGCTATCCCTCAGCAAACAAGAGGTCTAATGTAAAAGCAATCAACGTCAGTCCATTGGATGCAAATCTGTTAGACGCTGCGGTGAGGCTCGTTAGGCTTCTAGATTCCCCTGCTGAAGCTGATGTTCTCGTACCACTGATTAAGCGGGAAATTATTTACCGACTCCTGATGGGAGAGCAAGGTAGCCGGCTTCGTCATATTGCCGTTCTAGGAGGCTACACTCACTACATCGCCAGAGCCGTCGAGCGACTTCGTAAAGACTTTAACCAGCCGCTTCGGATTGAAAGCATCGCACGAGATCTGGGAATGAGTGTATCGGGCTTTCACCATCACTTCAAGTCTGTCACTGCAATGAGTCCCTTGCAGTTCCAGAAGCAACTGCGGCTTCAGGAAGCTCGCCGTCTGATGCTGGGGCAAAACCTTGATGCTAGCAGTGCTGCCTACCATGTGGGTTATGATGATGCCTCTCACTTTAACCGGGAGTACAAGCGGCTGTTTGGTGCGCCACCAATACGCGATGTGCAGCGGCTGCGAGAAGCTGCTAGAGAGACTGCTAATTTAATATAAAATAATATAGGACTCCTATTTGATTTTTGAACACGATTCAGTACATATCTATCCCTTATTAACTGTTCCCTGTTTCCTGTTCCCTACCTACACAAATAAATTCACCGAATCAAACCGGATTACTATACTTATTTTGAGTTGCTTGAAATATTGCAATTAATTATGAAGCAAAATCTAGCACCAACTCAGGCTTTCGCATACCTTGATGAAATTCTTGCCCAGCAGTCTATTAACCTGTTATCGCTTAATCCCAAAAAATCTTTAATTACTAGCTTTGCCGAATTGGAAAATTTAATTGCTGCACAAACTACCGATAAACAATTAATTTCTCATTTGCAATCTACTTTAAAAGTCATACTTGATGCCCAATTACAAAACTTTCCAGAAAACATTTTCTGGGATTTTGATTTTATGGTGAGCAGTTTGCTTAGGCAAGCTTTAGTGGCAACTGATGGTGCTGATTTTTTAGAATCTTTTGCTAACAAAATGGTTTCTTTAATCGAATTATTCGGAATTAAAAAAGAAATGCGCTTTCGCTACGTTCACGATTTTATGTACGGGTTTGACTGGGCAAGATGGGTACAGAAAGAGCCTCAAAATCGCGCCCACATAGAGCCTTTTAGCTTACTTTTTCTAGACTATTTGCTCATTAAAGGTCAAAAACTTGTGCATCGCATCAGTCTTGATCAAGTTTCATTTTATAAACTGTGTGATACAGGCTTTCGTAATCCTTTTTCCTTTTCCCGCGAACCAGAAGATGAATACCGTTTATTGATTTACCTAGCAGAAAAACAACTCATCCCAGTGGCTGCATGGAACTGGAATGCTCAACCTGTATGGAATAAACCTTTTGAGGAAATGCGCCAGCAATTATCAGTAAAATTGAATATTCAGCCACAAAGACACTGAAAAAAATATGAAAGTTGTTGATTTAATTACTTGGTTTGAAGAATGGGCAAATCCTGCTTGGTGTGAAAGTTGGGATAATTGTGGTTGGCAAATTGAGCCGGGAGTATTGCAGGATGCAGCACGGGTGTTGGTGTGTTTAACACCAACTTTGGCAGTAATGCAAGAAGCGATCGCTTTCAAAGCCAATTTAATTTTTGCCCATCATCCTTTAATTTTCAATCCTCCCAAGTCGTTGTGCAGTGGTGAAGCGATCGCAGAAATGGCACGGTTAGCTTTTACCCACAACATAGGTGTCTACAGCGCTCATACTAATTTTGATCAAGTACAAGATGGGACTGCTGATGTTTTGGCTCAGATTTTAGAACTCCAAGAAGTTACTCCCATAGTACCCACCCAGGCAGGACTAGGATATGGACGTGTAGGAATGCTCAAGCCATTTGTGTCTTTACAAGAGTTACTCACCAATATTCAAAATCAACTTGCTCCCCCTAATTTAATTTTTTCTCCTGTTGCCGATTTACAGCAAACAATTTCACGAGTGGCTGTGTTGGGTGGTTCAGGAGCTAGTTTTATTTCGGCGGTAGTTAAAACTAATGCTCAAGCTTATCTGACTTCTGATTGTAAGTTTCATCAATTTCAAGAAAGCCGCGATCGCGGTCTAATTTTAATTGATGCCGGACATTATGCAACCGAACGCCCTGCTTGCGATCGCTTAGTACAAAAATTTAATTCTTTAAATCTAGACTGGGTACAATTGAGCCACAAAGATGAGGATTTCCGTCAATTTCTTGTTTAAGTTGTTTTCCTCTTTTTATTATCATATATACATCAATAATTAGTATATTTATATACTTAAATTAAGGTGTTTAGCCAGATTTTTTGTACTATTTGCTCTAAGTAATATATTGCATAAGCTCTTAAAGTCTTATTAATGCGTTTATATACTGTGATTTAAATCACGTAAATGTGTAATTATAATCACTAGCCATTACGGTTTCATATCAACTAGTTAAGGAGGAAAATGTTTCAGAATAGAAATAATAAATTGCTCTCTACACCCTAACCAACATGATTCGCACACTCGTTGAATCTGCTTTCCAAACTGGGTATCTTAGTGTTGAATCTGAGGGTCTACTTCATCAAGTATTGGCGACCAAGTGCTATCAGTCAGAAGATTTGGAAGACCTTGAAACCTTATACGATGCAGTACGCACAGGTGAAATTAAAAGAGAAGCATCTTCGCAACTGCCAATGGCATTTCTCACACAGTACAAATCTTGCTGATAGTACTGCTTTGTAGGGTGCAAATCAAAGCTGTGTAGCGTTAGCCAAAACTTTCAACTCAAAACTCTTGCAGTGTTGTTGCCGAAAACCATCAAGGTAGGCAAGAGAATGAGTTAAGATCAAATATATACGGGGGAAAAGTAAAGCCGAGTCCCCAGACTTTCCAGTAATGCCAATGATTACAAGTAGGCAAATTAAACAACCGCAATCACCTCTTGTTTTGGAGTATTTTTTATTACATAATGGTAGAAGCGATTTACCAGTAAGTTTTAGGCTGGTGAGTAAGATCCCCGAATTGTGTGACTTCTATGAAGTAGACATTCGCTGAAGAACCTTGAAATAGATTGAGTTGACTGGGGGCAGTAACTACTAGCTGATGACTCAAAATTTTCCTAGATTCTGGCCACTATCAGTAAGTCTTTGGATGCAGTTATCAGATGTACTAATTCTCAACCAAGCAGCTTATCTCTTAAGGTGTAATCTAAAATGGGGTAGAACCCAGATTTTGACAGGTTTAACTACGTTGTTTAAAAAGGCAGAAGCAATACATGCTACACCGCAAGATTTATCAACTGTGTTGCGATGGGCGCGAGGTATGTGTTTTCTTGCGGGACCAGCAACGCTGGATCGAACGCGCCCGCATTCTCGACATAGAGGGAGATTTAGTCACCCTACGTTATGAGACAGAAGAGGAAGATGAAACTTGTTCTTGGGAGGAGATGATTCGCCTTGAAAGTATCGGCGCTGTAACCCAAAAATTAGCTTCAGTGCCGCGTGGTAATGTAGAACCTCTGATGACTGAAGACTGTCCAGAAGCTGAGCGTATCCGCAACCATTACCCTGAATCCAACCCTGAATAACTAGTCAGTGGTCAGTGGTCAGTAGTCAGTTGTTAACAAAACTGACTACTAACTAGAAACTACTGATTATCATTTAAGCGTTCAAAAGCAGGACAGTAGCCTTCAAGAGTTACCTTGAAGTGATACAAGGGGGAAGCAGGATTCCAACACCGCTGCCCCCTTTGGTGTCGGCAGTTTCCGCAGCACTCGACATCAGATGAAGTATAGCGATCGCTACTATTTTGATTGAGCAAATCTCGCTGAGACAATCCCCGCAAGACTAGTTCTTCTCCTTGCCAATGACCCTCGATTAAACCAGTATCGGCAAACTGCCGCCAACGAGGATCGGTAGTAATCGCATCGGGAAGTGTAATTGTAATTACCGTTCCCAATTCTGTCAGTTCACCTTCATAATTGGTTTCTGGAGCTGCTGGTTGTAAAAATGTGTCTCCAATTGGCAGTTCTACTAATGTCCCAGCAGATGGGGAATGAACATGGTAACGGTTTTGTAACTCTTCTAAGCTAGTTAGATCTGCTAAATAGGTAGGGGAACCATGAACAAAAACGACGTGCTGAGGACGCAAGTTATGAATTAGCTGGGTAGTACCAGGGCCATCACTATGCTGCGCTAAAAAATAGCCGTCAATAGTAGTGGGTGCTAAATATTTTTTGTGAACTTTTATATCAATTTTTTCTGGTAACAAGATTAGCCAGGGTCTAGTGTCAGGTTGGCAATATTGTCCCAAATCGGCTGTAGAATCGGTGAGAACAATACAGGGAGACTTGCCTATGGTGGCACGATGTTCTGGTGGCAAACGACGGACTCGCGGACGTACTCGTTCATCCCAAAATAAGGGTTGATGACGGGCGAAGTTTTGTACTGATGCAGGTAAATGAGGTAGTAGTTCTAGGTAAGCATCGCATCCAGTGGCGACAGTACCATCAACCCAAATATCTAAATCACGTCCTGTAAAATGGTGATGAGAACGTAACAGCATTAATAATTCTTGCCCCAAACCTAAAGCAGGTGTGGGTAGTAAAACAGAATAATTATCTGCGATCGCCCGATTAATTCGTTCTGCTAATTGATTTTCTTGATTACGACGATGAGGATGACGAGATGTGCCATAAGTACCTTCAATAATCAGTACACTGAGATCTAGTCCTCGCAATTCTTCTAACCGCAAACCTTCTACTAGCCTAGAGTTTGATAAGAAAAAGTCTCCTGTATACAGTAGCTTGTAAGAATGCTGCTCTGTCGTATAAGTGAGCAAAATTGCTACTGCCCCTGGTAAGTGTCCGGCGGGAAATAACTCTACTACTAAGCCATCTTGCAATTCTACAGGCGATCGCAGCGGTAATGCATGACAAAATTGGGGAATGTCTTGAGGATCTTGATCTGGCCAATTTAGCGGTAGTAACTTACTAGTGACTTCACTGGCATAAACAGGTAAAAGGGGAAAAGATTGATGCAGTGCTAGTAGTCCTCTAGCATGATCTGGGTGGGCGTGACTGATTAAAACTAAATCTGCTGGTTGGGGTAAACTGCCTTTGCGTGTTGATTTAGTTAGCGTACTTAACAATAAAGAACTATCTTTTAAGCCACAGTCTAATAGGATGCGATGTGGCCCCATTTTTACTAATAAACACACGCCCTCATCGTGATGCTGGACACTATAAGGCAAACATTCTAATTCCGACCTTTCCTCAGCATCAACGCCAGAGGATGCCGACAGATTATCCCTCATACTCTCTTCCCCTCCAACCTCATCGTCATTGAAATACCCCAAAAGCCACAAATTACAAGAATTTTGGTTTTTGACTTTGGGATAAGTTTTGTAGTGCGCCTCTACACCCTTAATAATGCGGATTTTGGATTGGGGAGGACGCTTTTTGCGAACCCGCACTGGTTCGCAAAAGTTGGGTAATGAGAAACCCTTAAATTTAGGGCTATGGGAACTTGCCTTTTGCCTTTTTGTATTTCCAAAATTCTGAGCAGAGGTTTTTTCCACTCAGTCTTCTCTCAATGGGCAGAGCCATTACCGTGATAGTTCTCTGAATCATAGAACCCATTTTTCGTACCAAAAAATAAGCACGAAATCGTAAATAGAACCGTTAACCCAACTAAAATCAGCTTTACATCCATGTTATTTGCTGTCCTTAACTAAAGACTTTCCTATATTAATAGTATGCTTTTGCAATCACGCAAAATCGCTAGAAAATCTTTACTATGCTTGGGTTGATTGAGCAATAGGTAAATTTACCCCAATCAGTCAGATTGTAGAACTTTTCGGTTAACCTGTCTATCCATGTAACACGCTTTCATAAATTATTTGGATGAAGAAGTCTGATTCAATTCACATTTCCAATTAATCATCAAAAGGCGATCGCGTTGCCCCTTTCTTTGAGGAGTGGGAAGAATAGTACTTCGGCTCCTTTCGACTACGTCTAAGGCAAGACGCTCAGTAACCATTGCTTCGTCGCCGTCAATTATCAGTTGTTTTTACTACTCACCACACTTCGACTACGCTCAGTGCATCGCTGACAACTGACCACTGACACAAAGTCTCGCCCCTTCCAGGGGCAGTAGGATGAGCTTAAACTTTCTTTAGTTTGTTTTCGAGCCTCGATAAATTCGCTCCATTTGTTGTGGAGACAGCACTGTCATGGGAAACCCCGTATGTGGTGAAATCAAAAGTTCCGGAGATGATTGAATAGTATCTTGTTCAGTTTTACCTAAAGGTGGGTTAAACAATGTTTCATCTATCTCTGATGTGGGAAGCTGATTTTGGAGCAAGACATAGGCGTGCTTTTGTGAATCGTATGTCAAAACTTCACCAGTCTCGATTTGATAAATCCAAGCATAAATACTGAGTTGCTTTTGGTGAAGCTTAGAGTGAATTACTGGATAAGTTCGTAGATTTTCGATTTGGGTGAGTACATTCTCGGCAATAATTATTTCTAATAGTTCTTCGCCTTCATAGTTACTATAATTATCTTTTACTAATCGTCGGGTTGCCTCTGCATACTTGAGCCAATCATGTACCAACGGCATTTCTACCCGCAAACTGTCTAACTTCATTAACCCTTTCATCGCCCCACAATGGGAGTGACCACAGATAATAATTTGTTGAATATCTAATGCTTGAACAGCATATTCAATTGTTGCTCCTTCACCACCATTAGTTGCACCAAAGGGGGGAATAATATTACCTGCATTGCGGATAACAAATAATTCACCTAATCCAGCTTGTGTAATCAAGTTTGGATCGATACGCGAATCTGAACAAGTAATAAATAATACTCTAGGCTTCTGACCATGAGAAAGTTGTTCAAACAGTTCTTCATTGGCAGAAAAGTAACTACTTTTGAACTCACGCAAACCTTTAATCAATTTTTTCATAGAAGTACCTAAATAAATAAGTAATGCTGTTCGTAAAAGTCAGGACTTATGCAAAGTTATCAAAAACGAAACGCTCAAACGGCTTGCCGGAGGCTACCGCTAAGGCACATAGACGCGTTGCGGCAAAGCTACGTTGAGAGCGTAGCGTTTTGCAGAGAAGTTAAGAGGTTTTAGAGAGTTCTTGCGTAAGTCCTAAAAGTTTAATAATTTTATCTTCGCAGATATTGAGTGTAATTATGTAATTATCTTAATCTCTGATAGATGCTAATCTTTAGTATCCTACTGAATATTGTACAGATGATAACTTAACTTCCTAATTGAACAAAATTTGCCTTTAACCATTAAATGGCTCAATAAACTATAACTTCTTGAAGATTAACTCCAGTTAAGACAGCACCCTCCAAGTTTGCATTATCAAGCTTAGCATTAGTCAGGTTGGCATTTGTTAAGTTAGTGGCGCTTAAATCAATATTACTTGCGAATACTTGACTTAAGTTTGCACCAGTTAGATTAGCGCTAATCAACTCGGCATCTTCTAGATTAGCTCCCTTTAAATTGGCATTTCTTAAATCTGCACCAACTAAATGAGCCGAACGCAAGTTTGCTCCTGCTAAGTCACATCCCTGACATTTTCCTGTTTTTAGTAACTGTCTAACATGGACAGGATTTGCAGCTTTTGTCGGAATGGCATAGCAAATCGTACTCACTAATGCTGCGATAGCTAAAATCTTCAGTTTCATTTGACTTACCTCAAAACAGCAAATACTAGTCCCGGATTTCTCACAAGCTGCTTTCCGTATAAGTAATAAGTAATGAGTAATAAGTAATAAGTTAAGAATTTTACTCATTACTCCTTACTCACTACTCACTACTCACTACTCACTACTCATTACTCCTCCATTCAAGGTGTGGTGAGAAATCCGGGTAGTAACCGTTAACAATATCTATAAACAGATTGACTTAATTAATCGGCTTTTGCCATTGCACTACTGGGTTAGTCAGAGGATGAAATTTTTTTTGTATTGTTTAAATAGTCTTGTCAAATAACTCTCTACGGTTACAATTTTAATGTGAAATCAATCTGCAATTGGTAATAAACTACAGGGTTCAAGTGCAAAGAGATAGATTTTGTTTGGAAATGATTGGGTTGGGAAAGTGCGATCGCCTGATGTACAAATATTGTTGGCACAAAGAAGAACGATAAATTACTGGAACTACACAATGAGCGTCTGTTTTTTCCCTAAAACTTACCTCCTGACAAGAGTATGTCCAGATTGAACATCAAACCAGTGAATATCCTCAGTAGGCAATGCCAATGTAATATCTTCGTTATTCCAGTTTTGATCTGTTGGCAACAAAGCACGTACTGTAGTCGCTGCGGTTGGTGAACCCTCAACCTTGACACTAACCAAATAGTGCATACCCAAGTTTTCTACTAAAAACACTCGTCCTTGAATAGTCTGAGTATCACTTGGTTGAGCAATACGGACATTTTCTGGACGGATTCCCAAAATAATCTGAGGTGGTACAGTTGGTAGATCTGGCAGAGGTATTTGGAAGTTACCCAACATAGCAGATCGTCCCTGACAAGGTAGAGTTAGCAAATTCATTTGCGGACTACCAACAAACCCAGCCACAAATAGATTTGCTGGATGGTTATAAATGAGTTCCGGTGGGTCAAGTTGCTGCACATAGCCATCGTTAAGTAATGCAACTTTCGTGGAAAGTGTCATTGCTTCTGTTTGGTCGTGGGTGACGTAAACAACTGGGACTTTTTGGACGGCAAAAATCTGCTTGAGGTCGGCGCGGACTCGTTCTCGTAATAGTGCATCCAAGTTACTTAATGGTTCATCTAACAAGTAGACATCGGCATTCCGCACCAAAGCACGACCGACCGCAACTCGCTGACGTTGACCTCCAGACATTTTACCTGGCTTGCGGTTCATTAACTCTGCTAATCCTAAGACTTCGGATACTTCTGCAACTCTTCGTTTAATTTCGGCTGGTGGTACTTTTTTCAGCTTCAGTCCAGAGGCAAGATTTTCGTATACCGTCATGTGAGGATAAAGTGCATAGCTTTGAAATACCATTGCAATATTGCGATCGCCTGCTCCTTTTTGGGTAACATCAACTTCCCCAATCTTGATCTGACCGCGAGTAGGTTCTTCCAGACCTGCAATCATGCGGAGGACGGTGGATTTGCCACAGCCAGAAGGGCCAAGTAAAGTAAGAAACTCATCGTTATCTACCGTTAAGCTCACGTCTTTAACAGGGATAACTTTGGGGTTATAGGTTTTATTCAAGTTTTTGAGTTCGAGTTTAGCCATTTTTTTTATTGTCAGTGGTCAGTTGTCAGTAGTTAGTGGTCAGTTGTCAGTGGTCAGTAGTTAGTGGTCAATTGTTCTGACTTTTCGCTTTACACTGACTACTAACTGTAGAGTTTTTATTTTTATCCTTTGACAGCACCAGCGGTAAGACCTTGAACGATCCGGCGCTGGAAAAACAAAACTAGTGCAATGAGGGGTAACGTCCCGACAACAGTCGCAGCAGCAATGGAACCGTAGGGAATTTCAAATACTGACGCACCACCCAACTGAGCAGCAGCAACGGGAATTGTCTTCAACTCTTCACGGGTCATAAATGTCAAAGCAAAGATAAATTCATTCCAGGCAAAAATAAAGGTGAGAATCCCAGTAGTTACTAAGGCTGGAAGGGTCATCGGCAGTACGATTTGCCACAATAGTTGAAAGGTATTGTAGCCATCGACCCTAGCGGAATCTTCTAAGTCTTTGGGCAATTGTTCAAAAAAGCTTTTGAGTACTAAAATTGTCAGCGGCAAATTGATGGCAGTATAGGGTATGATTAGCGCCAGATAGTTGTTGCCCAGTCTGAGCGCTTGGATAATTTCTAATAGTCCCAAAAACAATAAAATTCCCGGAAACAAAGTTACAATGAGAACGCCAGCAAGGATAACTCGCTCACCCCAAGGGCGTAATCGTGCCAAGGCATAAGCGGCGGGTGCGCCAATTGCCAAAGCTAAAGCTGTAGAAGTAATCGATACAAAAGCGCTGTTGAAGATATAGCGCCAAAATGGACGACGGGTGAATAACTCAATATAGTGACTGAAAGTGAATCGCGTCGGAAAATAGACAGTAGGAACAGCGGCAATATCTTCGTTAACTTTAAATGAAGTCAGCAGTTGCCATAGAACAGGCGCTAGGCTAAATATCACTACTAATACAACTGCTATGAACAGCAAGATTTTTTTAATAGAAAACTTGGTTTTTCCTGTTTGTTTTGGAGTCGTTGAAACTGCTTGTGGAGTTGTCATGAATTAGTTATCAGTTATCAGTTATTAGTTGTTATTCTCCTCTGCTCCCCTGCCTCTTAAATGGCTCCTGTTTTGGCACGGTATTTACTCAGCAAGAAACTGGCGATCGCTACCGCAGCAATTAATATTAAAAATGTCACCACTACCAAAGCTGCTCCATAACCAAAATCTAAGTAGCGCATCACTGTAGAGTAAATATACAGCGACACCACTTCAGTTGCACCACCGGGGCCACCTCCAGTCATCACAGCAATTAAGTCAAAAATCCCAAAAGCTTGAGCAAACCGAAATAAAACTGCGATTAAGATTTGTGGCAACAGCAGTGGCAGAGTAATATTGCGGAAGCTTTGCCAAGCATTCGCTCCATCGACAGAGTAAGCTTCGTAGAGATCTGTTGATATCGACTGCAAGCCAGCTAATAGCAGAATACTAATAAACGGTGTAGTTTTCCAAACATCAGCAAAAATCGCTGCCAGCATTGCCAGAGTTGGATCTCCTAACCAGTTAATTCCAGTTTGAATTAACCCCAATCGCAATAAAATATCGTTGACAATTCCAAACTGGTCGTTAAAAATCCAAGCCCATGCCAGACCAATCAAAGCAGTAGGCAAAGCCCAAGGTATAATCGCGGTTGTCCGTACTATGCCCCGTCCAAAAAACGCCTGATTGAGAACTAAAGCAATTCCCAATCCTAGCAGTAGTTCTGAAAGTACGGAAGCTGTTGTGAACACAGTCGTCACCCATAAACTCTGCCAAAAACGACCATCTCCTGCCATCCGCACATAATTTTCTAAGCCAGAAAATACTGGTTCTAGCTCTGTTCCCAAATTTCTAGTAAATACACTTAACCAGAATGCTCGTAAAATTGGGTAGGCAAACACAAACAACAACAGCAGCAATGCTGGTGTTAGTAAGAGCCAGGCTGTTCTTTGTTCTCGACCTCGGAGTGTGTGCAGATTAGTCATTTGTTAGTTGTCAGTGGTCAGTGGTCAGTTGTCAGTTGTCAGTTGTCAGTTGTCAGTTGTCAGTTGTCAGTTGTTATTCTTCTTCCTCCCCTGCCCCTCTGCTCCTCTACTCCCTCATTCCCCAGCCCCTAGCAGTCGGCGTGTTTCGTTAGCAGCAGCTTTCATTGCTTGTTTTGGATCTGTCCGTCCAGATAATGCGGCACTGAGATAACGCTGCAAAATATCTGATGCCTGGGCATATTGCGCGATTGGTGGACGTAAAACTGCATTGTCCACGACCTCTAACAACTGTGGATAGTGGGGATATTTGGCAACAATCTCTGGATTGGTGAACAAATTCCGGCGACTTGGCACATAGCCTGCATTCAAAATAAATCGGCGCTGTGCCTTTTCACTGGTAAAGTACTGAATTGCTGTCCAAGCTTCTTGGGGATGTTTGGAAGATTTAGCAATTCCTATACCCCAGCCCCCTAAACAGGCTGCTCCAGTCTCACCAGGAGCGTGAACCATCGGTTTAATTGCGATTTTGCCTTTGATTGGCGAACCTTTTTTTTGGGCTAAAGGCCATGCATAAGGCCAGCTGCGTAAAAATGCTGCTTCACCACTTTGGAATAAGCGTCGCGTGTCTTCTTCTTGATAAGTCGTCACTCCAGGAGGAGAAACGCTTTTGCTGATAGTACTACGTAAAAATTCAATCGCTTGTAATGTTTCTGGTCGGTCTAGTCCCACTTCCAAGGTGTCGGGATTAACCCAGAAACCGCCAAAACCATCAAGGACTTCCACAAACATCGCCACGAGTCCTTCGTACTGGCGACCTTGCCAAACATAGCCCCAATTCACCTTGTCTTGTTTTTGCAAGGCTTGGGAAATTCGCATCAGATCCTCAAAGGTTTCTGGTGGTTTAAATCCTGCTTGTTTGAGTAAATCTTCCCGATAGTACAGCATTCCCACATCAGAACGTACTGGAATGCGGTACAGCTTGCCCTGATAACGTCCTCCCTCTATATCCTTGGGTGAAAATGCTGCTAACTCCTCTTTTGAAATGCGATCATCTAGGGGTCGCAACCATCCAGCAGCAGCAAATTTTGGTGTCCAGATGACATCCATATTCACCAAGTCATAAGGAGATTCGCCTAAGATAAATGATGAGGTATAGAGGTCTTCAAGTAAATTTGTGGCATTCGGCCCCTCAACTAAGTTAATGCGAATACCTGGGTTTTCAGTTTCAAAGTCTTTAATCAAACCCTGCTTCCAAGGTTGGGCATCAGGGGCAGTAATTAACATATTCAGGGTAACTGGTTGCTGCGAGAGTGCTACCCAAGCGAACAATAAGATACCTAACAGAATTGTCAGAAAAATCCCTACATGCAAAAAACTTGGTTTTTGGATAAATTTTTGCAGCTTGTTTATTGGCTTTCGGTACAACATTATTCATGTAGCGATCGCTAGTGGTAATCATTATATAGCGATCACGCCAAGGTAACTGTGTTGACTGTTTGTTTACGTAACGTAACCATCTCTACTAGTGCAGATATCAGTCAAAAGCCACTTGATAACTATTCACTGCGATGCACTGAGCTTGTCGAAGTGTTAACTGTTAATTGATTTAAGCAGTAGGCTTTGGTAATTGAGCAAATTTTTCTGGGTAAATCTCAATTGTCATTTCTTGATCTTCACGCGTAGCCAACGTTCGCTTAATTTGACCTAGGTAAACTGGGACAGAAAGCCCTGGTTCTGGATGGATGACGGTACGGGCGCGAATTGTCATCTGGTTGTCTGCTCGTGTACCTAAGCGACCATAAGAATAAAGATTAGTAGCTGCTTGCCGCAGAGTTGCTTCTAGTTGTGTAGGAGAAATTTTGGGTGATGTAGCAATTACGGTTTGTGTTGAACCATTGTCGTAGACTAAAGTATACTTTAATGCTCCTGGAATCACAGTGTGAGTCAGAGGAATTAAAGAGAGGGTAAATAGTCCACAAGTCAGCACTATCATAAAGCCAGTTGTACCTACCAGCCGAAAGCGGATGCCCCATTTGAGAATAAAAGCTAGGATTGCTAAAGCAGCGAATATCAATGTGGCGATACCCGACCATTGAGTGTACTGAAGAAAGTCAGCTGTTGTAAACATACAGATTGGCTATTTAGGTGTCTTAAATTGTTCATTACCGACACACCCATTTTACCGATTCAAGAACCTGTTCCTCCTTGGTTGCAAAAGTCAGGTGGAACTGCATTTGCACCACGTAACCCCGTTGAACCTTTGGTTACACTCCTAACTTTATATTCCTGTTCCGTCAGCATGACATATAGGAGGTTCAGATTTTTTAAAGAAGTCGGGGTTATCCCTCTTCTGTCACTTTCCGAAATAAGCAAGTAGTAAATAACTGAAATTATCCAGAAGAGAAAAAAGGTTTAAATTGGTTCATTGTACAAATTAGGTGATTAAATCCAAGCAATAAATCGGAATTGGGAAAAACATCTAGCCAGGGATAAATCAACCAAAATAATAAGAGAGGTTGAACAATTAAGCGAAGATTATTTAAAGTATTCTTCCATCCATAATCATGATTCCATTGTTTATGATTAGAAAAATCTACACAATCAATACAAACACTGTTTTGTACCTCTGTTTCAATTTGAGGAGCTTGATTTAAGGATAAGAAAGGTGGAGAACTTAAACTAATCATTGTGTAGACACAAAAAATAATCTCCCACCATCTCTGAATATGTTGGAAATTTGTAAACCTGTAATCTGTCCAGCCCAGTTCCTGTTTACACTGCCGAAAACCATATTCAACCCAGGTTCTTAATCCATATAAGTCGCCTAAAATCTTCTTCAAGTTACCTTGAAGATTTGTCATCACGAAAGAAGTAGAATTTTCCGGCATGGTTTCTGGGTCAGTAGTTATTTCCCAATAAGTTATGGTTCTTTTTTTTCCATAAATTATTTCTCGAATATATCTAGTCTCTGATTTTTGATTGCTAAATGTTCTTTTAAATTTACACCACTTATTCGCTCTAACGCTCTGGTTGGCTGGTAGCCAGACTCCGTGATTATTTCTTATTGCCACAACATAAGCTAATTCATATTCATTCAATTTTCTGATGAATTCGCTACTCTCACCATATAAACTATCCGCCAGTACCAACTCAATATTAAAGCCTTCACTAATTAATTCTGTAATAATTTCTGACGCTAATTCTATTTTAGTTTTATATTTATCTCCTTCTTTTAAAGTCCCCTTTGGTTTGAATACTTTGAAACTTAAGGGAAATGTTATATTGTCATAAACTCCATAAGCATTGACTGTCACTATTCCATTATCTATTTTTCCTACGCTCCCTAAATATTGTCTAGCCACATAATCTGTCTTTTTACCTTTTTTCCTGTCTCCTGTTTCATCTATTACTACGGTTATCGCCTGATCGTTTAACGCTCTCTTTAATTTATTTAATCTTCGGCTCTTTAATTTCTTTACTGACCAATCTGAATAGGCTATAAAATGATGTAATGACTGAGCAGAGTTTATACTTACTACTTTAGCTATTTCTGGTAACGATTTTCTTTTTATCGTTGATATTATCCCCAAATGTAAATATTTAAAGCATTCATAATTTCTTACCTCTTTGAACAGGTCTTTATACTCTGCACAATATTCATCTATGAGCGCAACTGTTGGGTGGGCATCTCTCGACAAATGTTTCAGGATTTGTAATTCTACATCCATTGCTCTGCTTACCTGAAGAGAGTTTTTTCTTTTAATTCTTTTATTTAGAATACCCGGAAAGTGACAGAAGAGGGTTATTGTTGATTATTTAATGTGAATTTTATTGATGTAGCAGAACATTTTTAGATTAAATCAGGATCTACACCAAGCGATCGCAACCGTTCTCGTAATAATTGAGTTTCTTGCTGTGCTTGTTGAGCTTTTTCTTCTGGTGTTAAAAACCGTTGTCCTTGTTGGTTATACCAATACATCCATTCTCGTGGTATGCCAAGATAAGTTCCTCGTTCAATGCCAATTCCTAAACCAATCTCTGGTAGCCAAACAGGATTTCCATCATGTAATTCATAAACATTATTAACTAATTTATAAACTTCTAAACGTGGCTTGCGGCGACGAAATGGGTTGTAAACTACATAATACAAAATTCCCAATCTTGCATATTCGGCTTTTTTGGTTGAGTACTCACCGCGATATGTCTGAGACACTACCTCTAGCACTATTATCGGTAATTTCTTCTCTTCCCAAAGCACATAACTGGGACGGAGGTTTTCATCATAAAATCGCTCTACGCCCAAACTCAAAAACCCATCTGGGACTATCGCTGGTAAATCTGGGTCATAATAAATCCCCATATCTACGCCAAAAAACCAATCCATGCGTTCTGGCCAAGCCATTGCCAAAAGTGCTTTGAGTAAACCGGGAATCAAATCTTGTAATTCATTATCCACTGGCGTATCGTCAGAGTCTGGCAGTTCTTCAGATGACGGCAAACAAGCTAATGGATTGTACTCTAGCATGATGGGTTTACTCGTCCTCAGTTCTTAGTACATCTTTATTCTATTGATTTAAAGAATCAGGATCTACACCAAGCGATCGCACTTTATAATTAGTCCTTGGAAATCAAACAATACATTGGATATGTCCAAGGTCAAGCAGCGACGTTGCACGACTTAGCATATATCTACGCCCAGCGAGGTAAGTAGAACAAACAACTGGAAATTGAATAACGTATTGGTATTGTCCACAATCAAGCGATAACTTTATTTATAAAAATTTAATATTATTCTTAACTTTTATCTCCCGATATCGCAAAAGTCTGACGCTGTAAATATTACAGCTTTTTTAGTCCAATTATTTCCAGACTTGTTTAAGAACTATTAAAAGTAAAAAGTATCTAATAATACAGAATTAGACTTTTGGTAAATAGAGAATCAATCAAATTTATTTGTGCGTCTACCAAAGTTTGTTGGAGTAATACTTGCAATTGATTACTATCAAGTAGCTTTTGGACTTTAGCAAGAGGAATATTTCAGTAGACAAAGTTTTACTGGTTACTTTTTACCATATTTTTGATGTATGGCGACTACCAAGTAGTTGACTGTTGACTGTTCCCTGCTATAGATATTGACAATATTGTGCATTTATACATTCCAACATTCAATTAAAGATTAAGTGAAGGAGACTTGACTGTTTCGGAAACTACGTAATAAGTTCTTAAGAACATCCGCAAAAATATTTACAGAAGACCACTAATTTTCTAAACTCCTATTTAGGTTATTTGAATTTCTGGTTGGCAAATAAGCGGTCTAAATGAAAAATATCAAAAACCACTAAATTTAACCTTAGTTGTTGGTTTTTTCTGGTTAACCTGTTTTTTCCTATTTGTTGGAGGAAGATGTTCAAATTCATGTACAAACAGAAATCGAAAATAAAAAGTAGGCATTTATCGGCAAAGAATTACGCTAAAAATACACAATTTAACTCAAAATTCCAGACATTTGCCTCAAAAATTAAGCAACTTTCTCCTAGCTGGCAAGCCTGTTTACCCCTAGCTTGTTTAATTGTATTAGGTTGGGGTTATGTCGCAATTGCCCAAACTCCAGCCGCAGCGCCAACAACAGCGCAACTCAAAGCTACTACTGATAACCTCAAGGTTGCTATTGATACATTATGGGTAGCGATCGCTGCTTTTTTAGTATTCTTTATGAATGCTGGTTTTGGAATGTTAGAAACCGGCTTCTGTCGTCAGAAAAATGCTGTCAATGTTCTTGCTAAAAACTTGATTGTGTTTGCTCTGGCTACTATAGCTTTTTGGGTAATCGGTTTCGGCTTCATGTTTGGTGATGGCAACGACTTTATTGGCTTAAATGGATTTTTCATCAAAGGAGTAGATAATAGTCCAGCGACTGGAGATGCTTATAAAGGTGTTTTTAGTGCCATTAGTTGGACTGGTGTACCCCTAGCTGCCAAGTTCTTATTTCAATTGGTGTTTGCCGGGACAGCAGCAACTATCGTTTCTGGGGCAGTTGCCGAACGAATTAAGTTTGTTGACTTCCTCATTTTCAGTCTTTTACTTGTAGGTATTGCTTACCCAATTACCGGACATTGGATTTGGGGTGCTGGTTGGCTAGCCGACATGGGTTTTTGGGATTTTGCTGGTTCGACTGTAGTTCACTCAGTTGGTGGTTGGGCAGCCTTAATGGGGGCTGCATTTTTAGGGCCACGCATCGGCAAATATCAAGATAGACAAGTCGTAGCTCTGCCCGGTCACAATATGAGTATTGCGACCTTGGGCTGTTTGATTCTTTGGTTAGGCTGGTTTGGTTTTAACCCCGGTTCGGTAATGGCTGCTGACCCTGGTGCGATTACCCACATTGCTTTGACAACCAACATGGCTGCGGCTGGGGGTGGAATTGCCGCCACCATTACAGCTTGGCTTTACTTGGGTAAGCCAGACTTGTCAATGATTATTAATGGTATTTTGGCTGGCTTGGTTGCAATAACAGCTCCTTGTGCTTACGTCGGTATTGCCAGTTCTGTGGTTATTGGTTTCATTGCCGGAATAGTGGTAGTTTTCGCTGTCACCTTCTTTGATAAACTTGGCATTGATGACCCAGTGGGAGCTACCTCTGTTCACTTAGTTTGCGGTATTTGGGGAACTTTGGCAGTTGGTTTATGGGCAGTTGGGCCGGGTATTTTTACTTGGTATGCTGATGGTGGTGGCCCAGCAAAAGGTTTATTTAATGGTGGTGGTTTAGGACAATTTGGCATTCAATTACTTGGTGTTGCTTCAGTAGGCGGAATGACAGTTCTTCTCAGCACTATCTTTTGGTTAGTACTGAAGGCAACTTTGGGTATTAGGGTTTCTAGAGAAGAAGAACTAGAAGGTTTAGATATTGGCGAACACGGTATGGAAGCCTACAGTGGATTCCTTAAAGAGGTTGATGCCGGAGGATTTGCTGAAGGACATAGTTCTATGGGTATGCCACAAGATAAATTCTGATTCTGTTTGGTTTCAGTTACTGGTTATAGCGTTTCGCGTTTTAGTGAGGCATATCTCTTTAAGATCTGGGACTAGGGACTAGGAACTAGAGATTAGGGATTATGTACCTCGTGTAATTGGGAACTGCCATAATATCCGCCCTTGTGATTTTTTCTTACAAGTGGCGGTTTTTTTAGCGCAAAATCTGGTCAATCATTCGGTTTGCTTGTGAACTATAACCGCCACCAAATAAATTGAAGTGATTCAAAATGTGGTATAGATTATAGAGCGTTTTTCTCTTTTCATAGCCTGCATCTAAAGGAAAAACCTCGTTGTAACCTTGATAAAACGCCGCTGGAAATCCACCAAATAATTCTGTCATGGCGATATCCACTTCGCGATCGCCAAAATAAGTCGCCGGATCAAATATCATCGGTTCACCAGACACAGTAAACCCGGCATTTCCGCCCCATAAATCGCCATGTACTAAAGAAGGTTGTACTTCATAATCTGCCAATAATTCAGGAATAGTTGCTAATAACTGATTTTGTTGAGGGAAGTTACCACCTTTTCGTCTAGCTAACTGAAATTGATAACCGAGGCGATGTTGAGCATAAAATTCTACCCAATCTGCTGTCCAAGTGTTGATTTGGGGAGTAGATCCAATAGTATTGTTAATTTTCCAACCAAAACCTTGAGCGCTAGTAGTTTTATGCATCGCTGCTAGCTTGCGTCCCATTTCTTGGGAAGAGTTGGAATTGCTTTTGCCCATTTCCAGCCATTCCAGCACAATATAGCTAGAATTACCAGCCGTACCCCAGCAAATAGGTTGAGGAACGCGAATGCTAGCTGTTGTTATCATTTCTTTTAAACCCAGTGCTTCAGCTTCAAACATCGCAACTTGAGATGCTTGATTGAGCTTCACAAAGTATGTCAGTTCATTATTTGAGACAGCATAACCTTGGTTGATACACCCACCACTAACACTGCGCTTGTGCTGAGTTTGAAATTTTTCACCAGTCGCTTGGCTAATATGAGTATCAATTTCAGTCCACATGATTAAATTGGGGCTTTATTTTTAGTTTAAGTCCCGTCAATAAAATTAAGCGATCACTTCTCTACGAGACGCTACACCTAGCTTGCTTCCCCAAAGGGGTACGTTAAGCTTTGCCAACGCAGGTTATACCATTTTACGAAATTATTGATACAAATTACTTTTCTTACTCCCCCTGCCTCCTGTCACTGAGTTTCGACACTTCGACAGGCTACTTCGACTACGCTCAGTACAAGTCAGTGCGGCGCTGCGCGGCAATCGAGTTTCGACTACGCTCAACTGCCGCGAAGTCGAGATTCAACTACCGCACAGCCGAAGTGCTGCCTCCCCTGCTTGCCCAAATGTATCAACTTTAAAGTGAAACGGTATTAGCTCAGTGTTATGGAGATAAACTGCTAAATTTTTGCTGACTATATTAATATTCATCGCTTCAGTGGGAATCATATAGAAAATCACAACAAGAAGCTAAGGTAAATTTCATGATTAATTTATATGAACTTTCAGCAGTCTCACTGAATTAACGATCAAATTCCATCTGAATCAGGCAATCAGATTATCTTTAAGTGCAAATACTGAGAGAAAAAAAGTTGGATTTTGGTAACTTAGCAGTAAAAGTTACTCTAAGACCAATGACTAGATTTAGTCTTCACCTTTCGTTAACTTATCTCAGTACAAGAACGTAAGTAAAAAAACAATAAAATCCGGTTGCGAGAAATTTAACGATCTCAATTAAATGCAGCTTTGATTGAGTTTATGACAAATCCTGCCTGAAACTCTTGTATTTAATGCAACACAAAATTGTTAATTAGTATTTTGATCGTAATTGTGACACAATTTCTGCCCAAATTTGGCTGACACGTATGGAATTTAGCTTGAGTGAAAGCAAAATGAGTACAACCCCCCTACATAGCTACCGATTGATCCAGAAACTACATCCATTATCACTATTGGCACAATTAACTAATCGCCATGCTACAGGTTGCTTACGGGTATTTACTGGTGATTCTTCTTGGTCAATCAATCTAGAGGATGGTAAACTTACTTACGCCTCTTATTCAGACAATCTATTTGAGCGTCTTGATAATCATTTGCGGCGTTTGAGTCAAAAGATTCCGACGCTGAATAGCGCTACTCGCGTACATACACGGCTGATGTTTGAACCAACAAGTGGCAATCAGTCGATACAATACGCAGACTATCAGGCAATTTGCTGGCTAGTTAATCAAGATTATCTTACCCATACGCAAGCAGGGAATCTCATAGAAGGATTAGCTAAAGAAGTTTTAGAGTTATTTTTGGTAGTCAAAGAAGGCAGCTATGAGTTTTATCCTGAAAGTTCTTGGGATGAACTACCCAAATTTTGTTATTTAGACTTGCGTTTAATACTCGAACACTGTCAAAAGCAGTTACGACATCGGCCAAATATTCAGTCACCAGTTAGTGATGGTGTGGGTTCTTTAAGTTTTTCTACAATTAAGTCGCCTCAAAATTGGCAACTATTACCAAGACAAAATAATTTTGAACCTGCTGAAAATAGGAATAACAAAGTTGACGAGCCATTTGTGAGAAAAAGCCTCTATACAATTGCTTGTATAGATGATAGTCAAACAGTGTTAAATTCCATCAAACTATTTTTGGGTGAAAATGCCTTTTCAGTAGTCACAATTAACGATCCTTTAAAAGCTTTAATGCAAATTCTTCGTAGCAAACCAGATCTCATTTTATTAGATGTGGAAATGCCAAATTTAGACGGTTACGAGCTATGCTCGTTATTACGTAGACATTCAGCTTTTAAAGAAACACCAATTATTATGGTGACTGGTCGAACCGGATTTATTGATAGAGCCAAAGCCAAAATGGTTAGAGCTTCAGGTTATTTAACTAAGCCTTTTACACAACCAGAATTACTGAAAGTAGTGTTTAAACACATTGGCTAATTAAACATGAATTAGTTGTGATTTCAGCAAATTGAATTTAACTTATTTTTGAGGAGATTTATTCAGTGAATCTGACCTTAGTTGGTACAGTTCTAATTGCGGAGGATTCTCCTAGTGAATTGGAACTAATGAGCCATTATCTTCAAGAAAGTGGTTACAACGTAATTAAGTCTAGCGGTGCAAAAGAAGCTCTCGAAAAAGCCTTATTACAAAAGCCAGACGTGATTATTACCGATGTTGTGATGCCGGGGATGAGTGGATTTGAATTGTGTCGCGCTCTGAAAAAAAATCCAATAACACAAAAAATACCCATAGTGATATGTAGTTCTAAAAATTTAGAAATTGATCGATTGTGGGCAATGAAACAAGGTGCTGATGTTTATATGACAAAGCCATATACACGCGAGCAACTTTTGCGGGCGATTAAATCAGTGGTGTTTTAAATTTATGAATAATTATCAAATTGCAATTGCAGATCAACCAATATTAAATAACACGTTAGATGGCTATCTCAAGTTTCAGCTAAATCAACAAACTACTGCTGTGATTTCAATGAAGCACACACAAGAAGCAGTAATGTTGCCAGTTGAAACTATAACTTCCATGCCCAACTTACCTGCTTGTATTCTAGGTTTAATGAATTGGCGGAGTCGGATAATTTGGATAGTTGATTTACCTAAGATGCTCAATTTAGAGTTCTTAGAACATAGACCACGACAATACAATGTGATTGTGATAAAAGTAGAAAATTTGCTATTAGGTTTAGTTGTACATGAAATTAAAGGTACAACTAAGTTTGTGCCTGATGATATTGGTTCTCCGGTTGGACAAGTGGCATCTAGTTTAGTTCCTTATTTATGTGGATGCGTTGTGCAACAAGAGGAAATCTTGCTGGTGTTAGATGCCCAAGCAATTGTGGATTCTTCTATTCTCCGCAGTGATTAGGTTTGACTAAAATTTGCATTTTTAGTGTTTTCATGTACCTATTCTGGAGAATTTTATGTATGTTTAATAAAACTGACATGACTAAAAGTAGTGATACTCAAAATCGAGCAAGGTTTGTTTCATCCCAAAAAGTCCACGATGGTATAGTACAACGACCCAATAAGTCTAATAATCTAACTTCTGAGAATGATTTAAAGCGCCTGGGCTTCAGGACAAAAACTACAATTTTAGCGATCGCTATTGGTACAATACCAGTATTGGGCATAGGTGCGATCGCTTATAGTTTGGCCAATAAAGCAATTACTCAACAAATTACCCAAGCTCAAACAGCGACAGCCGTTGAGTTAACAGAGAAAATCAACCGTTTAATATTGGGACGGTACGAAGATATTCAATTACTCTCAAAAATGCCATTTTTGGCAAATTATAAAGTTAGTGCGAGAACAAGTAATCAAGAGAAAAAAGCAGTCTTTAATCAAATGATTGAGGCTGAAAAAGCCTATGATAGCATTGCTGTTGTTGATCTTGAAGGTAACTTAATTATCCAATCCACAGACGAACCTATAGATAATCCAAAAGACCGCAACTATTTTCAACAGACTCTACAAAAAGATACTGCTGTTATTAGCAAACCAGAAAAATCCAAAAATACTGATGTCACCAGCATTTACATAACTGCACCCGTTAAAGATCCTGATACGAGCAAAACTCTAGCTGTAGTCATCGCACGTATGCCTGTAACATCTTTAACAGAGGTGATTAAAAATTACACAAGTAATGGACAACAATATTATTTGCTCGATAACTCAGGAAAAATTTTTCTAACTTCCCAAAAAGCTTTATTGGGTAAAGAAGCAAAAGTCGAATATCCTGGTTTGACTCAACTGCTAACAGCCAAAAAAGTCAATACTTTCACAGCAGTTCAAAAAACTCATCAAAAACCAGAACTAGTCAGCTACGTCCCATCTCAAAAACTCAAAGGCTTGCCCGATTTAAACTGGCAGTTACTATTATCTACAGATATAACAACTTTATTTGCACCCCAAAGACAACTACTGTTGACGATCGCGATCGCTACAATTATCACAGCATTAATTACCGCCGCGATCGCCGCTTGGTTAGCAAAACGCCACACCCAGCCAATTCTCAACCCCACCGAAGCCTTAACAGAGTTAGGTAAAGGTGAACTCAATACTCGTCTAGAGACAAAACCAGAAGACGAGTTAGGGGTATTGAGTACAAATATTAATCAACAAGATTCGCAAACAGAAACACTACAACAGCAACTTTTAGAACTACTCAACAACGTAGAAGGTGCAGCTAGGGGTGATTTGACAGTCCGTGCAGACGTAACTACCGGCGAAATTGGCACAGTTGCCGACTTTTTCAACTCCATTGTCGAAAACCTCCGGGATATTGTTACCCAAGTTAAGCAAGCAGCAACCCAAGTAGATGGCGCAATTGGTTCTAACCAAGGAGCCATTCGCCAACTTGCAGAAGAAGCCCTCATCCAAGCTGCTGAAATAGACCGCACTTTAGATGCTGTTGACAAAATGACTCATTCTATGCGAACTGTAGCCGACAACGCCCAACAAGCAGCAGTAGTTGCCAACCATGCAGCTCACACCGCTACTAAAAGTGGTCAAGCGATGGATTTGACAGTACAAAACATCCTTTCCTTACGGGAAACCGTTGGTGAAACTACCAAAAAAGTGAAACGTTTAGGAGAATCTTCTCAACAAATTTCGCGTGTAGTCTCCTTAATTAACCAAATTGCCACCCAAACCAACTTACTCGCTATCAACGCCGGTATTGAAGCAGCACGCGCAGGTGAAGAAGGTCAAGGTTTTGCCGTCGTTGCTGAAGAAGTCGGTGAACTAGCAATCCGTAGTGCAGCCGCAACTCAAGAAATTGAGCAAATTGTCAATAACATCCAACGGGAAACTAGCGAAGTAGTACAGGCGATGGAAATAGGAACTACTCAAGTCGTAGAAGGTACGCGGATTGTAGAAGAGGCCAAGCAAAGTCTGAATCAGATTTTAGATGTATCTCGTCAAATTGACTCTTTAGCGCAGTCAATTTCCACCGCCACTGCTTCTCAAGTACAAACATCGCAAACTATTAGCCAATTAATGCAAGATATCGCTGCTGGCTCACAACGTACTAGTGCTTCTTCGCGTTTAGTTTCTAATTCTCTGCAACAAACTGTAGAGATTTCCCACCAATTGCAAGAGACTGTTGAGACTTTCAAAGTTAGTTAAGTAAGTGTCAAAAGTCAATGTAGAAGTTTTTTAGATGTTGCATAAATGCTGGATGATTTTTTCACGCAGAGGCAAGGCAGCGCATTGGGGAGACAGCGCCGTGGGCGGGTTTCCCGACTTGAGGCGACTGTCGTCGGGTTTCCCGACTTGTAGACGCTTCTGCGGCTTCCCGCAGGGTAGCGACTGCCGCGCAGAGGCGCAGAAAGAAAGATATTTTTCGAGTCACCTAGCTAGAGTATTTGACCATTAACTAAGGACAAAAATCATGGATAAAGAATTAGAAATCCAGATGCAGTTTCTAGAAGAAACAACTGATTACCTCAATACTTTAGAAACAGTATTGCTAGAAATTAATGCTAGTAACCACATTGTCGATTTAGATAAAATCAATGCCGCCCTCCGAGCTGCTCATTCTATCAAAGGTGGGGCAGCGATGATGGGATTTCGATCGCTCAGTGATTTAGCTCACCGTTTAGAAGATTTATTAAAAGTCTTTAAAACTAGCAAAAATTCTCTAGATATTGATACACAATTACAAACTTTGCTTCTGTCTGCGGTAGACTGGCTACGTCAAATAGTGGAATTACTATCAGAAGGCAATGCCATAGAGGAAGAGTGGTTAGCAGCCTTTTGTTACCCAGTTTTTGACGAACTACGCGATCGCTTGGGCGACCCTACCCCAGAGGACGCTACCACTATGCTATCGCCAGAAGATGGGCAAGATATTATTCCTTTACTGTTTGAAACCGAAGTAGAAGGATGTTTGCAGCGGCTCGAATCTGTATTAGCAGATAGCGCTCAGCCATGTTTGCAAGAAGAAGTGGCAATTATGGCTGCCGAATTAGGTGGTTTGGGAGAAATGCTTCAACTACCAGCTTTTACCCAACTTTGCGAATCGATCACACGTCATATAGAATCGCCGCCCCCTGATCGCGTTGCTGAAATTGCTCAGTTAGCATTGCAAGCATGGCGGCGATCGCAAGCTTTGGTGTTGACAAATCAACGAGATAATTTACCTACGGATATTGAATTAAGTGAAGTTGCCAAAGCTCCAGTAAATAATATTGTTTCTGAGCCACTGTCAAAAGCAGAAGCGATCGCTCAATTTCTCGCTACAGATGTAGATGACATCGAAATAGTAGCTGAGGAAACAAATCTTGCTGATGTCTCAGAAACAAATATCTTATTTACTCCAGAAATTTCTCCCAGTGAAACTAAATTAGAGGCAGTTAGTGTTAATAAAGATCGTGAAGCCCACGATAATACTGTCCGAGTACCTAGTAAACAACTTGAGCAAATTAATGATTTATTTGGAGAACTAATCGTCCAACGTAATGGATTAAACTCCCACCTGGAAAAGTTACGTAAACTTGTTCGTCATCTTAGCCAGCGAGTACAAATTCTTGATCGAGAGAATCAGGAATTGCGTACAGCTTATGACAAGATTAGTACTGAAACTGCGGCGATGCCAGATAGTGTAATCATCGTCCCTGATGATCGCCAGCATACACAAGAATTTGATGCTTTAGAAATGGATCGATATAACGAATTAAACCTGCGATCGCAGGAAGTTATGGAGACCATTGTGCAAGTACAAGAAGTCTCTACCGACATTCAATTAAGTGTTGATGATACAGATCAAATTGCTCGTAAACTAAGCAAAACATCAAAACAATTACAAACAAAACTCACTCACATTCGGATGCGTCCCTTGACTGATTTAGTGGAACGTTTTCCAAGAGCTTTGCGTGATTTAAATGTAGAACACGGCAAAAATGTCCAGCTGAAAGTTGAAGGTGGTAATACCTTAATTGAACGCAGTATTTTAGAAGCTTTGAATGATCCTTTAATGCACTTGCTGAGAAATGCTTTTGATCATGGTATTGAAGATGCAACCACTCGTCATGCATTAGGTAAACCAGAACAAGGATTAATTGAAATTAAAGCTATGCACCGTGGTAATCGCACCATTATTACTATGCGTGATGATGGTCGGGGTATTTCTTTAGATAAAATTCGCTCCCGTGCTTTAGCGATGAAATTAGATGCAGCTTTAGTAGATAGTGCTAGTGATGACGAACTATTGTCACTAATTTTTGAACCAGGGTTTAGCACCTCCGACCAAGTAACGGCATTATCTGGCCGCGGTGTGGGGATGGATGTAGTTCGTAATAACCTTAAATTAGTGCGAGGAGATATTACAGTTGATACAGAATTTGGTGTGGGTACTACCTTCACCCTTTCAGTACCATTTACACTTTCCGTTGCCAGAGTTTTGTTAGTAGAAAGTAATAAAATGTTATTGGCATTTTCTACAGATGTCGTTGCGGAAATCTTTTTATTGCAAAACGAGCGAGTTTTTCCAATGGCAGGTAGTGAAGTTCTCAATTGGCAAGGAACTATGCTGCCCTTAATTCGCTTAAACCGCTACTTTGAATTTAATTGTCCACGTTACGATAGTCTAGAACTAGAAACTCCCGCAGCCATTAACGCTAGTAGTGTATTAATAGTTAAAGGTAATAATCAATCAGTAGCCATCCAAGTAGACCGTTGCTGGGGTGAACAAGAAGTTGCTATTCGCCAAGTTGAAGGCAATATACCTTTACCTGAAGGCTTTAACAACTGCACAATTCTTGGCGATGGTCGAGTAGTGGCATTAGTTAATACCAATGAGTTGCTGTATTGGATTGCGACTAATCAACGCACTCCAAGAAACAATCAATTACCATCAGCCAGATTGAAAACGCCATTTTTATTTTTTGATGCCCAAAAAATACCAGCAACTCCTGCCAAACCTAAAGGCATGATTTTGATTGTCGATGACTCGATTAATGTGCGCCGTTTCTTAGCTTTGACCCTCGAAAAAGGAGGATACGAAGTAGAACAAGCGAAAGACGGTCAAGATGCCCTGGAAAAACTAGAAAGTGGTTTAAAAGTTGAAGCTGTAATTTGCGATATTGAAATGCCTCGCCTTGATGGTTACGGCTTTTTAGGTCGAATAAATTCTAATTTGAATATGAAGAAAATCCCAGTTGCCATGCTTACCTCTCGGAGTAGTAATAAACATCGACAGCTAGCAATGCAATTAGGGGCGAGAGCATATTTTTCTAAACCATACAACGAACAAGAATTACTTAAAACATTAGAAGAAATTATTTGTAATGTAGCAGAAACAGCAATATCCAATTGAAATATTGATTGCTCAACTTCTAATATATTGCGGATATGTAAGTAAGTCGGTGAAATAAAACCAAACTATGTAACGAAAAGTAAATAAGGCTCAAACTCTTTTTCCCCCTGCTCCCTGCCCCCTGCCCCCTGCCTTATTCCAACAATAATTATTTACGCCGACCTACTTATCATTCATTCCCTATGAATGAGAAATAGGCTTTTTCAGGACGCTAGGAATTGCTTGCATAACTTTTGTAGCAATTTCTTCTGGTGTTTCTCCCTTAGAGATGGTGATATGTAAATCGGCTTGGGAGTAAAGTGGTGTTCGTTGTTCGAGGAGCGATCGCAGTTTGCTTTGAGGATCAATATCTTGTAACAATGGTCTTGTTGTATCTTCTGCCAAACGGTTGTAAATTATCTCCACTGGCACATCTAGCCACACAATCAAACCGTGATGCAGATAACTCCAGTTTTCTCGCCTTAAGACAATTCCTCCACCTGTAGCTATAGTTAACCTTGTATAAGCACAAACCTGGGCGAGTACGTCGCTTTCCAACTGACGAAACGCTGCTTCTCCTTCTTGTGCAAATATTTGATTAATAGATCTTCCTGCTGCTTGGGCAATTATATTATCGGTATCTACAAATCCATAACTTAATTGCTGTGCTAGTAACTGTCCTACCGTAGTTTTACCAGCACCCATCATCCCAATTAAGTATAGATTGACTCCTTGTAATAAACTGCTCACTAGTCACTCCACTCCAGCGATCAATTATAAGTTTAGTTTTTGTGCTAACCTACTCGGCAACTGTTATGGATAGCTTTCTTATTTTTCAGTTAGTTGATAATTTTATTATATTAAACGCTCAATTATATACTCTATCAACACTTTGTTTAAATAAAAGCTAGATGCTTGCTTTTCAATCAGCGATCGCCTTTGTAATAACTCTATAGCTTCTAACATTGATCTTTGCGACTGCCGTGGCGATAACTCTAATATATTTATTATTTTGCTGCTCCTGAATAGCGCTAGCGATTAATTTTAAAGATAATGGGTTGCCTGCCTACCAGTCAAGCAAAGTTTTAAATGTCTTTTCGGATACATCAATCAAATTTTTCTCTTTGATAATTAAGAGTTTCGTTAGGTGACTTGATAGTTGTTGCTTAGATATCGTTGGCTTAATAGAAATTTCATCAGGCTTGTTTGAAACTTTAAGTAAACAAATTCTGTCAATACAAACCAATAAGACTCTTTACTCTGGTGTGTGGATTTAGTTGTCAACAATATTGTGTTTTAACAGCACAGTATCTAAAGTTCTAAAATGTTTTATACGGCAAACTTCAACAATAAAACGTTGTAAATCTAGGTGTAAAAAATGACCTATTTTCTGATTATTGCCCAAAAAAAGTTCAGTAACTTGAAGGCTTAAGCACAAAAAACTACTGCATAATCCACCGGAGTAAGACTAAACAATCAATGTGGTATGTAAGAGGCATCAACCATGAATCGGATTCGTGATATTGTGCAACAGGCTTTGATAACTGGCTATTTAACGGTTGAGGCAGAAAACCAATTACGGCATCTGTTGACTACCCGATATGACTTGGAAGATTTAAATGCTTTCATGACTTTGCAAGAAGCCGCCATGAACGGTAAAGTTAGGCAAGAGTCCCGTGAAAGGTGTAGTATCAGATAATTTATGGGGCATGGGGCATGGGGGAGGCAGTGCGTTGGACGGGTTTCCCGGCTTGAAGCAACTGCCGTCATGGGGCATAGGTAAACAAAGTTGAACTTCATTTATATTTAGTCATTTATAGTTACAGCTTTATGGACGAGGGCGCTTGTTGTCATCTTCAAAATCGTCGTCCTCAAAAAATTCCCAGTCATCATCGTCGCTATTATCAGCTTGATTATTGGCTGGTGGTTGATAAGGGGGAATAATTACCCGGTAATCAGCATCGTAGACGGATTCTGTTTTTCCTGCCGCAGTATTTTTGGGTTCGCGGTAGCTGTAAGAGTAGACTGAGCCAGATTGAGAACCACTTTTAGGTTCTTGTTGACGTTCGTAAGTTTGAGAGTCTTGAAACGGTTGAGTTTTAGGATTAGGGGTAGGTGCTTCTGCGGGCTGTTCATCCAAGTCCCAATCATCATTTGTATTGTTGTTTGTCTCCCAATCGTCAAATTCTTCACTAGTAGCGTACTCTGTTCTACTACCTCGTGGTGGCGGATTGGAAGGAGGGGGTGTAGGTTCTTGTCGGCGGGAGGATTCTGCACGAGGTGAAGCCGTCGGTGACTTTAAGGGAGTTTGACGTTGTTGCCCCCTAAAGTAATTTGATAATTTGAACAAGGTACTGATTAAGAAAGACGTAAAAGCTCCAATGGCAGTACTGAACAAAATCCACATTGCTAGTGGTAATGGTTGAGTTCGCATTCCCAAAAACACTAGCGATAGGACAGGCGACCAATTTTGAACTAACAATAGTGTTAGTACTCCCAGTACAGCCACTAACAGAATTAAGCGAATTACAGCCATAAGAAAATTAAAAGGTAAAAGTGACTCTATCTTTACTTTTACCTTTTTACTTTTACCTTTTTACTTCCTTCCTTGCCACCGCTGAATAGGAATACAATCAATATCGAGCTGATCTAAAGCACGGGCAACTACAAAATCAACTAAATCCTCAATGGTTTGAGGATTGTGATACCAAGCCGGAATCGCAGGGACAATTCTAACTCCGGCTTCTGCCAAAGTAGTTAAGTTTCGCAGATGAATCAGGCTAAAAGGTGTTTCACGAGGAACGATAACCAGTTTGCGTCCTTCTTTAAGCTGAACATCGGCTGCTCGTTCTAGTAAATCGGAACTCAAACCGACTGCTAGCTTGGCTACGGTACTCATGCTACATGGCATAATAATCATCCCCAGGGTGCGAAAGGAACCACTAGCAATTCCAGCTCCGACATCACTCCAAGGATGACAGTTGAGTTTACCTCCAAGAGGAACGCCAGCTTGTTCTCGCCAGAATTGTTCTTGAGCAGTTGGTTCTGCTGGCATTCGGGTATCCTGTTCTGCTTGCCAAACCATGTATGTTGATTTAGAGGCAACTAGTTCAATCTCATAATCAGCGGCGAGCAGATATTTGAGAGTGCGAACAGCGTAAATTAAACCAGATGCACCTGTTACGCCTAATATCAAAGGATTGGGATGATGTGACACACGATTTTATTAAGGATTAGAGATGGCGTACTGGGTATGTTGTCGATTAGGTACTGAGTATTGAGAAAAAAGAAGCAAAAAAGTAGAGGGTAAGTTTTAATTCAGTCTTTCTCCTTGTCCCTTATCCTCTTAAAAATCCCTAGTCCCTAGTCTCTAGTTCCCAGTCCCTTTTATTCATCGTCAGCATACGAATCTAAATCGTCAGACTCCATATCATCTAAGTAGATATCTGATGTATCGTCGTCATTGACATCATTAATACTTAATCCTTTAGGAGTACCATCGCTACCGACAGTGACTAAATCAATTTGCTGGCGATAGTAGTCGACGCTTTTAACTTGTACAGCAACGCGATCGCCTAATCTATAAGAAGCGCGATTTTTGCGGCCGAACAGTGCTTGTTGTCGAGCGCGGTATTCATACCAGTCATCTTTGAGAGAACTGACATGTACTAGTCCTTCTACCCGTAAAGGTACACCAGGATTACTATCAGTTTTCGTCTCTGCTGCTGGTACTTCAATTTCCACAAAGAAACCATAAGATTGAACACCAGTAATTACGCCTTGAAAAACCTGACCGATGCGTTGTTTCATCAGTTGAGCTTTTTGCAATCCGGCTAAATCGGCTTCCGCTTCTTGGACTTCTTTTTCTCTATCGTTGATTTGAATAATTACCCGATTCAAATCAGTTTGGATTTCTTGTTGCAGTTCTGGAGGTAAAACATTCCAGTTAATTTCTGTGTGAGAGGAGGAGTGACGCAGGTTAACTCGCTCTTTCACACGGGTATTGCGGCGATCGCGTCCGTGTTCTATTAGCCTATAGTATACTCGCTGCATCAGTAAATCTGGGTAACGCCGCAAGGGAGAACTACAGTGAGTATATTGCTCTAGTGCTAAACCAAAGTGCATTCCTTTAGTGGTACTGTACGTAGATGGCTTCAGTGTGTCCTGCAACAAATATGTCAAAACTTGCTCTGATGGTGATTCAGCAAACGCTCTAGTTAAGTGCTGATAATCTAGGGGTTGGATCTCTACTTCCGGTTCTAGTGACAATTCCACACCTAAATTGATCGCCAATTTTAGCATTTCCTGGACATCTTCGGAGTCGGGTGTGCCTTGAACTCGCCAAATAGCAGGAATACCTAAGGCGCTCAAGTGGTTGGCCATGAGTTCGTTAACCAATAGTACCAATTCTGTTAAAAGCGATCGCACAGGTAAATCATTCACCACTACAGCCCCCAAAATTCCCTCATCATGATAAGGATTTTGGCTAGCAGGTAGATTCAACTGCAAGCTTCCACGAGCTAAACGCGTCTGTTTGACTGCTTTTTGCAGTTTTTCTAAGTCTTGCAGCAATTGCACTACTTGTTCGGATGTATTGGCAGATTCATCACTGAGAATTGCTTCGGCTTTTTGTCTGCTGAGGGCAGTATCTACGTTAATTACACTGGGTTGAATTTCCCAATCTAATACTTCTCCTGATTGGGGATCAACGGTGATTAAAAAAGAGATGGCTAGGCGATCGCTTCCGGGTAATAAGGCACAGCGTTCTGCTACAGCTTCAGGCAGCATTGGCAGTATTAATTCTCCCAAATACACCGATTTACCTCGTTTAAAAGCTTCTCTATCTAGATGTTCGTCAGGTTGCACATAATGGGAAACATCAGCAATGTGAAAGCCTAAACGCCAATTACCAGAGGCAGTTGTTTCTAAGCTGAAAGCATTTTCTACCGCTTTAAGATCGCCGTTGATTCCCGCGATCGTCACGGTAAATAAATTACGTAAATCTAGCTTGTTTTTCAGATCTGCTTTTAGTAGTCTTTTAGGTAGCTTGGATGCTGCTTCTAAAACTGATTCTGGGAAACTGCGGGATAAATCGTGTTTACAGGTGACTAAATCAATATCAGCAGCAGCTTCGGCATCGCTACCCAGAATTTGTACTACCCTACCCAACGGAGGATATTGTGCTAAAGGGTAACGCAGGACTTCTACATGGGCAAGGTGATCGAGGGCTTCTTCTAATTTCATGCCATTGGTTTGAATTTTCAGCTCAAACAGCAAGCGATCGTCTAAAGGTACTGCTCGAAAACCACCTTCTATCTGCTTAATCCGAGCTAATAAAGTGTGATTAGAACGTTCTAGAATTAGCTTGACCTCTCCTTCTGGAGAACGGCGGCGACTACCTTCTTTGAGAACTCTTACTAAAACGCGATCGCCATTCCAAGCATTACTCAAGTGGCTTTCGCGAATATAAATATCCTCGGCTCCTTCCACATCTTGAATAGCAAAGCAAAAACCTTTGCTAGAACACCTAAGTTTGGCTTCGATTGTACCCTCTTCTGTAACGCGGCGATATTTACCACGTTCTTTGACTAAAATTCCAATTTTTTCTAGTACTTCTAAGGCAATGTGAAGTTTTTGTAAACTGTTTTCGTCCTCGCAACCAAGTTTCTTTTCTAAAACTTTACGAGCTACCAATTTATCATCCGTGAAATTGGCTAAGAGTGTAGCGATTGAAAATTCCATGCAGTGAACCGACCTTTAGTCAAAACATCATTTTTGGTTTAATCTGGTTCTTTCCTGTAGACCTCATGGCTTACAGACACTAGTACCGCTGCGCGGAAGTCAAGGCTTCGGCTTCGCGGCAGTTGAGCGCAGTCGAAACTCAGCCTTGACCCTGAGCATCTCGGCTACGCTCGATGGAGCCGTAGTCGAAGGGTCAAAAGTCAAAAGACTGATAATTTGGGCTTTTTAACTGTTTGGAAGGGTAGCTTTTTTTACGCCGCACTGTAGTATTAGGTGGAAACAACTTGCCTTGAGACAGGGGGGTTCCTATTCTCAGTAAGTAAACAACCTGAGAAATTCTCACTGCACGACAATCTCAGAGTTCGTCTGCATTTAAGTCTCTTCACCTAAACAAACTAAAAAAGTACACCTGATTAGAGTTTTGCCCTACTAGGTAATTACGCGAAGGGTTTTTGAGAGGCTAGGTTAGTGTAACTCTCCACGCTGCCCAAAAGCGCTGTCAGGGGAAACCACAAGTGTTTGATTGTCTAGTTTGAAGGTACTTTTACGCCATTAGACTCTGATTTTTAACTAAGAGAAACTGCTGATCAACCTAATTTTGCCACATGTAGAATCGGTAACAATTAGATAAGCAGCTTAACAAGCAGTGAGGGCGAACCTTATCTCCATTATTGTAGATTTAGAGCGTACTTCTAGGAAATAGTTCCGGATATAGAATAGGGTAATTAGTATAGCATTGAAGGTGAGACCACCTAGTGGTCTGTCAACCGGAAAATAATAGTTTAGGAGTAATGCAGGAACACTAAGATGTGAAGAATTTTAAGCCCTGCAACCTTGCCTTAACAGACTAATTAAATTTATTCACCAAAAGTCAAAAATTGGCTCAACACATCGCTACTGCTACAATCAGGACACAGTTAAAATTAAAGTACCTCCATAGATACACTGTGGGCAAGGTTTATTATCTCCCAATATGGTTTTACATTCAGCAAAGCTTTACTTGTAACTGGAATGGGAGAAGATATCGAAATAGGGGCAATCTGTCATTGAGGCAGACAGTTAACATCAACCTCATTATTCAACAGACTTAGATTGGTGGCAGTATTATGTTGGCTCAATTCCAGAGATTGTATCCCAACGGCAGTCTTACATCCGAATTAATCCAAATTTTTCAAGGGAAGTATGTTGTCCGGGCAAGCGTGCAAATTGCAGGTGAAATTCGCGCTACAGGTATGGCAGCGGCAGAAACAGTGGAAGTGGCAGAAGACCAAGCTAGAACTAGGGCATTGATGGTTTTAGGTATAACTACTTCGCTACCAGCACCAATAGTATTTTCTCCACAACCTACATCCCAGGTTCAACTTCCTGCTTTGAACACAACAGCAGGATTGAATGAGTCTACCTTTGCCTCTACAACAAGCGAGGGTTTTGACGGGAGTCAGTGGTCAGCTAGTAGCCAAGAAACATCCGTATCATCTGTTAGTGAGCAGAATATCCAACCAGAGGCAGTAAAAAGTGATACATCAAAGGCAATTAATAACAATACTTATAGCCAAGATTTAAATCAGAATTTTCCTGTTACCAATAATCAGGAATCAGAATTTAAAACCCCAGAGGAAAACTTGGAAATGACCTCTGACAACCAAGCAGAAACTCCACTTTTTCCAGAAATTTCATCTCCTAGTAAGGTTACACCATTTACACCCCGCAATTACAATCAGCAAGAAAATGTCAGTACTTTGTCAGGGGTAGGGAAGAAAAAGAAGAAAAATGAACCAGTAAATTTATCTGATGTAATTGCAAAAACCGATGTCCAAATCGAGCGTTTAGGTTGGACGAAAGAGCAGGGACGAGAATATCTCAAAAAAACCTACGGGAAATTAGGACGCTCTTTGCTGAGTGAAGAAGAGTTGTTAGATTTCTTAAAATATTTGGAATCTCAACCAGACCCGCTAGCGGGATTTTAATTGGTTTATTGAGAGTAGATAAACCCGTCCTCTTTAGTGTCTTAGTGATGACTGTTTAACCACTAAGACACTAAGACACCAAGATGAAAATCCCAAGGTTAACACTATAATTTCAGGTCTAATAAAGCACTAAAATAAAATATTGGTTGTTTTTTTTATAACTGTATTTATTCGTAAATATAATATTTATTTGTTATTTAAAAAATTACAATTAAACAGTATCAGTACTGTTTTTTTTTGTAAAAAAAATGATGAAAAAAGTAGACTTTAATTTAAATCTTTATAATTTTTCTGGTAACTTTATTGTTTCTTAATCAAAAACATGTAACTCTCTTCTAGGATGGTGAAAGCACACTAATTGTGTACCTATAAAAGCACTTTGTTAGATATGTAATTTCTTTTTGTACATCATGATTACAACAGCGGCAGATTCAAAAAACTGGCTGCGAAGAAGCCGTTATAGTAATCGGGGAAGCGTTTATTTATTTGCTCCGATGGTTAAATTTAATGTAATGGCTGAAGTTGGAGATACTCCTCCTTAATCTGATGTATTTTTACTGGCTTGAAAATTCCATAAGTGTTTCAAGAATTAAAATTTGATGAAACTTATGTTAAATATCTAACTTATATACATTGAGAGTTAGATAGTTAATGTTGCTGTAAAAGATAGATGTCTATACTTCAGAAGTAAGTGTCTTAGCAGGAATTAATTACATACCTTGCTTCTTTGTTCCCTATTCTGTTTTTACACCAATGAATTTAATTTTGTGCAACTACTAAGTAGTTGTGAGTTTTTACGAATTACAGATAAATTCTGTAATTAAATAGATATCTAGTAATTGAATAATGCCTGTCTTTGATGATTATTAATTTATTGGCTTAATTCTAGATTTTTCATTCATAAGATTATCAAATTTGCATCATGTTTACATTGTTTTTGTGCAAAGTTTATACTTTGTTTTAAATAATTGTGTTTTTTAGTATTTCTATTGCTGAGACAATATTTACTTTTTAAAAATGCATTTAACTAATAGCAAATTCAGGGCTAATAATGAACTAAGTATCTATTAGATGTAACAAATAGAAGGATTGAATTAATGACGAAAGTTACCGATAAATTTACTGAAAAGAGAGTCCACCTCCCTTACCTAGATGGCTTACGTGGATTGGCCTCTCTGTATGTTGTTCTTGTTCACGTTGAACCATCAATGAGTGACCAATTACCGCTATTGTGGACATTATTTTTTAGAACAATGAAATATGGTGCATTTAGTGTTATCAGTTTTATTGTTCTTTCTGGCTATGTTTTAATGATGCCAGTAGCTCGTTCTGAAAATGGTCAATTATCAGGAAGTTTAATTAATTATATTAAGAGGCGATCGCGGCGAATTTTACCGCCTTATTACATGGCTTTATTCTTCTCTATACTGCTAGGATTATTTGTTTTAGCTTTAGAGAAATTCACCAATTTTCAATGGAATGAAGTTGCAGGAATAGGCTCATTTTCTCCAAAATTTAATTTTATTGATGTTTTAACTCATGTTTTTTTAGTTCACAATCTTAGCGACACTACATACACAACGATTAATTCGCCCATGTGGACTGTGGCAACAGAATGGCAAATATACTTTTTATTTCCGTTATTTTTACTGCCTATATGGCGGCGGTTGGGATTATTGTCAGTTATCATCATTACATTTGCCATTGGTGTAACACCTATATATCTGCTCAATGGATTATTTGAATCGGCTAATCCTTGGCTTTTAGGTATATTCTGTTTAGGAATGGCAGCAGCAGATATTGGATTTTCTCAAAAACCCAAATTAGTAGCCCTCAGAAATTCTCTACCTTGGAATCGCCTAGCTATTATCTTCACTTGCATAGCTTTTATAACTGAATGGCGACGTTTAAACTTGCATATATGGATTAATCAGAGTTTTGCTGGATTAGCTTTTGCTTGTTTATTTATTTCTTTAACCAAGTCTATAATTGATGGCAAACCACCATCTATAGTATTACAGATACTACAGCATCCTTGGGCGATCGCACTGGGAACATTTTCTTATAGTTTATATCTGACTCATGGGCCTGTTCTTGTGTTTGTGCGTTATTTCCTATTTCATTTGCCAATTTCTCCAGACATGTTTGCAGCCGCATCCTATTTATTAGGCACAATAATGTCGTTAATCATAGCTTACTGGTTTTATCTTTTCTTTGAACGGCCATTTATGTCTAATTTCTTAAAAAAGCGCAAAGTCAAAGATGTCGTGAGTTAAGCTCATCCCACCCCTGAAAGGAGCGGGATTTTGTGTCAGTGGTCATTAGTCAATAGTCAGTTGTTTTTGCTACTCGCCACACTTTGGCTAGCGGTAGTTGAATCTCGACTTCGCTCGATTACCGCGCAGTCGAAATTCAGTGCATCGCTAACTACTGACACCTGACGGCGACGGGGCGACTATTACAGACACTCCTTGTTCGCGTCAGCGTCTCTGAAAGAGAAGAAGTGGATTTCCCGTCGCCTTTTGATCAACTTCTTCTGCTGCTAACAATTCACGAATTAAACTTGTTATGGCCTTTTGCAGCAAACGTTGAGTAATTTGTTGACCCAAACGCTGTACACCTGGGTTAATTAATAACTGGGTAAGTTGAGGAGCCATCTGCACAGGGTCAAAGCCGCGGGTATCTTGAAGAATTTTTAAAATACGTTTGATATGCTCTAAAGTCTGTTGCTGCTCAACTGTCGCCGCAGGTGCTTCATTAATTGCTGTTAAACCTACTCGTTCTCGCAGCAAATAAGTGAAATTATGCAAAACATTTTTACCTAAGGCGTTGAGTCCGTTAACAAATTCATCTACCAATTTGTCACGAATAAAAGCACCGCGTTCAGAAGAGAGAAACTCTACTCCCTGATTTAGTGCTAGGTTAAAGTCGTAGTCTTGATTCTTTCGAGCATTACGTAATAAATTTTCTAAGCGATTCCAACGGAAGCTTCCTTCTTTAAACAGTAAGTTTTGCAGTGATGTTCTTAATTCGGTTGCTGGATCAGTTAATAAACGTTTAGCAACATAAGGATAAGCTTCGCTGAGAACTTTAAAGTTAGGATCTATGTAAATCGCAATACCTTCTAGGGTGACAAGAGAGCGAATGATTAAAGCATAGTAAGGAGGAACACGGAAGGGATATTCATACATTAAAGCCGAAAGTTCGTCAGTAATACTTTTAATGTTGAGTTCGGCAACACTGGCTCCTTGAGCATCAGCAAATACTCTGGCAAAAGCGGGAATAATCGGCGTTAAGTCGGTATCTGGTGAGAGGAAGTCTAATTTAACGTAGTCGTTAGCTAAACCTTCAAAATCACGGTTGACGACGTGAACGATCGCTTCAATTAAACCATAGCGCTGGTGTGGTAAAACCTCGCTCATCATTCCAAAGTCGAGATAAGCTAATTTACCATCCGGCGTTGCTAACAAATTGCCTGGGTGGGGGTCAGCGTGGAAAAACCCGTGTTCTAGCAATTGGCGCAAAGAACATTGCACACCTACTTCAATTAGATAACGTGCATCTATGCCTTGGTCACGAATTTCAACTGTCTGGGTTAACTTAGTACCATTAATCCACTCCATCGTCAATACGCGACGATTAGTATACTCCCAGTAAATTCTCGGTACGTAAACATCTTTTATATGACCGTATAATTGGAAAAATCGCTCCGCATTTTCACCTTCATGGATGTAATCCATCTCTTCAAAGATGCGATCGCCTAATTCATCAAGAATCCCAACTAAGTCACTACGTATTCTTTTAAAAGTTTTTTGCGCCCGACCAGCAAGGTAGCGCAAAATATACAAATCAATGGCAATGCGTTCTCTTAAATCAGGACGTTGAACTTTAACGGCGACTTCTTCACCAGTTTGCAGCTTACCTCTGTAGACTTGCCCTAGAGAAGCAGCAGCAATTGGCGCAGGCGAAAGTTCTGTATAAATTTCTTCTGGTGGTGCGCCTAGTTCTTCTTCGATAAATCGGTAGGCAATTTCGTTAGGAAAAGGCGGTAATTGGTCTTGTAACCTAGTTAGTTCTTCTAAATATGCAGGAGGAACTAAATCTGGTCTGGTGGATAAAGCTTGCCCGATTTTGATGTAAGCAGGCCCCAATCCCGTCAGTAATTCTCGTAGCTGAATGGCTCGACGGCTATCATTTTTGACAACAACTCCCCAGCGGCTGTCCCACCATAACCCAAAAGCAAAGGAAAGAGTTGGCCCTAAAACTGCAAAAATGCGTCGCAAAACTTGCAGAGGTCTTTTCCGGTAATGAGCTGCAATCTCTACGGGATCGTAGCGTATTGGCTCAGAATCAGATTGTATATTTACTAGCGCTTGTTGTTTTTGAGCTGCTGAGAGTCTTGGCGATCGTAAAACTAAAGCCTCTGTACCATTTTCTGGCACTACTTCAGTAAGCTGTGGTTCGCCCTCAATCGGCTCAGAAGTCGGGGGAATTGTCTTAACAATCATGAAGAAAGCCACTGGTTGGAATGATACATGTTAAGTATTGTAACAATATGTATACAGTCCAGCATCCCTCTAATGGAAATAATTAGCAGCCGGACAAAATTAAATTTATGTTATTGAGTAGGGAACAGGGAACAGGGAACAGAAATTATTTTTCTAGCTTTTTAATAAGAGCGATAATTATTTTGCTCTTTTCTATATCCGTTTGGTTAGATAGTCCTACCCTCTAAGATAAAATAATATGTGTTTCTAATTCGTTGATTGACTCCACTATTCCCTTTTGCAAGCTTCTTAATTTATTCTACTGTTCCCCGTTTTCTATTCCCTTTTGCTAGTAGGTATTGCTGATTGCTAAAAGATTGTATTGAGTATTCTGTAAGTTTAAAGTATCTGGCATCTGCCTTTAGGGAGAATTTGGCTTGATGTTGCTCTGCCTACGAATTGAAAACTTTGCTCTGATTGACCAACTAGAGTTGGAATTTGGCGCTGGACTCAATGTCCTCACAGGTGAAACCGGCGCGGGGAAATCGATTATCTTGGATGCCATTGATGCGGCTTTGGGTGGGAAAGTCTCCAGTCGGGTAATTCGGACTGGGACAAATAGGGCGTTAGTAGAAGCTACTTTTACATATAGTCCTTCTTTAGCAGCTTGGTTGAATGAACAAGAAATTGATTTGATTGATGATAATTCTTTAGTGATCAGCCGCGAAATTACAGTAACTACTAGTAATATTCGTAGTAGATCGCGGGTAAACGGTGTATTGGTCAATCGTCAACTGATGGGGGGATTGCGCGATCGCTTGGTGGAAATTACAGCCCAAGGTCAAACTGTACAAGTGGGACAATCTGCTCAAGTCCGCGATTGGTTAGATATGTACGGCGGTAACTCTTCAGTACAACAGCGTCAATTGATTACCACAGTTTTTAGTAATTACCAACAAGCTCATCTCATTTTAGAAAAACGCCGAACATCAGAACGGGAACGTCTGCAACAATTAGATTTACTCACCTATCAAGTGCAAGAATTAGGAGCAGTTAACCTCGACGATCCTCAAGAATTAGAACAACTGTTGCAGGAACGAGAACGCCTCAACCATGTCGTCGATTTACAACAGATGAGTTACAAACTCTACCAAGCTTTGTATGAAAACGATAACGAAACCCCAGCCGCAGCAGATTTACTAGGAGACAGCGAAGCAACATTAACTGACATGGTGGAATATGATGTACAACTCCAACCATTGTTAGATATGGTCAAGGATGCTCAAGCAGTAATCATGGAAGTAGGAAGACAGATTAATGCTTATGGAGATAGCTTAGAAGCCGATCCCCAACGCTTAGAGGAAGCAGAAGAGAGAATTAGGGAATTAAAACAAGTTTGCCGCAAGTATGGCCCAACATTGACAGAAGCGATCGCCTATTATCAACGTATCCAAGCAGAACTAGCTCAACTTAACGACAGCGAACAATCTATTGAAAGTTTAGAACAGCAAGAACAAGCTTGTTTAGCAAAACTTACTCAAGCTTGCCAAAAATTAACTCAATTGCGTCGTCAAGCTGCTAATAATTTAGAATCTCGGCTGATATCGGAACTTAAACCCCTAGCAATGGAAAAGGTACAGTTTCAAGTTGAAATAGTACCGACAGTGCCAACCGCCACAGGTGCAGACAAAGTTACTTTTATGTTTAGTCCCAACCCTGGAGAACCGTTGCAACCTTTAACAGAAATTGCCTCTGGGGGTGAAATGAGTCGGTTTTTGCTGGCGTTGAAAGCTTGCTTTTCTCAAATAGATGCCGCTGAAACACTAGTATTTGATGAAATTGATGTCGGGGTTTCTGGTAGAGTAGCCCAAGCGATCGCCGAAAAATTACACCAATTGAGTCAAAACAATCAAGTATTGTGTGTCACCCACCAGCCTTTAGTAGCTGCAATGGCTGACCGTCATTTCCGCGTAGATAAGCAGATTATTACTCAAGGCAAAGGTAAAAAAGCTAACAACGGCAACGCCGAACAGCGTACTGTTGTCCGAGTCACGAGTTTGGATAATTTAACTACACGTCGAGACGAACTCGCCCAATTAGCTGGAGGTAAATCAGCCACAGAAGCGATCGCCTTTGCCGAATCTCTGTTATCGCAAGCCGCTAATCATCGTCACAGAAATAACTAACCATGTAGTAGCATCACTTAGTCAAGAAATTGCTATTTTGAGAGAAGTTAAGAATTCTGATTTTGCTCCTACAAAAGGTATATAAAGAGGGCTACATAATATAAGGTTCTCATTCCCCCACCAAGTAGGCAGCTCATGGAAGAATTATCTGTTGCGGAAGCAGTAGCGGACGTAATCAAAAAAATTAAGGCTCCCAATATCCTTGTCATTGGCGCAACTGGGACAGGAAAGAGTAGTCTGATTAATGCTGTGTTCGGTGAAAACTTAGCTCGTACAGGTGCAGGTTTACCCGTAACTCAAGATTTTCATTTTTATAGTAATGGTCTTGTAAATATCTATGACTCTGCGGGCTATGAGTTAGGTAAAGGCAGTGATTTTGTTAACAATGTTTTTGATTTTTTATCTTCTAAACAAAAAGCAGAACCTGAAAAGCAAATTCATATAGTTTGGTATGTTATTAGCGCTCCTTCAGCTAGAATTGAACACTTTGATATTGATATTATTAGCCTACTTCGTAAGTATGGTATACCACTGCTGATTGTTCTTTCACAAGTTGATAGAGCAAGCGAACAAGAGGTTAACAGTCTTAAAACTGCGCTATCACATTTTGACATCACACAATTAGATGATGTTATTGAAATAGCCGCCTCGCCGTTAATAATCAGAGGCAAACCTATCTGCGAACCTTTTGGTTTAGAAGAAGTAATTACTAAAACTCTCGAATATTTACCTGAAATCTATGCAGATGCAGTGAGAATAGCACAGGTTGTTGACTTGAAATCTAAGAGAGAACTAGCTTGGAAGTTAATTGCAGCAGCAGCAGTAACAACTTTTGGAAGTGCTTTTATTCCAATACCAGGTGTATCAACGGGAGCAAACTTAGCAATACAAGCATCTCTTCCTATTTCCATTGCATCCGTGTATGGATTTAGGGATGCAAGAAAGTTCCTACAACTAACTTACGAAGGGTTATCAACAAAAACTTTAGTTGGTTTTGCTGGAGCAACATTAGGCTTGGATGTTTTCAGAAGTGTAGTTCCTATTGTCGGTAGTGCGATCGCAGGAGGAACAGCAGTAACTGGAGTTGTCATAGCGGGTTTAGCTTATGCATCAACATTTGAAGCAATGGCTAAAACTCATATAGATCAAAAAGATTCAGAAGAAGCTGAGAAGTTTTTAATTAATAATTTCCAGAAAGAATTAAAAAAATATTCTGATGTAGTTATCAGAACAACTAAAGATTTAGCCAATGTGAAAGATAGATTTCTAAATCAATAAGCTAGAAGTCTACACTGTTAACATAAATTTTCAGCTAGGGAAAATCACTGGTTTTTACAAGCAGCAACTTCCTTTAACACCTGCAAAAATTGGTGAATCTCTTCAACGCAATTGTAATGTGCCAATCCAACTCTTATTAAACCGCCACTTGCTTCTACTCCTAACTTTTCAGTCAAATTGATCGCATAAAAATTACCATGCCAAGCAAAGATACCGCGATCGCCTAATGCTTTAGCCGTGGTTTCAGGTGTTTGCCCCGCAAGTCGAAACGCTACTGTTGGTGTCCGCCAAGCAAAACGAGCCGGATCGGTGATGCCATAAAAACTTAAACCAGGAATTTCCAACAGTCCGGCAATTAGCTTTTGGCTCAATTCTCTTTCGTATTGCTGAATCGCTGACATTGCTGCAACTAAGGCAGCCCGACGACTATGATAAGCAGATGCTAATTCGTGACTCGGTTGATTTGGCGAGGTGAGAAAGCTGGGACAGTGGAATGTTTCTAAACCTTCTTTATCAGCTGTTGCCAAAGCTGCAACCAATTCACTATCAATTGAGGGTGAGACATGGCAACCTAGTTTTGCTAAGTAGTTAATCGCCGCCACCATACCTGCTAAACCTTCATGATTCAGAGTTCCAGTTTCCCAACAGAATGGTACTTCTTCTGGGGCTGGTTTTAGTTTATAAGGACTAAAACGAGTAAGATGCTCCCGCTTACCATACAAAATACCAACATGAGGGCCGAAAAATTTGTAAGCTGAACAGGCGAGAAAGTCGCAGTCTAAGGCATGTACGTTAATAGGTGCATGAGGAGTGTAGTGGACTGCATCAACAAATACCAAAGCCCCAACAGCATGGGCAAGACGTACTATCGCGGCAATATCGTTGATTGTTCCCACAGCGTTGGAGGCATAACCAATCGCCACCAACTTTGTCTGCGAATTAATCTGTTGTTCTAGATCACTCATATCTAGAGTACAGTCTTCGATATTGACATCCACCATGCGGACAATTACACCCTTTTCCTCCAAGGCATACCAAGGGGAAACATTGGCAGCATGATCAAGCCGCGTCACAATAATTTCATCGCCTGATTGCAGTTCTCGACCGATAGCCCGACTCACGGCAAAGGTAAGGGTGGTCATATTTGCACCAAATATCACCTCATCACTATTACAACCGAGAAAATCAGCGATCGCTGCACGAGCAGAGGTAATCAGTAAATCTGTACGCGCACTTGTAGCAAAAGCCCCGTGAGCATTGGCATTTGATTTTACCAAATAATCACTAATCGCATCTAGCACCGCTCCTGGTACTTGAGTGCCGCCTGGCCCATCAAAAAAAATTGCAGGTTGACCGTTGATTTTTTGTGTAAGTGCAGGAAATTGAGCGCGTATCCATTTCAGGTCAAGAGACTCCATATAAACTCCTGGATTAATAGTGTTTTATAAATCAGGACTTACGCAAGAACTTTCTGAAATTTGTATTTCTCCGTGTCCTCTGCGGTTTAATTTTCCATTAATTGTGCATAAATCCTGAATAAGTTAAAAGTTGTTTGTAAATTACCTCAAATAGCTTGTAAACCCGATATTTCTCTTTCCTGTTTTATCCTTGGCAGTAGTTTGTGGCAAGATGCTACGTGTCTAATTTAAGTGGATGAAATACACCCTCTAGCCTCTAGTTCCTAGTCCCTAACTTCTTTTCTCTTTCTATCATAAATAAAAAAATGTCCGCAAACGCGGACACTAGTAAGGCTTTCTGTCACTTTTTGGCTACAATCATGTGGTACATGATGTTTTTAGTTTCAATTATTTCAGATGATAAATCAAGGTATAAGAAACATTATTTTAGACATAAATTATTGAGTTATATCTTTATATAAAAGCACTAAAAGTTCAAAAATCAGTATTTTTGATTTCTGTTTATAGTGTAAGTGACAAAAACTAGAAATTAAAAATTGCGAGAACTTTGTTTAAATGAATTATTTGCTTTGTTTTTCGAGTGTGTTTTGGACAAAAACTAGATATATAAGTCTTTCACAAAGCGGCATTCCAAAGATTTTTCAATTACAACTATAAAGGTGGTCAGGTTAATAGCCCCAGAAACTCCCAGTTCTGGGGTTTTACTTTGATATTAATTGGTTGATATCCGTCTTAAGACTGAATAATTGATTTCATAAATATATCTATGATTAGTTGAATAACTGAATTTATTTTTAATAAAGTGAGATGTCAAAGTTAAAACTGTCTCACTAAACTTTTAGAAATTAATCATCGTCTCACCGATTTGTGAGTTTATTGAGACGAAATAATTACTAGATAAGGAATTGCATAATGGATCTTGGATTAAAAGGTAAAATCGCTGTAGTTACTGGAGGTGATTCTGGTATTGGTAAAGCAACAGCCGAACTGCTAGCTCGTGAGGGGGCAAAGGTAGCTCTCATTGACAAAACCTCAGAGTCACTTCAGCACGCCGTCGAAAAGATAAAACCCTTTGGAGAAGTGCTGGGAGTTCAGGTAGACTTAACCAAACCTGAAGAAATTGAAGCAGGTAAACGCCAAATTCTTGAGCATTTTGGTACAGTTCACATCTTAGTGAATGCAGCAGGTATTACCGGAGCTACTGGAGATTTTCTAGAAATTAGCGATGAAGATTGGTACAAGGCTATTGAAGTAGATTTAATGGCAGCAGTACGTACCTGTCGCGCCTTTATTCCGTTAATGCGTGAGGCTGGTTGGGGACGAGTAGTTTTAATTAGTTCAGAAGATGCTGTACAGCCTTATGCAGATGAACTACCTTACTGTGCTTGCAAAGCTGGTGTGCTTAACCTTGCCAAAGGCTTGTCAAAAGCCTACGGCAAAGATGGTGTGTTAGTAAATACAGTTTCTCCTGCTTTTGTTGCCACCCCCATGACAGATGCGATGATGGAAAAGCGATCGCAAAAAATGGGTGTTGACTTTGATCAGGCTGTGGCAAGTTTTCTCGAAGAACAACGCCCTCATCTCGAACTGAATCGACGCGGTAAACCCGAAGAAGTAGCGGCTGTGATTGGCTTTTTGTGTTCTGAACAATCAAGTTTTGTTTTAGGTGCTAACTACCGGGTAGATGGTGGTTCAGTCGCCAGTGTGTAATTCGTAATGATTCAACTGTTGTCCATTTGAGAATATTTATGAAATATATAGAAGCGATCGCCGCCAATGTCAATGACCTCAAAGATGGTGACATGCGACAGGTGCGTGTAGGCGAAAAAGAAGTTTTACTGAACAAATTAGATGGCAAGTTTTATGCCATTGGCGCACATTGTAGTCATTATGGTGCGCCTCTGGCGAAAGGTGTATTGAGTGGACATCATGTAGTTTGTCCGTGGCATAATGCCTGTTTTGATGTGACAAATGGCGATCAAAACCAACCCCCTGGTTTGGATGCTTTAGCTTGTTATGAAGTGCGGGTAGAAGGAGAAAACGTCATTGTTAGCGTACCAGAAAATACCACAGGATTGCGATCGCCAGATATGGCACAATTCGACCCTAACATTGATGGGCGAACATTTGTCATCTTAGGTGCAGGCACAGCAGGTACTCACGCCGCAGAAACTTTGCGAACTGCTGGATATCAGGGGCGCATTGTGATGATTACCAAAGAAGATAAACTGCCTTACGATCGCACTAAACTGAGTAAAGCTTACTTAGCAGGTAAGGCATCTCCAGAGGAAATGCCACTGCGATCGCCAGAGTTTTATGATGAACATCATATTGAAGTGCTGTTAAATCAGCAAGTCAAGCAAGTAGACACAACAGCAAAAAAACTCACCTTTAGCAATGGTGATTCATTGAGCTATGATGCGCTGTTAGTAGCCACAGGCGGCAAGCCACGTCAGCTAGATGTTCCTGGTGCAGATTTACGAAACATCTTTACATTACGTAGTTTTGAGGATGCTAATCATATTTTGACAGCTGCCGAGTCAAAGGGACGAGCGGTGGTGATTGGCTCTAGTTTTATTGGCATGGAAACAGCAGCAGCGCTAACTCAGCAAGGCTTTGATGTCACTATTGTCTCACCAGACGATGTGCCTTTGAAGAAAATTTTTGGTGAGCAAATCGGTAAAAGATTTCAACAAGTGCATGAAGAAAATGGCGTTAACTTCAAATTTAATAGTAAAGCAGTAAAATTTGAGGGTAATGGTCAAGTAGAAACTGTAATTTTAGATAATGGCGATCGCTTGGCTGCAAATATAGTAATTATAGGGATTGGCGTACAACCTGCAACAGATTTTCTGCAAGATGTCAACTTACATCCTAAAGATCACAGTGTTGTAGTTGATGAATACTTACGTGCAGCTGATGGACTCTACATTGCTGGTGATATTGCTCGTTATCTTGACTGGCGCACAGGCGAATCGATTCGTGTTGAACACTGGCGCGTTGCGGCTCAACAAGGACGAATTGCAGCTCATAATATGGCGGGAAAATCAGTCAAATTTAGAGGACTGCCCTTTTTCTGGACAATGCAATTCAAATTTCCGTTACGCTACGTTGGACACGCTGAAAGTTGGGACGAAATTATCATAGATGGGGATCTACAAAAGCAGGAATTTATTGCCTTCTACGTCGCCAAAAATCAAGTATTAGCAGTTGCAACTAGCCATCGAGATCAAGAAACAGCAGCAATTTCTGAACTGATGCGGTTGAATCAAATGCCATCAATTGATGAATTACGGAATGGCAAAGTTGATTTCGTTAATAGAGCGAGATCAAATTAACAAAAAACCTGTATTTGATCACCAAAACTCTTTGTGTCTTAGTACCCTAGTGGTAAAAAAATCCTGAACCACGATAAACCTTTTACCAACCACTAGCGCCAGTCTTTTTGCAGACAATTTGCATTGCCTTACCTGGGGAAGAACTTGCTACAAAAGCGACTTCCCCTGTTTTTTGCTCTTCTTGAAGTACTTGTCCTCCTGAGCCGTAAATGGCAATATGATCGAGAAACAGCCGCGATTGTCCGCATGATGCCGAGAATGTAGTCTCAAAAATACCATCACCATACATGCCATAAAGCTTGTATGTTGTGCCGCTAATAGTTTCTATATCTAGAGCTATCCGGTTGCCTAACTTGTCATGCCCTACCGTGATATATCTTTCTATATCTTCAGCGATCGCAGTACCACTACTGAATAAAACAGCGATCGCTCCTACAATACCACTTATTTTTAATAACATCGCCTTAAAAGTATCAGATTTGATATCTTTCTACTCATAATCACAGCAATTCCGGCACGGTATAAGCACTGAATTGGAATAAAGTTGAGAAATCATCGACCTGCAATGCCAATACATCGACTTGTAATGCCAATGCATCGATTTGTAATGCTAATACATCACCTTGTAATGCCAATGCATCGATTTGTAATGCTAATACATCACCTTGTAATGCCAATGCATCGACTTGTAATGCCAATGCATCAACTTGTAATGCCAATGCATCGATTTGTAATGCCAATACATCGATTTGTAATGCCAATACATCGACCTGCAATGCCAATACATCAATCTGTAAAAATTAATCTATCCTGCGTTACGCAGCAACTCTAAAAAACTTGGGTGTACAAGGTAGCTTTAAAAATGTTACTGTTACCTCCATTTGGTAAAGTAATTCTAAACCACTAAAATTTCTACTCATCCAGAGGTATTGCAACTATGAAAGTCCTTCATGGCAGCTGGATACCCAATGCAGAGACTGGCTTTATTCAGTCAGGCGCTTTTTACTTGTGGGTAGAAACCCCTATTGTGAAAAAAAGCCGTACTAATCGTCCACACACTCATCCCGGACATTTGCCACAGAATGAATTAATCACGTTTCTCACCCAAGAGTTAGGAATTAAAGAACCAGCGCCTAAATTAAGTCAGCGTATCTCTCCAAAATACTTTGCCCTGCCAACTATCAATAATCAACCCATCCCTTCACCTGAATTAGTTAAGTATTTGGAAGTGGAAATTCCCGAAGATTACGAGGAATTTCAGTATTGGCAAGTGGATTGTTATCAAACAGTGATATCTGCCAAAGCTGAACTAGCAATCAACGTAATTAAGCTCCTCAACGATATTCATTTTTTAGCACTATATAATTCTGGTGATATTCAACTCGGTTCTGATTTATTGTTTTGGTATCACTACACCCAAGCTTTTAAGCAAATAATTCTTAAAGATCAATATATTCCGGCATTGAAATATCGGCAGTTAGAAGCTACGAAGACTAAGAAAAAAAGCAAACTACCAACTTCGCCGCCATTTGAAGTTTACGCTACCTGGGAAATTATTTCTGAGGAATACACAGCTAATATTCAAAAATATGTTGATTATATGCCGCTGATTTGTGTGGCAGGTTCTACAACAGCCAATAATATTGAGTTCTTCGATAAAGAAACTTTGTTGCGTCACTTTTCGGAATGTGTACTTAACGATTTAGTGACGCATACACCCTCTACAGCCGCTTTTGACAAGCAAATTGCCGATTCTCTCATTGATTATTGCTTTTATCCCCAACGACATAACCCGTTAACAACAAATGCTGCACTAGAAGAATACAAGCAATGGCAAGCTTGGAAAGCCAAAATTACCCGCACTCAAGCAGACTCACCTTTTCATCTTTGCTTTCAGTTACATTCCCCTCCTACTGAAGAGATAGATAACTGGCAAATGCAGTTTTTGGTAGCTAGTAAACAAGATCCTTCTTTGAAGTTGGAGTTGGCAGACTATTGGAATATGAATAAAACTGCTAAAACTGATGTCTACAAAAAGTTTGGCAAAGAATTTGAAACTAATTTGTTGTTAAATTTGGGTTATGCAGCCAGAATGTATCCCAAACTGTGGCAAGGATTGGAAACAGATCAACCCACAGCTATGCAACTGACTTTAGATGAGTCCTTTGACTTCCTCAAAGAAAGTGCTTGGGTGTTGGAAGAGTCTGGATTTAAAGTAATTGTACCTGCTTGGTATACTCCCGCAGGTCGTCGTCGCGCCAAAATTCGCCTGCAAGCATCAGGACGTAAACTTGCCCCCACTAAAGGCGAGACAAAAAGTTACTTTGGTTTAGATTCACTAGTACAGTATCAATATGAGTTAGCGATTGGTGAGCAAGTCGTCACCCCTCAAGAATGGGAACAACTAATTAATGCCAAATCTCCCCTAGTGCATTTTCGCGGTCAGTGGATGGAGCTAGATCGAGATAAAATGCAGCAATTACTGGAATTTTGGCAATCTCACGGCGATGAACAGCCCCAAATGAATTTGCTGGAATTTCTCCAACGCAGTGCCGAAGTTGGGGAAGAATGGGAAATTGAACATGATGATGTGCTGTCGGAGATGATAGCGAAGCTACAAGATAAAAGCCGATTAGAACCAATTTCTGACCAATTAAATCTGCAAGGAAACTTGAGAGAATACCAAAAGCGGGGCGTTTCTTGGCTGGAATATTTGGAACGTTTGGGTTTAAATGGCTGTTTAGCAGACGATATGGGTTTGGGTAAGTCGGTACAGGTGATTGCGAGATTAGTACAAGAGAAGGATTTACACGAAACTCTTTTACCAACGCTGTTAATTGCACCTACTTCTGTTGTGGGGAATTGGCAAAAAGAAATTGCCAAGTTTGCACCTCATTTAAAAACTATGGTGCATCATGGTAGCGATCGCCTGCAAGACTCGAAAGAGTTTAAAGTTGCTTGTCAGCAGCACGATGTGATCATTACTTCCTTTACCTTAGCTCGTAAGGATGAGAAATTATTAAATAGCGTCGAATGGCAACGCCTGGTTTTAGATGAAGCACAAAACATCAAAAATCCCAAAGCCGCGCAAACCAAAGCTATTCTGAAACTCTCGGCAAAACATCGGTTAGCGTTAACAGGAACACCTGTAGAAAACCGCTTACTAGATTTGTGGTCAATTTTTAACTTTCTCAATCCCGGTTATCTGGGTAAAGAAGCTCAATTTCGTAAGTCCTTTGAAGTTCCTATTCAAAAAGATAACGACCGGGTAAAATCGACTACCTTGAAAAAGTTAGTTGAACCTCTAATTTTGCGACGCGTCAAAACCGACCAATCGATTATTAACGATTTACCTGATAAAGTTGAACAAAAACTCTACACCAACTTGACAAAAGAACAAGCATCACTTTACGAAGTAGTAGTCAAAGATGTAGAAGAAAAATTACAACAGACAGAAGGTATTAAACGTAAAGGACTAATACTTGCAACATTGATGAAATTGAAACAAATTTGTAATCATCCAGCCCAATTTTTACAAGATAACAGTGAATTTTCTACCGAGCGATCGCATAAACTTAGCCGATTAGCGGAAATGGTAGATGAAGCAGTTGCAGAAGGAGAAAGTTTACTAATATTTAGTCAATTTACTGAAGTTTGCGAAAACATCGAAAAACATATTAAACATCGGCTGCATTGCAATACTTATTACTTACATGGTGGCACTACTCGCAAACGCCGCGAACAGATGATTAATGAATTTCAAGAACCAGATACAGAACCATCTGTATTTATTCTTTCACTAAAAGCAGGTGGTGTTGGTATTACCTTAACTAAAGCTAATCACGTCTTTCATTTTGACCGTTGGTGGAATCCAGCCGTTGAAGACCAAGCAACAGATCGCGCTTTTCGGATTGGTCAAAAAAAGAATGTTTTTGTGCATAAATTTGTTTCCATTGGTACTTTAGAAGAAAGAATTGACCAAATGATTGAAGATAAGAAAAAACTCTCTTCTGCTATAGTTGGTAGTGATGAATCATGGCTAACAGAATTAAATAATGAAGCCTTTAAGCAATTAATCGCATTAAATAAAAGTGCAATTTTGGAGTAAATTTTATGACTAAATTTAGTCGAACTTGGTGGGGCGATCGCTTTATTAAAGCATTAGAAAACTTTACAGATGATAATCGACTCAAACGAGGGCGTTCTTATGCTAGTGGTGGTAAAGTTTTGAATTTTGATATTGACCAAAATAAAATTACTGCTCAAGTCCAAGGTTCAATTAATCCATATTTTGGTGTTTATACAGTACCAATTTACAAGATAGCTATTGAAATTAAACCTATCGCCAAAACAAGCTGGAATGAAGCTATTAAAAAGCTTTCTTCTAAAGCTAGCACTGTATCTCGATTACTGCTGAATGAAGTACCAGAAAACATTGAAGATACTTTTTCTCGATTAGGACTACATTTATTACCCCACAGTAGCAAAGACTTCACTACTAAATGTTCCTGTCCCGATTATGCCAATCCTTGCAAACATATCGCCGGAGTTTATTATCTCGTAGCTTCTCAACTAGACAATAACCCATTTTTATTATTTGAACTTCGAGGATTATCTCAAGCAGAACTGCAAACAAAACTTGCTGATTCCCCATTAGGTAAAGCACTTGCAGAAGAACTAAATGCTAAAGAAATCTCTTTAGAAACTTCCATATCTTTTTACACCCAATTAGCCAAACAATCTATTGACGAAAAGCCAACTGCAAGGGAATTTTGGTTAGGAACCAAGCGATTACCACAAACCATTGAAGTTCCCACCCCTAGCGGTGTATCAGCAATTCTAATTAAAAAGCAAGGAGATTTTCCCGCTTTCTGGCCAAAGAATAATTCGTTTATTGAAACAATGGAAGAATTATATCAGCGAGTCAAAACAAAAAACCAAAACTTAATATAATTCTTCCCCATGCCCCGGATGCTGTTGGCGAATCAGGTGGGGGTTTGACCCATCAATTGAATATTTCCAATATTTCTCAGTGCGTTTCAACGCACTTGGGCTATTAGCCCGCAATTAATTGCAGGGCGGGAGAACAACGCAAAGCGAAGGATTTTATGGTGGGGGTTATATCCCTCAATTAATTGACCAACAGTATCTGCCCCATGCCCCATACTAAACAGTAGGCTCCAGCAACTTCCTATAACAACGAGCTGTAATTAAATAAGGGTGAAAAACTTCTAAATAATACCGTTGAATTGTCCGAAAAAACTTTTCTACTACTTGTGGATCTTCTATATGAAAAGGAAACTCATTGTTTAGTCCTTGTGAAAAGTACCAATTGACGATTAACTTGCCGTTCGATGATAGAACATGATAAAAATCTAACAATTGTTGAATTGGATCTGGCAAGTGTTCTAAAACATCAAAACATAAAATGGTGTCAAAATTTTCCGTAGTCGGGAATTGCAAAGAACAAATAATTTTATCCTCCAAACCTAGTTTTTTTGCCCGATATTTGACAAATTCACAATGAATAGGATTAATATCACAGTAGATTACTTGTGTTACTTTAGGGCAAAAAGCAGCTGCGATCGCATGAGTACCAAGACCTCCACCAAAATCTAGTACTTTGCCATCAGCTTGGTCTGCAATTAAGCATAAGGTATCTTGAATATAGTCTTGGCTTCCCAAATGAAAGGATGCTAAATCAAATAAATAATTATTACCTACTTGGTTGTTATAAAATTCAGTTACTGTTTCCCACTGAAAATTATTTTGACCTAAATCAGACATCTTTTGTTGGCCTGCCAGAATATTAGCTTGCAAAAGGTCTGGATCTAAATTCAAAAATGTTTGTAAATGATGCTTGAGGTGAAAGCTATTATTCCAGTAGGAGCTAAAAAAAGCAGGAACGGGAAAAGATAACATGCGTTTAGTTTTTGATTTATACTACGCGGGTTAGTTATTAGTTGTCAGTTGTCAGTTGTTAGTTGTTAGTTGTTTTTTATCTGGTTTAATACTCCATATTCTTATGGGTGGTCTTAAAAACATCGTTACTATTGACCACTGACCACTGACAAAACTTTACCCACTTATAGGTAGAGTTTTATGCTCTTCTAAGCATAATTCAAAGCGATCGCCTGGAGTAGGATCAATTACCTGCGTTTTCAAATTGTTCTTTTCTAGTAGCGCCCGAAATTCTTCTGCACTCCCGGCAGCTTGCAATAATTTCATCAGCAAACCTTCAAACGTCACATCTCCTCCGGCTGCTGTGGGGAGCATTACTTGTGGTTGTAGAGATTTTGCCACTTCCAATGCACTGTTTGTTCCTTTAATAATCGGCCCCAGTAAAGGTAGTGCCAAGTCAACAATTGGTGTAATAATTACATCCACTGGTGCAACTTGTTTAACTTGCGGAGAATGATAGCCGTGAGGCTCGTAATAAAGCGTTAAACCACTTGCTAGCTCTTTGAGGAGATAACCATTTTCTACCAGAGTAGGGCCAATGGGAGAGCCAGGAAAAGCTGTAATCTCTACTTGATTATTCAATGTGAAACTTTCCCCATGAGCCAAAGATGTCACAGAAGTATAATCCAATTCTTGTACTACTTTTGCAGCATTAGGAGAAGCCACAACCTGAATTTGATGGTCAAGCTGCTTTAGCGTTGGTGGGTGAGCATGGTCTTCTAAACCCTGAGACAGCAGAATTAAATCAATATTTTCTGGTATGGGGCGTTCTTGAGATTTAGAGCCTTTAAACAACCAATCCAAGTTACTGAAAGTTAACGAACCAACCAGCCAAGGATCAATCAGTATTCGTTGATTACCGATTTCAAGTAGCCAACTATTGCTGTCTAACCAAGTTAAGTACATAACCAAAGCAAATATAACACCTGTCTTTATTATCAATCACTCCAGCTAGGTTGTGAATTTTGCCTTAACGGGTGATTTTTTCACAAAAAACTACAATGTCAATGTAGGTTGGGTTGAGGAACGTCGTAGACCCGTAAAGCCTGCGGCATAGCTACGCTTAGCGCGTAGACACTCTGTCTCAAGACCCAGGCTACATTACGATTTCCTCACTTAGTTCAGTCTTAAAGATGAATGTGTCTGCAAAAACCAAATATTTAAATTCGGCGTTGCTGAATCAAGGGATGAAATTTATGTGTTGAGATCTAAAACTCTTTATTCTCTCTGCACCTCCCTTCGGATTCACCAGTCGCCTGGGTCGGGCTAACCCTCCCGCAGCGCTGGTTCACTGCGCCTCTGCGTGATAAAAATCATCCCGCATTTATGCAACGCCTTAAATTCCTTTAAATCCCACGTCAGTTTCTACTTCTTGTTGTGCTTGCATAGACCTTACCTGTTCTAGGGCAACTCTTTGGCGAGTCTGATGCCAAGTACCTAATTGGCTAACAAATATGCCCACAAAAACTAAACTACCTCCTATGTATTGAGCCTGTGTCGGAGCTTCATTCAGTATCAAATAAGCTGCTAGAATACCTACAATTGGAGTAAAAGAGCCAATTAAAGAAGTCATAGACACAGTGGAATCTCTTAAACCCTTTAGCCAAAACGATTGACCTAAAACTACAATTACGACACCATACACTAACATCCACTGCCATAAAAAAGGTGAGAATACACCCATAAAATGATCCTGACCATAAAGTATTAAAGCTAGCAAGAAAAAGATCACAGTTCCCAAGGCAGTACGAAAAATAGTGTAGATTCCTAAAGGAATAACAGAGAGATATTTTTTGCTAATAAGTGTGGCTACTGCTACAGCCAGCGATCCAGCTACGGCCAAAAGTTCTCCTAAGCCTAAATGCAAACCTGCCATATTTATCATGGCTGGATCTAGTGGTTGTAAAAAGATTGTTAGAGTAACTCCAATGAATGCTGCGATCGCTCCGACAATTTCCCAAAAATATACTCGTTCTTTTAGTAACCAAATCGACAAAGCCAAAGTCAAAGGCGGTTCCAATCTACCGACTAAAATAACGTTGTTGACATTAGTCAGTGCCAGCGCCTGAAAAATTAAACCAGGAGCGATCGCTCCTGATAAAATAGCTATTATTGTCAGAATGTACCAATTTTGACGGGAGATTTGTTTTAAAACTGTTTTGTTACACTGTCGCCTATAGATGATTACCAAAACTATTAAGGCGCATAGGTTTCCTACAAACAAAACATTACACAAAGAAATGGGATTCTGTCCATCCATGAAATGTTTAGCGCCGATTTCTGTCAGTTTACGGGTAACTGCACTAGACGCTCCAAAGATCACAATTGCTAGCCAAAGATAAATCTGACCAGGAATTTTAGAAGTGAGACGATGCCATTTTCTCAGACTGGTCACTATAAAATCACTATAACAAAAATGCTGTTAATAATATTAGCCTTTTGTGCTGAAGTCCAGATAAAAAGAATATGAGAAAATACTGAGATTTGGCAATTTTTGTTGACCTATTAATATTACATAATCAGGTGGGCATTGCCCACCCTACTATACTACCTACCTCGCAGCCGTAGGCATACCCAAAATATCCTCAATTCTCGGCATATCTTCTAACGCAATTACTCGCCCTTCATCCTCGAAACCAGTGATTTGATCAAAGTTTAAATACCGATATAAATCATCAGCAAAAGGATGAATCTTCTGCGCCACAATGTCCATATATTCTTGAACTGTAGGAATGCGTCCCAGCAATGCACAAACTGCGGCTAATTCTGCGGAACCAAGGTATACTCGTGCATCTTTACCCATGCGATTATTGAAGTTACGAGTTGAGGTAGAAAATACCGTTGTGCCATCAGCAACTCGTGCTTGATTGCCCATACACAAACTACAACCAGGCATTTCTGTACGCGCATTTGCAGCATTAAAAATATCATATACACCTTCTTCTTGAAGTTGGTGTTCATCCATGCGTGTGGGTGGACAAATCCATAAACGAGTTTTGACTTCACCTGCACCTTCTAACACTTTGCTAGTTGCCCGATAATGACCAATATTTGTCATACAAGAACCAACAAATACCTCTTGTACAGGATCATTCGCAACTGCCGATAATAATTTCACATTATCAGGATCATTAGGAGCAGCTACAATTGGTTCTGTGATTTCGTTCAAATCAACTTCAATGATTTCGGCATATTCTGCATCTGCATCAGCTGCCATCAACACAGGATTCGCTAACCATTCCTGCATCTTAGCAATGCGGCGCATAATGGTACGCTCATCGTGATAGCCCCTCGCTACCATATTCGTTAATAACGTAATGTTAGAACGCAGATATTCGCTAACTGTCTCAATACTCAATTTAATGGTGCAACCCGCACAAGAACGTTCTGCACTAGCATCGGTAAGTTCAAAAGCTTGTTCCACTTTCAAATCTGGCAAGCCTTCCATTTCTAGAATCTTGCCAGAAAAGATATTTTTCTTGTTTTGCTTCTCTACTGTCAGCAAACCTTTTTGCATGGCTACATAGGGAATTGCATTCACAATATCTCTTAGAGTAATGCCGGGTTGCAATTCCCCTTTAAAACGCACTAACACCGACTCTGGCATATCTAAAGGCATGACACCCAAAGCCCCAGCAAAGGCTACTAACCCAGAACCAGCGGGGAAGGAAATACCCAAGGGGAAGCGGGTGTGAGAGTCGCCACCTGTACCGACGGTATCTGGTAGCAACATTCGGTTCAGCCAAGAGTGAATAATGCCATCGCCAGGACGTAAAGCCACACCGCCACGTTGAGAGAAAAAGTCTGGTAGTTCTTGGTGAGTTTTAATATCAACTGGTTTGGGATACGCCGCAGTATGACAAAAACTTTGCATCACTAAGTCTGCACTGAAGCCCAGACAAGCGAGTTCTTTTAATTCATCGCGGGTCATGGGGCCTGTGGTATCTTGGGAACCAACAGTAGTCATAATGGGTTCACAAGAAGTACCCGGACGGACACCAGGTAATCCGCAGGCTTTACCCACCATTTTTTGTGCCAAGGTGTAGCCTTTGCCTGTATCGTTGGGTTGCTGGGGACGGATAAATAAGGTACTGGGTGGTAAACCGAGGGCTGCGCGGGTTTTGTCGGTGAGGGTGCGCCCAATAAGTAGGGGGATGCGTCCACCTGCACGGACTTCATCGAGGATAGTATCGGGTTTGAGGGTGAAGGTAGAAATAACTTCACCTGCTTCGTTGGTGATTGTACCTTTGTAAGGATAGATAGTAATCACCATCCCAGTTTCTAGTTTGGTGACATCGCATTGAATAGGCAAAGCACCGGCATCTTCAGCAGTGTTAAAAAAGATTGGCGCGATCGCATTACCTAATATATACCCTCCAGCTCTTTTGTTGGGTACAAAAGGAATATCATTGCCCAAATGCCACAATACCGAGTTGATGGCAGATTTACGTGAAGAACCAGTACCGACTACATCTCCAACATAAGCAACGGGATAACCTTTCTGCTTCAATTCGGCAATGGTTTCTAAACTGCCCGGTTGCCGTGACTCTAGCATTGCTAGGGCGTGTAGAGGAATATCCGGGCGAGTTGTGGCGTGAGTGGCGGGGGATAAGTCATCGGTGTTGGTTTCGCCAGGAACTTTAAAAACCGTGACATTAATATACTCTGGTAGCTGTGGACGAATAGTAAACCACTCAGCTTCTGCCCACGAATCAATCACTCGCTTGGCGTAAGGATTTGTTTTAGATAATTCCAAAACATCATGAAAAGCATCATATACTAGCAAGATTTTACTTAAAGCGTCAGCAGCGTATGTGGCTATGGGTTCCTTTCCTTCCCCTCCCATGACTAAAGGTGTATCAGAAGAATCTGATAAAGATGTAGTAGGCGATTGCAGCAAATCGATTAATGACTGCACATTATAACCCCCTACCATTGTTCCTAGTAATTCTACTGCTTCAATCGGTGAAATCAAAGGAGTGGTAATTTCTTTTTTGGCAATGGCCGTAAGAAATCCAGCCTTCACATAAGCAGCAGCATCAACACCGGGGGGTACGCGATCGCGCAATAAATGCAATAATGTACTTTCTTCACCCTTAGGTGGCTTTTTCAGCAATTCACACAAATCAGATGTTTGCTTTGCATCTAATGGTAAGGGGGGAATGCCTAATGCTGCTCTTTGGGCAACATGCTGACGATATTCTTCTAGCATTTTTACTTTCTCCATTGAGATGATCTCCCCTTAATCATAGGAAAATTTTTGTTAGAGTTGAGCTATAAAAGCTTACCGTATTTTTGTTGCTTAAAGCATTACTGGTAATCGCTTTTATCGGATTTAGTTTTATACTTAAAGTTATGGTTTCAATAAACTTATTTAGCTTTTGTTAATTATGAGAAACTCTGCCTTTAGTTAAATTATAATAAATCTTAGCAAGTTATAAATATAGATATTTGTTGGACTTAATTATACTTAGTATTTTCATGTCCAATTGTCATCATTTTACTATTAAAATTATTGATTAAAAATGACATAAAATAATTCTCAAAGCCTTTCTTTTACCTAAATTGAAGTTCAAAAACACCTTTGAGAATATTTTAGGACTTATGCAAGAACTCTCTGAACCCCTCTTAACTTTGTATCTTTGCGGTTAGTTTTCCCATGATTTTGCGTAAGTAATGACATAATTCGATATTCCTCGCTCTAACTGAAGGAGTAATCTTACAGTTGATTTTTTAATCAGTAAATTCTGCCCATCGTATGAAGACAGAATATCGAGAATTTGCGATTATGGGGCGGTATGAGGTTGAATACTTAACTTTATCTCATACAAATGTTGAAGGTAAATAATAAATAAATCATGAAATCGATATTTTTGACAGCCACAGCTTTACTCAGTACCATTGCTCTAGCTGCTCCTTTAAGGGCTGAGGTCGCCGAAAGTCAGAGCCAACAAGTAAAACGCTTAATAGCAACCAGAGCTTGTTATGGATGCAATCTACAAGGTGTTAATCTCAGAGGGGCACATTTGATTGGTGCTGATTTAAGAAATGCTAACTTGAAAAATGCCAACTTGGAAGCTGCTAACTTAGAAGGTGCTGATTTACAAGGGGCTAATTTACAAGGGGCTAATTTAACCGAAGCTTTTGCTAGTGGTACTACTTTCAATAATGCCAATTTAATCAATGCTGATTTGAGCGATGCTCAGTTATACAATGCTCAGGTAGACGGTGCTGTAATGATTGGTACAGATGTCAGTGGTGCTGATGGTTTGGATATAACCCTTGGTGTTGGTGGAGAAGAATGATAATAAACATAGTAAGTAGTTATGAGTTTTGCATAAAAACTCATAACTTATAACTTTAATCTCCTGTAATTGACAATTCATCAATCCAAATTCTGGGAGCAACTCCTCCTGGCGTTAACTCAACTTCTTTTTCCACATAAATAATTGACTTGAGAAGTTCTAAGAAATCACCAGCAACTGTTGCTGATTCAATGCTTGTTTTAACACCTTTGTTAACTATCCAACCATCGAAAGGCAGAGAAAAAGAGCCTTGTAAGGATTTAACTCCTGCATGGAGAGCTTGTAAGTCATCGATAAAAACTACATTTTCAGCAGTTTCTAGACTTAACTCCTGCTCGGAATTTTTTGCCGCAAAGACGTGATAAAAATTGGGACTGATGCTGACCTTTGCACCAATACTTGCGTTGCCTGTAGGCTTGGCATTCATTCTTTTAGCAGTCCCGGCACTATGAAGAAAGCCCGTTAAAATGCCGTTTTCAATTAATGAAACTTTGCGAGTGGGAGTTCCTTCACCATCAAAACTTTCTGCCCCTACATTAGCAGGATGCAATGCATCATCACATACTGAGATTAAAGAAGAAGCAATTTGCTTTCCTAAATCATCAGGAGTAGATAAACTTTGTTTGTCCAAAATGCTTTGAGCATTGAACAAGTTAGAAAAAGCACCCAAAAGGCTTAAGAAGGCTTCCGGAGAGAAAACAACGCGATATTTACCAGTCTTAATTTTCTCATAGTTTAAATGACTGATAGTTTTATCGGCCGTTTCTTTAATACAACCATGAATATCTAAATTATCTAAACTTTGGTTGATTCTAAAAGCACCTGCACTGCGTGGTTTTTTGCCTTCTTCTTCAGTTTTGCTGTAAAGATAAACTGATGCCAAAGAATGAGATTCGGTTCTAGCTGCACCTTCACTATTAAGATAGAATCTGTCAATGTCTCTTTGCGCTAAGCCGTTGTAAGGCACACCCTTGATTGCTGGATGAAATATCAATAATTCTTGTTCTGCCAGCAAAAGTTTTGATATCAGTTCTGAAACAGGTGCTTGGGGTGATTTGTCGTCAGGTGTATTTGGGATAGGAATAGTGGCTTCTGGACTAAAATCAGGAACATTTTCTTTAACGCCAAAAAAACTAGCTTCATAAGCTGTTTTTAAAGCTAATTCCAATCCTTTGGGGTCTACATCTGTAGTACTGGTAACACCCATTGTATTATCTTCATTCCAGACACGAACAGTCACACCAGAACGATTTGAAGCTTTAACTTGTTTTGGCTCACCTTGGTCTACTTGGACACTGGTTTCATCTACTGTTGAGCCATAAACATCGAATTTTTTGATGCCAAGTTTATTAGCATTGTCCTTGGCATAACTGGCAATTTCGTTGATATTCGGCATAGTCAATTTTTTAATTTTGTAACGCGAAAAGTTTTATCTTTGTGTCTTTGTGTATCAACCACGAAGACACGAAGATACGAAGAATTATTTAGCGTCCACCGACGGTAATTGAATCTACTTTGATGTGGGGTTGACCGACTGTGGTGTAGATACTGCCACTTACAGAACCGCAAAATCCAGGTGCAAGTTCCAAATCTTGAGAACACATAGAAATTTTATTCATAATTTCTTTGGCTTCACCGATGAGGATGGCTCCTTTTAGCGGTTTAGTGATTTTGCCATTCTCAATTAGGTAAGCTTCATCGACACCGAAGTTAAATTGACCAGTAGCACCAACACTACCACCACCCATTTTTTTACAGTAAATACCTTTATCAATAGAGGCAAACAAATCTTCATTTGTATGTTCGCCAGTAGCAATATAGGTATTACGCATCCGGCTAGCAGCAGCGAAAGTATAATTCTGGCGACGACCACTTCCAGTTCTGGGATGTCCGGTACGCGAAGAACCTGCTCTATCTGCTAAAAAGTTTTTGAGAACACCTTTTTCAATTAATAAAGTTCTTTGAGCTGGCATACCTTCGTCATCCATGTCAATTGTACCGAAGGCATTTTCTGCTCGTCCTTCATCCCAGGCTGTTAGGCTTTCGTGGGCAATTTTTTCACCTTTTTTATCGGCGAAGGGTGTGGTTTTGCGTTCAATTTGAGTGGTTTCTAGCAAATGTCCACAAGCTTCATGAAAGATGACTCCCCCAAAGTGATTAGCCATAATAATGGGGTAAGTGCCTGATTCTACATAATCTGCGTAAAGCATTTTGCCAGCAGATTCTGCGATTTGCTCGGATGCTTGTTGATAATCCCAAGTTCTCAGGAAGTTAGCATCGCTAGTATTACCAGCGCGTTCACCAATGGAGGCACGATTTGCACCATCTGCACACAAAAGGTTGAATCCTACAGATTGAGTGAGGCGAATGTCACGAGCAAAAGTGCCGTCACTGGCAGCGACTAAAACTTCTTGCCAATCCCGAAAATAGGTAGCGCGGCGCGATTGGACGTGGCTAGCTTTTCGTTTGAGGTGGGCAGTACCGTCAAGGAGAACTTCTCCCATTTCTCGGATAGAACTACACAGAGGTAGCCAGCCATCTTTGCCTCGTTTAGTAGCGTAGTCTCTCAGTAATTCTAAATTAATTTCTGGTATAAAATTACTAGGTGCAGGTAAATGTAAACCTAAGATGGAAAGACCCTTTTCTAAGGCAGTTTTCAATCCGGAAAACGAAAGGTTATTTGTACTAACGTAGCAATCGGCTTTGCCACGAAAGACTCTAACTCCTGCACCTGTAGCTAAACTTGGTGAAATACTTGTAATAGCGTCGTCTTCTGCAAGACAACTAATATAGTTGCGACGTTCTAAGAAAAATTCAATAAAGTCAGCCCCAGCAGCGCGTCCGAGTCCTAAAAGGGTAGCCAAGGGGGCTTCCCAGGTTTCATCGAATCGTTCTGGTGTGGAGGAATATTGGAGGGTGGGAAGTTGGTTTGAGAGAAGTAGCGTACTTGTAAGCATGGATAGCCTCGTCTGCTGGCGTTATCAGAGATTTGACTGAAAAATCCTGGTTTGTTAAGTCTAACAAATTGGGGAAAGTCTCAATCGGCAGATAGGCAGTAGGGGTTTCCTCACCTGGGAATTTGAAGACGCGATAAATCGCGTCTCTACATCAGGATTTTGAACTTATCTATTTATACTTTTTGAATAAACCGTCGTCCTAGCAAGCCTTGGGGTCTAACTAACAGCATGATAAATAAAATTCCAAAGGCTACGGCATCTTTATAACCAGAATATTCCGCAGGAACGAAGGCCTCTACTAATCCAATTAGTAATCCTCCCAATACTGCGCCAGGAATGCTACCTAAACCACCCAAGACAATCACTGCTAGACCCCGCAAGCCAAAGCCTATACCAAAATATGGGCCAGCAATGCTAACACTAGAAGCTACCAATGTTCCTGCTAATCCTGCTAAGAAACTGCTGATAAAAAATGTCAGCACAATAAAGCGATCGCTGTTAATTCCTAATAAACTAGCAGTGATAGGATCTTCTGCGATCGCTTGGATTGCTTTACCATATTTAGTACGAGTAATAAAATAGGTGAGAAGAGATACAATTATCATAGAAACGACAAAAATCACCACTTGCACGCTACGAATCGGTATTGGTTGTTCTGGACTGCCAAAGTTAATCGCAGGTGGTAAATTACCGTAAGTATTAGCTGGAAATGTGTAACTTTCTGCGCCTACTAAATATTGGATGACGTTAACAATTACTACTGCTACCCCCAAGCTCGAAACAACAGTTAGCAAAGGGTCAGAACCTCGGCGACGTAAAGGTTGAAAAGCAATACGTTCAATTGCTATGCCCACTAATCCTGCTAAGGTGCTACCTAAAATCAAGGCTATAGCAAACGGCAATTTTATAGGTATTGTGGCATTAGCTAGCAAGCCATTAAATCCAAAAGTACCACCCATCAGTGCATAAGTAAAATATGCACCTAAAGTAAAAATTGCTCCATGAGCTAAATTGATAATACCCAAAATAGAGTACACCAAAGTATAACCCAAGGCAAAAATTGCATAAACGCTGCCGATGGATAACCCATTTAATAATTGTTGTAAAAGCAGACTGAAATCCATGTAAATAATTAGGGGCTAGGGACTAGGGACTAGGGGCTAGGGGCTAGGAAAAGCAGGGGAGCAGGGGGCAGGGAGCAGGAGAGCAGAAAGATTAAAGATTAGGTACAAATTCAAGGCATTTTCTTAACTTACCTCTGCACCCCGTACGCCGAAGTTGCTCCACTTGGGGAGACACGCCAGTTCCTTCAAGTCGGGAAACCGCAAGGGCGGACTGGCTCCCCAAGACCGCACTTCTCTTCTGCCCTAATTCCTCCTCTTTATCCCCCTTGCGCCCCGCACCCTGCCCCAATTCCTCTTCTCCATGCCCAATTCTTATCTATTTCAAAAATGCAAATTTACCCTTACTTCCATCTTTATCCATTTTGATTTGAGCTACATAAAAATCTTTTTGCACAACTTCACCAACTGGGGTAAAAGCAATTTCACCCAACGGTGTATTGTATTTACCAGCTAATACTTGTGTATTCAGTTGTGTTCGCAATTGTGGTAACTGTAATTTGTTGACTTTGCTCTTTTTATCTAAAGCCTGGAGAGCTTCAACATATACTTGCACTGCGGCAAAAGTTTGGGCTGTAAATTGAGGTGGTTCTTTCTTATATTGGTTAGTATAAGCTTTGCGAAAGGCTGTGTTAATTTCACTTAAGTATTCTGGACTGTAAGCTTGAGCAATCAACACTCCATCACAAGATGCTTTACAAACTGTTAATACATTTGAGGTATTAAGACCATTGCCACCAACAATCAAACCTTTATAACCTAATTCTCGCAATTGTCGTATTAAGTTACCACCATCAGCAGCCAAGCCAGAAATAATCACTAAATCTGGTTTAAGGTTAAGAGCGTTGGTAGCTTGGCTTTGAAAATCTGTATCGCTGGTTTGAAACTTTTGTACAGTAACTAATTCCAGATTTTGGTCTTTAACTGTTTTTTGGAAAATCTCAGTTTCAGATTTGCTAAAAGCGTCATTTTGGGCATAGAAAACAGCAACTTTTTTGATGTTAGGATTTTGTTTAAGTGCTGCTTTGACTGAATTAGGAGCAACGATAGAAACTGGTGCTGAGACACGAGCAACATAATCACCTATTTCAGGTATTCCCTTGGCAGTATTTGATGGGCCAATCACGGGTACTTTAGCGCGTTCGGCAACAGGGTCAGCACTAAAAGCTTGTTGTGATAAAGTTGGCCCTACAATCCCAACAACTTTATCTTTATTAATTAAAGTTTGAAAAGCGTTAATTGCTCCCGCTTCATCGCCGCCAGTGTCTTGAAACACTAATTTAACTGGAGTACCGTTAATACCACCTTTGTCGTTAAAATACTTTTCAGCAATTTTTGCACCAGCAACTTCTTCTTGACCAAGTAAAGCTACGTTGCTAGTTTGGGCAACAGCAATCCCAATCGGAATAGCGGTTGATGTTGTTCCTGAGGTGTTAGTTGTAGAACTTGCGCCAGTATTAGTGCCGCCACCACAGGCTGTTAGTAGCAAAACACAAGTAGATAATAATGCTGTTGTGCAAGTAATAGAATTTTTCATCGGTGAATAATTATATATAACAGGGAATAGGCTTAAAAGTCTCTTGGTATCAGGGTTTTATTATCAGCTTATGTCCTAAACTATTTGGTAACAGCTATATATGTTAGACAAAGTGCAAAATTTAACATACATTATTAAGTCAAAATCTGTAAACCTGATTAGGCTGGATACACTTTTGCAAAAATGTTATTAACGTGAGTTTCGATAAACCTCTCCCCAACTCCTCTCCGGCGCGGAGCTACCATGTACACAGAAGTATTTTAGAGTTACTGTGTAACTCAGAGTAAGTTAATTTTTGCAAGGCGATGTAATCAAGGTGTAAGGCGATGCATTCAAGGTGTAGAGCAATACAATCAAGTTGTAAGGCGATGCATTCAAGGTGTAGAGCAATACAATCAAGTTGTAAGGCGATGCATTCAAGTTGTAGAACAATACAATCGAGTTGTAAGGCGATGTATTCAAGTTGTAGAGCAATACAATCAAGTTGCAGAGCAATACAATCAAGTTGTAAGGCGATGCAATCAAGTTATAAGGCGATGCGGCATCACAGTTTAAGAAACTTAATGTAAACTGTAGCCTTGTCTCCCTGCCCCCTGCCCCCTGCTCCCTTGCCTCTAACTGAAGCGTTCCATAAAGCGGTGGTCAATCCAGTCTTTCCAGCACCATAGTAGTTTGTGAGGTGGTAAAGTCAAAGAGCCGCGTGTGGCGATCGCTTTTTTGTCACCTGTACCAATTAAACTAAGATATTGTCGCTGTGGTATGTAAGGTTTGAGTGACTTACTTAGTAAGAATCGCTGCAAGTTCTCAAATAAGGGTTTACCTTGACGCACAGCAAATACTCCAGCTTTCGGATGAGGATGATTAATCATTGTGGCAATGTCACCGGCTGCAAACACTTCTGGGTGCGTTGAAGATTGTAATGTATCTTTTACCAAAATAAAGCCCTGCTCATCAGTTCTTAGCCCTGTTGTTTTTAACCATTGGGATGCTGATGCTTGTGTCACCCAAAAAACTTTTTGAGCTTCCACTGTCAAGCCAGATTCGCATTTAATCTCAAATCTTTCTTCGTTTTGCTGATTTTCAGTTATTTGCTGGGGCGCAATTTGACAAACAGTTTCTCTCAAGTGCAGGTTGATACCACGCTCAGTTAAAACTTGCTGAACTAAACGCTGTACTGAATGATGATAATGAGGTAACAGTTCCTGATGACGTTGAAATAAATGAATTGCTAGATTTTTGATTGGTTGCTGGTGTTCACGCAAAATTTGATGCAAATGAGCTTGCATCGATAGCGCCAACTCCACACCACCAGCGCCACCACCCACAATGCCAATTCTCATCGGTTTTTGGGGATTTTGTGTTACTTTTTTGATTAATTGATACCAATGTTCTAAAAGTTGTGGTACTGGTTTAGCTGCGATCGCATATTCTGCTGCACCTGATACAGATATAATGGCTGGAGTACTGCCAATATCAACAGACAGCACATCAAAATCTACCGCAGGACGTTTAGCACAAATTACTTTGTGGTTTTTTAAATCTAAATCAACCACTCGGTCAATGTATAACTGTGCTTGAGCAAATTTCGCCAATTTTTGCAGGTCAATATGGCATTCATCGTGGCTATAAAATCCAGCAATATGTCCTGGTAGCATTCCAGAGTAGGGTGTATCTGACGCTGGGGTAATTAATGTTAAACGAACTCCCGGTAACGGTTTCATGCCAAACATTCTTAGCACAATGGCATGGCTATGACCGCCACCAATTAACACCAGTTGTTTGAATCTTGGCTGGGAATTTTGCTGCATCTAAGTAGGTCGGCGTAAATAATTATTGTTGGGTTCAAGCAGGGGGCAGTGTTTCGACTACGCGGTAGTTGAGTTTCGACTTCGCTCAACTGCCGCGCAGTCGAAACTCAACAACCGGGGCAGGGGGGCAGGGGGCAAGGGGAGAAAGAGTTTGAGCGTTATTTACTTTTATTTACACAGTTTGGTTTTATTACACTAATTTACTCTTATTAAGTTTAAGTTATCAGGGTATTTCGGCTCAGTAATAATTATAACCTCTGACTATTTTATGGCAGTTAAAGAAACATCTGCTTTGATTTACCTTTACTGAATCAATAGTAATATTTTCTATATTTTTACATCAAAATAATCATTAAATTTACTAATGTACAACTTCATAAATGCGTAGACAATAGCAGACACCACTCAGTATTTTGAAGAAAAATTTTGCTTATGTTGAAAGTAATGATTCATGCTTATTACTCAGCAAAAAGGCATTCACTATTCAATCAAGTACCATTTATAAACATCATACCTCAGATAGTTTTTCATCAAGACAAATTAGCTAGCTTATCATATAAGGCACTGCAAAAATGCTTAAAAATAGCAATAGAACATTTGAATCATCCAACTATTGAAAACAGATTAGCGGCAATCTATGATTTAGAACAATTTGCCCATGATTATCCCCAACATCATTGGAAAGTTATAGAAATATTGACTAATTTCGTCCGAAATAATGCTTCTGCTGTAATTCCAGAAGAAGCTACAAGTCAGCCATCACTGACAATTTGCACAGATATTCAAGTAGCTTTGACTGTTATTGGTAGGAGAGATGTCCAAAAAGAATTAGAAAATGAACAAGTTGATTTAAGCCATACTGATTTGAGAGGAGCAAACCTAAATCAAGCTAATCTAGAACAGGCAAACTTTTATCAAGTAAATTTGTCTGGAGCTAATCTGTCTGGAGCTAATCTGTCTGGAGCAATTTTGAGTGCAGCTAATCTGTCTGGAGCTAATTTGTCTGGAGCTAATTTGTCTGGAGCAATTTTGAGTGCAGCTAATCTGTCTGGAGCTAATTTGTCTGGAGCTAATTTGAGCAGGGCAAATCTATATTTAAGCAATTTGTGTGGGGCGATTATTTATGAGACCAAACTAGAAAAAGCTAATCTCCGAGAAGCTAAATTCTTGACTACAGATCCTATTAGTGCTGAACTTGGCTATGTATGACAGTTATAACAATTCTGTATGAAGATGCGCCCAATTATCTCAGACTTAGTATAAGAAATCAAAAACGAACCGCCAAGTACGCCAAGTACGCCAAGAAAAGAGTTTATGAGAGTTTAGCGCAGTTTCACAAAGAAACGGTATTAGCTACGTTCAAACAGGATGCTATTTCAGCATTGCATAAATAATTAGACTAGAATCAAGTTACTATTGATACAATTTTGCTAAAAAATGCCCCATTAGTTAATGCTTGGGGTACATATTAAAATTTTCTAGCTAAATGATATACTGATCCTTTAAAACCTCTAAGTAATAATTCTGTGTCGTGAGGAATATTACTGCTATGTCTGCTAATAAAACAGACACACTCCTACGTTGGTTGATAGCTATAACAGTTGTATTTGCTCTCGCACTGACTTTAATTGTTTTTGGATCATCCGATATCAAAGGATTATCAATTCCCCAACAAATGCAATTAAGAAATCAAGCATTAACAGCCACCGCCATAGTTTTTTTGGGATTGGCCGTAATGACTAATGCTTATTATGCAGCCAAACGTGCGGAGGCTATGCAGAAAAATGCGATCGCAGCCGAAAAAAATATTGAAATTAGTATCGCCAATACTAAACTAACTCAAGACAGGCTGGTTACAGAACGCTTTATGGCGGCAATTACCCAGCTAGGGCATGAAAGAATTGAAACGCGGACAGGTGCAATTTATGTTTTAGAAAGAATCGCTCAAGAATTTCCCCAAGAACACTGGACAATCATGGAAATTCTCGCTGCTTTTGTGCGAGAAAATACTCCTATTCGTGAAGATGAGCTAGCAAATGGGGAAGAATTACGTTCGATAGATTTGAGTAGACACAGAAACAAGGAACGACAGACAGAACAAAAAAGCCAGGAAGCATCCCCAAAAATTCGCCGGGATGTGCAAGCAGCTTTGACTGTTATGGGACGACGTAATTTTTTACAAGAACAAGACAATCAAAAACTAGACTTACGTCATACTGACATCCGACGAGCAGACTTGATGGGAGCTAACCTCCAACGAGCAGATTTGCGTGGTGCTGACCTTTGTGGCGCAAATCTGCGTAATGCCAATCTCTACGGGGCTGACCTTGAAGGTGCTAAACTCACTGAGTCTATTCTTTATGAAGCGACATTGCAAAAAGCCAACCTGCGAGGAGCTAACCTTTGCTGGGCAAATCTCAATCGAGTTAACCTTTGTTGGTCAAACTTGCGGGGAGCCAACCTTTTAGGAGCAAGTCTGCGCGCAGCTAATTTGCAAGAAGCCAACCTTTATAAAGCCAACTTGCAACAAGCAACTTTAAAAGTTGCTAATCTTTCTGGAGCCAAGCTATTTTTAGCTAACTTACAAGGGGCAAAACTTGGTAAAGCTAACTTACATCTTTGCGGATTGATTGGAGCTAACCTGTCTGGAGCTAATTTGAATGCTGCCAACTTGTCGGGGGCAAACTTGAATGCTGCTAAACTACATCACACAGAAGTATTTTTTGCCAACCTCACAGAGGCCAGCCTAACAGAAGCTGACTTGTATAAGGCAAATCTTATGGGAACCAACTTAAATAAGACCATTTTCTATCAAGCCGATTTGTCTTGGGCTAATCTCATGGGAGCTAATTTTTTAGACGCTAATCTCTGTGATGTCAAACTGGAAGGGGCAGTTTTAACCGGAGCTAAAAATTTAGAATCACAACAACTGAGAATGGCACTCGGCGATTATCGTACAACTCGTCTGCCTGATTATGTCGAAGCACCAATACATTGGCGGCAATCTAGTTAATTTGCCGCAGCATTAATTATTTGGGCATATTCTACCGTTTTCATTTCATCAACCATGTTTTTTGCGCCTTTGCGCCTACTCTGTGAGTTCCGCCTTAGCGGTATGCGCGAAACAAAATTCATCCCATAATTTCCTTACACGTCCTGAAATTAAGGATGCTGTAAAATATTTCTAATTGGTATAAATAAGTTTTGTTCGGCGTTAGTCTCCATAGGCTAATTTTTTGATTTGAGCGACTAGAGTATGTATAAACCTCTAGCCAACTTTGCCTGAACAGAGTTCATTTTAATTATTATGTCGCTTCCTGTTCTTACTCAGCGCTTTCGCCGCTGGTTGCAGCCTAGAAGAGGTTTAGCGATCGCAGAAGCTTCTATTATTGGTCTTGTAGCCGCTTTTTCTGCGGTATTTTTGAAAGTGGGATCAGGATGGTTGGGAACATGGCGAGTTCATAGTACCCAAATTTTCCCAGCATGGTTAGTCTTGCCAGCAATTGGTTTAATTTTTGGATTTTTGGCTGGCGCTTTAGTCCAAAGATTAGCCCCAGAAGCATCTGGTAGCGGTATTCCTCAAGTTAAAGCTACTCTAGCCAATGTACCAATTAGGTTATCTTGGCGAGTTGCCGCTGTAAAATTACTCAGTTCTATTATCACTATCGGTTCAGGGATAACTTTAGGAAGACAAGGTCCCACTGTCCATGTAGGCGCAAGTTTGGCAGCGGGGATGAGTCGCTGGGTTCCGACTTCTCCAGATCATCAACGCCAGATGATCGCTGCTGGTGCTGGTGCTGGTTTATCGGCAGCTTTTAATGCCCCAATCGCTGGTGTATTATTTATTGTTGAAGAGTTACTGCAAGACTTATCAGGCTTAACCTTACAAACTGCGATTATTGCCTCGTTTATTGGTGGGGTGGTATCCCGGTTACTTGGGGGTCGCAGTCTGCAACTCAACTTAGAGTTAATCCAATCTTCAAGCAAGTTTTCCCTGCCAGAAATTCCCTTTTTTTTAGTATTGGGTATCTTGGCTGGCTTATTGGGTGCATTATTTAACTATGGCATAGTTGAAAGCATTAAAATTTACAAAAGCTTACATGTTAACTTGGCGTTACGCGTGGCTTTAGCTGGTTTAATCTCTGGTATTATCGTAGCCATGCTCCCCGAATTATTCCGTGACAATACTGGTTTGCGGGAGTATATGATTACTGGTAATGCTAATGCATCTTTAGCAGCGATCGTTTTTATTGCCCAGTTTATCTTGACTTTGATCGCCTTTGGTTCTGGTGCGCCTGGGGGTTTATTTGCCCCTAGTCTGATTTTGGGTTCTTGTTTAGGACACTTTGTTGGTGTGTCTGAGTCCTATTTTTTGGGAGTGGGTTCTGTTAGTACTTATGCTTTGGCAGGAATGGGGGGATTTTTTAGTGCTGTTTCTAAAGTACCCATCACCGCAATTGTGATTGTATTTGAAATGACTACAGATTTCAATCTGGTACTGCCTTTGATGATTGTGTCTGTAATATCTTACTTAATTGCAGATAAAGTAATGCCAGGTTCACTGTATGAAAAACTTTTAAATTTAAATGGCATCACGATCGCTAAAGCAACTACTGCCGAAGGGATATTAACAAGATTAACAGCAAAAGATGTTATGCAGCGGCGGGTTGAAACTCTAGATGCAGAGATGACTTTAGATGAGGCTATGCAGACTTTTAATCGTTCTCATCATCGAGGCTTTCCAGTGGTAGAAGAAAGCAAATTGGTAGGAATAGTCACACAATCAGATTTAGTCAAACAACGCGATCGCGATATATCAAATGATACTCCCTTAAAGGAAATTATGATTTCTGACCCGATGACGGTGACACCAGTACATAATCTTACCAATGTACTGTATTTGCTTGATCGCTATCACATTAGTCGTTTACCAGTAGTTGAAGGGCAAAAATTAATTGGGATTATTACCCGTGCTGATATCATCCGGGTAGAAGCAGAGCATCTCAATTATGGAAACACTACCCCGAAATTACAACTAGAACCTTCTTATGTAGTTTACCAAACGCGATCGCCCAACATTGGTAGAGGCAGGTTATTAGTTCCATTAGCTAACCCCGAAACCGCAGCTATTCTTTTACAAATGGCAGCCGCTATTGCCCGCGATCACCATTATGAAATAGAGTGCGTGCAAGTAATTTTAGTGTCACGTCACGCTTCCCCATCAGAAACGCCAGTCAAAACCACAAATAGTCGCCGCTTACTACGACAAGCAGAAGTATTGGCGAAAAAGTGGCAAATTCCTTTGCATACACAAATTCGAGTCGCCCATGATTCTGCTCAAGCAATTTTAGAAATTATCAAAGAACGTAACATCAACGTTATTTTAATGGGTTGGAAAGGTAGTACTTCTACCCCTGGGCGGATTTTTGGCAATGTTGTAGACACTGTAATTCGCCAAGCCACTTGTGATGTGATGCTCGTGAAATTGGCAGAAGGAATCAGGGGGCAGGAGGCAGCACTTCGGCTTACTTCGACTTCGCCCTTCGGCTACGCTCAGGCTAAACTCAGTACAAGACGCTCAGTGACCGAGGGCAGGGAGCAGGGGGAACAAGATAGAAACTTATCTTCATCTTTTCCTCTTAAGTTCAATCGCTGGCTAGTACCGATGGCTGGTGGTCCTAATGCTCGGTTGGCAATTAAGTTACTACCTGCGTTAGTAACGTTGGGAAATTACCCCCAAATTCGCTTGACACAGGTGTTTAAGCCATCTGAAATCAAGCCAGATATGACAGTTTTAGAGCAAGCTATCCGTCATTTAATGCGTCGCCGCAAATTATCTAGTAATGTAGTGGCTATTCCAGTGCAAGCTGATTCGGTTGCTGAAGGTGTAATTAATTTAGTAAAAACCGGAAATTATGATGTTGTAGTTTTAGGTGCTTCACGGGAGGGATTGTTACAGCAAACAATTCAAGGTAATATTCCCGAAGCGATCGCTTCTAATGTAGAGAGTACAGTGATATTAGTCAGAGGGGCGATTACATAGTTAAACTGTAATGGAAACCCTGTTGGATATATCAAGGATAGGGCTAAGATTTACCAGTTTTATTGAGCCAGGAGACCATATCATCAGCAAAACATATATGACCACAGTAGAAGGTGAGAATACTCGTTTACGTCATTATCTGGCACGACTACATCGAAAAACATTATGCTATTCCAAATCTGTAGATATGCTCAAATACTCAATTCGATTGTTACTTCACTACCTAAAGTATAGAGAAATACCTATATTTGCCTAATTCATCCCGCATTTATGCAACGCCAAAATTTTAAATTCATTTATACCCCCAAAAATATTATGCATTATTTTGTAGCTTTCTGAAAGTTTTCGTATTGAACTGTTAAGCTGGCAAGCTAATCTTCTTGCTCTAGCATGTATTTTGCCTGTAAGAGTTGCTGTCTATGTTCGTCGCTGACTGTGGGGTATTTGAGATGGAGTTTTTCTAGTTGGGTACAAATAATGTCGGAAACTACCAGACGTGTAAACCATTTGCGATCAGCAGGGATAATATACCAAGGAGCCCAAACAGTACTAGTATGATTAAAAACTGCTTCATAAGCTTCCATATACTCGTCCCAAGAAGCTCTGGCATAGACATCACTTGCTGCAAATTTCCAGTGTTTATCTGGGTTTTCAATTCGTTTTAAAAAGCGTTTTTTTTGTTCTGATTTCGAGACATTCAAAAAAAACTTCAGAACAATTACACCATTATTAACTAAATATTTTTCAAAATTATTGATTTCTTCAAAACGCTGTTTCCATATCTGATTCCCTTGGGATAACTGGGGAAGTTGTTGTTTTAAAAGTATTTCTGGATGTACACGAACTGCTAATACTTCTTCATAATATGAACGGTTGAATATTCCTATACGACCGCGTTCTGGTAACGCTCTGGTTGTTCGCCATAAATAGTCATGGTCTAATTCTTCCGCACTGGGAGCTTGAAAATTAAACACTTGAAAGCCTTGAGGATTTACACCAGACATCACATGTTTAATTGTACTATCTTTGCCAGCAGCATCCATTGCCTGAAAGATAATTAGCAATGCATAAATATTTTGAGCATAGAGAATCTCTTGGAAATTTGCTATTTGTTGAATATCTTTTTGTAATTTACTTACTGCATCAATTTTATAATAATTGTCAACTTTGTAAGCTGGGTCATAATCTTTTTGCAAAGAAATCTTTGAGTTTGGTGGAACAATAAAAGCGTCATGATTCACGTAAAATCGCTCCTAACGATTAATAGTCAAAAAAATTCCGCACCGTCAATAAGAAGCAGAGGGGCGTGGAAAAAGGGTAAGAAGAAAAGGGTTTGTTTCTTCATCCTTTACCCTTTAACCTTTTCCCTCTCTTGTCTCCCCTGCTTTCTTGTCAAGTTTATTATCTATTGTTTATCTATATCTTTTTTTTAATTTTAATTTTCCCTGCTTGGAGTTAGGACGCATAGCTTCTCGACCCAGGACAAATAGTCCGGCTACACCTAGGCAGACAAACCAGACGTATTGATACCAAAAACACCGAATTTGTTCTACAGGACTTAGTTCTGGATGTAAGGTGTCTAAGTACAGCAGCAACATTAAAATCATTAGCGCCCCAAAACCAATAAAACTTAAACCCACACGAGTTCTTGCTGATTGCAGTTCTAGGTCGCTAATTTGTTCTAGATCAATCTCTGCAAGCTCCTGTAAGGCTTCATCTGCTAAACTTGAAGCCAATTGCAATTTATTACTGAGTTTGGGTGGTAAAATTGGTGTTAGCGTTGCTACAGTAGGACGGCGTAGCAAAGCTTCAGTATTTCGCAGCAATTCTAGTGGCTTACGAGGTGGCTGAGCAAAACCTTCGACATTATCGGTAGCATTTGGGGCGGTCGCTTTGCTTTCAAAATCCATAGCACGCCTTAAAAAACCAGAATATAAATAGCCTAGCGAATCAGTTACAATTCATGCAAATTTTCTGGACACAGTAATACTTTAGTGACATCTCCCGGCACTAATCGCAAAGGGGAGCGCGCGGGCTTCTCAGGGACTCCTGCGATGGCATCGGGCATTTCCTGAGCTTTGGTTTTACGTCCCTGTGATTGTTTCATCAATACTTGTATTTTTACAAATTAATCAAAAAAGCGAAAGTTTAGTCAAATTTAATTATATATATAGCAGTCCTCAATCATTCGTGAACAACAAGATCCCCGACTTCTTTGAGGAATCTGAGCCTCTCAATTTTCACAAATCAAATAGGATTGCTATAGTAGACTTCTTGTAAAAGTTGTTTTTTCGCGCTCTTCTTTGCGTCTACCCTTGCGGGAACGTCTGACGGCGAATGCGCCTATGCGCGAAATATAAAAGTATTTATGCAAAAGGTTTAGTGAATAAATTGCAGGATTTAGTTAACTAAAAAAAAGTCCGCGTTAGCGGACTACGGACATTGGATAAGGTTAGGTTATTACCAAGATGCTTACTATTCGTTAGAGGACATCTTTATTTTTAATGAAGAAATAAAAAAAATCAAGCTCCTAAAATTTTAATTTTAGACTTAACTCATTGACTTGTGTCTGATTTTATATCGATTAGTATTACATCCAAAATGTGTATTTTTTTGATTTTCTATTGTTTTACAGTATTTAATAGCTGAAATCACTCAAAGTTTACTAATGTGAATATTGAAATAGTTATTAATTAAGCTACTGAGGCAGATATATTTTAGAAAGTTATGTCCCAAGACAGTTGAGTTAAAAAGAATAGTCTATGGTTTAGCGATCGCATTTTTGGAAGATTATACATCAGCGATCGCCTTTAGCTACCAAAAAGTGGTTTTTTAGCTTACACTTTTTTTGCCTGTATTACCTGCAAACTACCCCCCGCATACAAAACTGGCTCACCTACCTCAAACCCAATTTCAGTTAATAAACCGGGTAAATCAGTTTTTAGCAACTTCCAAGCCGTTTCCGTCTCAAACAACAGTAAGAATAGTGATAACCCAGGCCAAAATAGAGGATTAGTAGGAGCATGAAAATCTACTAACACAAACTTTCCTCCCGGCTTTAACACTCGATGAACTTCACGAATAATTTTTTGCAGTTGTTCAGGTTGCATCTCATGTAGCGCCGCGCTGGTATGAACCACATCAAACAGATAATCTGCAAACGGCATTTTTTCTGCAAAAGCTTCCACATAGGAAGCTTCAGGTACATTTTTTTGAGCGCGTTGCAAAGACAACGGTGAAGCATCTAATCCGATGACATTTTGTGAAGATTTCACCAAAAATTGCGTCGATTGACCACTACCGCAACATAAATCTAAAACTTGAGTATCTGAGTGAATTGTTAAGCTTTGTAAAGCGAGTTGCCGAAAACGAGCTTCACCACCTACGCTGACAGCTGCTAACCGCGAAATACCATCATACAACCATTGATAACGGTAACTCCAATCTCTTAAAATTGTTGCCATTGCATCTTTCCTGACTATTAAGCTCTATATTTAATAAAGATATATTGTTAACATTAGTAAAAAACCTGAAAAGATTGGGGGAAAGTAACTGCTATGAGTCGTGTAGGCGTCTTATTACTCAATCTCGGTGGACCTGACAAGTTAGAGGATGTCGGGCCGTTTTTGTATAACCTGTTTTCAGATCCGGAAATTATTCGCCTACCGTTTCGCTGGTTGCAAAAACCCCTAGCCTGGTTTATTGCCTCACGGCGAACCGGCACATCTCAAGAAAACTATAAGCAAATCGGTGGTGGTTCGCCTTTACGGCGAATTACTGAGGCTCAAGGAGAAGCTTTAAAGGAAAAGTTAGACTATTTGGGGCAAGAAGCCAATATTTATGTAGGAATGCGTTATTGGCATCCGTATACTGAAGAAGCGATCGCTATGCTTACCCAAGACAATATTGATCGCTTAGTGATTCTGCCACTATATCCTCAATTTTCCATCAGTACTAGTGGTTCTAGTTTCCGGCTATTAGAGAAACTTTGGCAAGAAAATCCAAAGCTTCAGCGTCTTGATTATACCGTTATTCCTTCCTGGTATAAACAACCAAGCTATCTCCAAGCTATGGCGGAACTCATAGCTCAAGAACTTAAACAGTTTCCTAATCCTGATCAAGTTCATATCTTCTTCAGTGCCCACGGTGTTCCTAAAAGCTATGTTGAAGAAGCAGGTGATCCTTACCAGCAAGAAATTGAAGATTGTACTGCTTTGATTATGCAGACTCTCAATCGACCTAATCTCCACACCTTAGCTTACCAAAGTCGCGTCGGCCCAGTAGAATGGCTACAACCCTATACTGAGGATGCCCTTAAAGAACTGGGCGCACAAGGGGTAAAAGATTTGGTCGTCGTGCCTATCAGTTTTGTCTCAGAACACATTGAGACACTCCAAGAAATTGACATTGAATATCGGGAAGTAGCAGAAGAAGCAGGGATTCACAACTTCCGCCGTGTGCCTGCTCCTAATACCCATCCAGTATTTATTCAAGCACTAGCAGACTTGGTAATTGATGCGCTGAAAAACCCTAGTTTCAAGCTTTCGCAAGCCGCCCAAATGAAGAAAAGGGTCAAGATGTATCCCCAAGAACGCTGGGAGTGGGGCTTAACTACTAGCGCCGAAGTTTGGAATGGTCGAATTGCTATGTTAGGTTTTATTGCTTTAATTATCGAGCTGGTTACTGGTCATGGTCTACTGCACATGATTGGGCTTTTGCAGTAAAGGGCATGGGGCATTGGGCATTGAGCGTAGTCGAAACACTGCTTCTTTTCCCTGTTCCCTGAATTTACAATATTGTTCGCCGTACTTTGTGCCAAATTAAACCAGCACCAATCAATCCTAAACCTACTTGCCAAATAGTAGACTCTACCCAGAAAGCTAAGAACAGGCAAGATACAAGACCTATCCAACCCACCCATACAGGATAGAGTCGCTCTGATGGGGTGAGTTTCAAGGCGGCTAAATTAGTCACTGCATAGTAAATCAAAACACTAAAGGCGCTAAAAGACCATGTGGTTTTGACATTACCTAATAATACCAACACAGCGATCGCTCCTCCTACTACAATTACAGCTCTGGATGGAGCTGTCTGTTGCTGGTTCAATCGTGCTAAAAATCTTGGAGCATCTGAGCGCCGTCCCATTGCTAGTAACACGCGGGATAACCCTAAAATTAAGTTCAAAAGCACACCCAACATTGCTGTCATCGCACCAATAGCTAACACAAAAGCCGCACTTGAACCTGCAATGCTACGAACTGCTACTTCTAAGGGAGCTGCCTTTGTTTGTCCTGTAGCATTGCCCAAAACATTCACCCCTACAGCCCCAATACCAACCGTTGCCACCGTCATGTAAAGTAACATGGTGAGCAATAGACAAACAATCATCGCTTGAGGAATTGTCTTTCTTGGGGAACGTGCTTCTTCCCCCATTGTGGCAATGCGACCATAGCCTGTATAAGCAACAAACATTAAGGCGCTAGCATGAAGTACTGCTCTAGGGGAAGTGGTAAAGAAAGGTGTCAAATTTTCAATCCCCACTTCAGTCGCACGGGGTAGACAAACAAGGATAAAAAATCCTAAAGATAATAGCGTTATCGAGACAATCACGGTATTTACAATACTAGAGCGTCGAATACCATTCAACACAATCAGCGTCATCATCATTACAGCTAAGAGAGCCGTAGGAATAACCCAATTAGCACTTAATCCCAAAATATTTAGTAAGTAACCAGCAAAACCCAAAGCGGCAGTGGCGGCAGAAGCAGTCTTTGCTACCAAAAACATCCAACCTGCTGTAAAGCCAAATGCAGGGGTGAGATATTTATAGCCATATTCATAAGTACCACCGCTTACAGCATGGTTAGCTGCCAACTGAGCGCTGTTTAATCCATTACAGGTAGCAACGATCGCACCAATTGCTACTGCTACAATTACCGCAGACCCGGCAATGCCTGTAGCAATGCCAATACTGACAAATACACCTGTACCGATAATTGAACCCAGTCCCATCAAAGTAGCACCAAAAACCCCTAACTCTCTTTGTAGCTGGGGTTGTGAATTGGTAGCAGACATCTTTTATCTCCTTGTTTTAGATGATTTAAGATGTAGGTTTCATTGCTGAAAATATCATTACAAGGTTGGGATATTGGTTAAATCTAAGTCAGGGACTTCCAGAAAATAAATTATCCAATTTACTCAGATAATATATTTCTCTTTCCCCCTGCTCCCTGCTCCCTGCTCCCCTGCCTAAATAGCGATGAGATATTTTTTAGTTGGAAGTTCCTTACTGCTGATAATAAAGCGCTGCTTTGTACAAAACTTGTTCTTGATGAGTTTCTAAAGTGCAATTAGATAAAGGGTAAGTGACACAAGTTACAACGTAGCCAGCTTTGATTTCATCTGGTCGCAAAAATTTTTGCTCACCTTGATTAACTTCTCCATCAACAAGTTTGGCAATACAGGCGGAACATTCACCTTGTTTGCATCCAGAAGGTAGGCGAATACCAACTTCTTCGGCTATATCGAGGATATATTGATCATCGGGTACTAAAATAGTACGATCTAATCCTATTGCTGGATTTACAAGTCGAACTTGGTAAACTGTCATAACTAATTCGTAATTCGTAATTAAAAGACACAAAAAATTTTTATTGTTTAAGTGCTTTCATCGATAAGCTAATCCGCTTTAATTTCTCGTTGACTTCTAGCACTTTTACTTTGACAACTTGTCCAACTTTGACAACTTTTTTAGGATCGTCTACGAATCTGTCAGCTAATTGGGAAATATGTACTAAACCATCTTGATGCACGCCGATATCTACAAATGCACCGAAATTGGCAACATTTGTCACAATTCCTTCCAATTCCATTCCCACCTGTAAGTCGGTAATTTCTTTAATTCCTTCTTTAAAGGTGGCATATTTAAAGTCAGCACGAGGATCTCTACCTGGTTTTTCCAGTTCGCCAAGAATGTCGCGCAACGTAGGTTCACCGACAGTCTCAGTCACATATCTCTTTAAATTTGTCTTTTTAAGTTTTTCGGCAATTTGCGTTACCTGATTTAACGGTACATTCAAATCAGAGGCGATCGCTTCTACTACTGAGTAACTTTCTGGATGAACAGCTGTATTATCTAAAGGGTTCTCACTACCACGAATGCGAAGAAAACCCGCAGCTTGTTCAAACGCTTTTGGCCCTAACTTTGCTATCTTCAAGAGTTGCCGACGATTTTTAAAAGCTCCGTACTGGTTGCGATAGGCGACAATGTTATTAGCAACCGCTGCGGTAATTCCAGAAACAAAGGTCAAAAGTTCTTTAGAAGCGGTATTTAAATCTACCCCAACATAGTTAACGCAACTTTCTACAGTTTCATCCAACTTCTTTTTCAGCAACTTTTGATCGACATCGTGTTGGTATTGTCCTACACCAATCGATTTGGGGTCAATTTTTACAAGTTCAGCTAAAGGATCTTGTAAGCGGCGACCGATACTAATTGCACCACGCACTGTAACATCTAAATCGGGAAACTCTTCTAGTGCGACTTTACTTGCAGAATATATAGATGCGCCAGACTCATTTACCATTACTTTGATGGGTTTACGGTCTATTGCTTGTAATACTTGCAAGACAAATTCATCTGTTTCACGGGAAGCTGTACCGTTACCTATAGCAATTAATTCAATGTGGTATTTTTCAATGAGGTTCTGAATAGTTTGTGCAGCTTTAGTACGTTGTTCAGCGGCTTGGTGAGGAAACACTGCCTGATATTCCAAGAATTTACCTGTTTGATCGAGTACTGCAACTTTACAGCCAGTTCTAAATCCGGGATCTATTGCCAGCGTAGGTTTCATTCCCGCTGGTGCTGATAGCAATAACTCCCGCAGATTAGCTTCAAATGTTTTGATTGATTCAATATCTGCGTAAGTTTTCTTTTGGGAAATTACTTCTCCTATCAGAGAAGTTTTCATCAAACGATTGAATGCATCTTTCAACATTGTTTGATAAAAATCACGAATTATCCGGATTTTTGTGTTAATTTCCTGGGATTCTAAATACGAAAGTACTGTATCTTCATCAAAGGCAATTTCAAAATTTAATACTTTCTCAGTTTCACCCCGACACAAGGCCAGCATATTATGAGGTGCAACATTCTTCACCTTAATCTGATAGTTACGGTACATCTCAAATTTAGTTGTTCCTTCTGGGAAATCGTCTTTGATGCGAGAGACAAATACCCCATCTTCTAGCAGATAATCTCGAATATATGCGCGTAGCTCTGCTTTTTCTGCCACCTCTTCCGCTAAGATGTCAGCCGCACCTTTTAAAGCTTCTTGTGGTGTTTTAACTCCTTGAGTCTCAGAAATATATTTAGCTGCTTCCTCTTCTAATGAAGCCAACACAGCATTTTTGACATTTAATGACTTGATGAAATCTGCTAGTGGTTCTAGTCCTTTTTCTCTAGCGATAGTGGCGCGGGTACGCCGCTTAGGTCGATAGGGTAAGTATAAATCCTCAAGTTCAGTTTTTTGTAAACAGGGTATAATTTTCGCTTTTAGTTCATCGGTGAGTTTACCTTGTTCGGCGATCGCATTTAAAATTACTGATTTGCGTTCTTCCAGTTCTGTTAAGTAAGTATACCTGTCAGCAAGATCGCGCAATTGGACTTCATTCATTTCATTGGTACGCTCCTTACGGTAACGCGCAATAAAAGGGATTGTTGCACCCTCAGCCAAAAGTTCCAGCGCGTTTTGCACCTGATAGGGTTTAAGGTCTAGTTCAGTTGCCAGTAGTTGAGGAATGTTCAGCATTGAGTGTTTAACTTAAAATACTTCTAAGGGTAATATGCTAGATCGTTCTTACAGCACTAGCGCTAAGTGTTAAGCTAATTTACCGGATCACTGCATAATCTTGACTTTATACACTGTTTATTTCTATAGAGTGTTGTGACGTAAACCTTGTTAGATGTAAAATTATTCACAATTAGAAACACAGTTTCGATATATTTTTGTTGACTTTTGTCAACAACTATGTCTTTAGTTCCGAGATTAGTAAAAATGCCTTTGTTTTTTTTAATTCCACTATTTACTGGTTTAGCGACTGGCTATTTGTCTAAAAAATGTAATGACGAGGTAGCTTATCTTATAGGGTTGTTTACAATTATCTGTCTAGTTTTGAGTTTGGTTTTAGCTCCTTGGCAAATCCAATTAGTGCTGTTAATCTTAATCATTATCAGCACTAACAGACTATTAAGGTAGTGATTGTGACAACCATACAGAATATTTGAGAAACAATCGAGAAGAAGTTGACGATAGCAACTATCATGAACTGATTTGTTCTCAATTTAAAACTATCAAATCGGCTTCGTAACTGAAGCCGGAAACTTTCAAGATGCAATTTAAATTAGTATTTTCTAGCTGCTAAAGTTAATTTTTTCACCATTCCCAACTATACCTAATACATTCAATCGGGAAATTTTTAGGTTATCTAAAGCTTGATTTAATACCGATGAATTTGTTTTATCCATCCTCACCACCATTAAAAGACCATCAGTATGGGGTGCTACTAAGCTTGCATCAGCTAGTCCGATTAAATGAGGGACATCATAAATTACTAGATCAAAAGTATTATGAAAATCTGCCATCAGTCGCTTCATCTTGTCAGATGATAACAATTTTGTAGGATCTGGCGGTGTTGGGCCAGCAGTGATTACAGATAATTGATTCATAGAAGGTAGTTTGCGGATCACTTCTTGAGTTGGTAAGTTGGTAGAAATTAAATTACTCAATCCCCATAAATTATTTAAATCTGATAGTGCATGAATAACTGGTTGGCGAAAATCAGCATCTACAAGTAGTACTCGTTGTCCCATTGCTGTAGCTATTTGAGCTAAATGAAACGCAACTGTAGACTTACCATCACCAAGGGTAGCTGAACTAATCGTAATTGAGTGAATCTGGCGATCAGAACTGAGTAGTTGAATATTCGTATATAGTACTCTTAAAGCTTCTAAAAAGTTTGGAGAGTAGTGATTGTAATCTTGATTTGGTTCAACAGTCGAACCATAGCTACCCTCAGAAACAGGATTTTGCACTGCTACTATAGAGGACTTTTGAGTAAAAATACGATTTTGACTAGTTTCAATTTGCCTTTCAAATGGATTGTTTCCTAACAGCGGTAACTTGCTTTTATTTCGATGTGCATGGATATAGGCACGGTCTTGATGATTTTTAACTTGCTGTTCAAAGGGAATATTTCCTAATAATGGCAATTTAACTTTATCTTTTAAAGCTTGAACACTATGGTAGGTGCTATCCAGTTTTTCTAGTAACAAAGCAGCACCAATTCCTAAGAGGATGCTAGCAACTAATCCTACTATCAGATTACGTTTGAAATCTGAAGAAAAAACAGGTTGTTCTGGCTTAATTGGTGGTTGAATTAATTGCCAACCTAATTCTGTTTGTGATACTTGAATTTGTAGAGTTTCGCGAGTAGATAAAAAAAGATTTAAATTTTCAGTCGCAATCTGTAATGTTCGCTGTAGTTCGGTGTACTGTCGCGCCAAGATTGGCCATTGCTTACGTTTTTGTTCAAGTGTTTGTTCAGTTTTAGCGATTTCTCGGCTTTGTACTTCTAAAGACTGAACTTGAGTAGCTACCTCTGCAAGTTTTGCATCTAATACGCGCTGTGCTTCTTGGCGTACCAAAGGAACTAAGCTTTCACGTTTTTCTTTCAATGCTTGGAGAGTGGGATTATTATCTTGCAAGCGAGTAGACTCTGTGGCAATCTGCACATCTAATTGCTGTACTTGAGCGAGTAACTGCTGATATAAAGGAGCATTAATCAACACTGCTTGTCTACCATTTTTTCCCTGTAGAATTGCTAAATTGGCACGAGCTTGAGCTAATTCTTGAGTAATACTTTGCCGTTGATTAGTCAAAGTACTGATTTGACCAGCAATTTGTTCTGATTGTGTCTCTGGGTCAACAAAGTCGTACTTTTGCCGGAATATTTGTAACTCTTTTTGTAGTTGATCAACTCGGTTTTGTATAGATGGCAGTTTTTGATTAACAAAGCGAATACCTTGACGCAACTTAGTTTGCCTTTTTGCTTGGCTATAATCTATATAATCCTTAGCAATTCTATCTAGTACAGCTTTAACTTTATTAGGATCGTTACTGCGATAGCGTACTTCTATAATTTTTGTTCCCTCTAACTGATAAATAGTTAGGGAATTAGAATTGATTAAAGAATCATAACTAATATCTGGATAGGAAATTTGCAACGTTCTAATAATACTTCCCATCAGTGCAGGACTTTTGAGAACTTGAATTTGGCTCTCGTAATCTAGACCAGATGTGCCTGAATTGCCTGAACTTTTATCTTTAACAACATCTATAGCTTTGGCATCATCGGTTACAGGTTCCACTAAGAGTTGAAAACTACTTTCATATTCTGGTGGTTTTTGGTTTAGTGTCAAATTGATCACTACCGTTGTCATCATAGTGATAGTTACCCCTATAATAACTAGCGATCTTCTTCGTAAAACACCCAGAAAATATTGAAAACTCCAGTCATCTCCTTGTCCTTCAGCAAACGGAATAGGTTGAGTCTGAGCTAATGAAGGTATGGAGTGACTACTGCTATCAGAACTTGAGGAGTTAAAAGAATAGTTTTCCATTATTTGTATTTATTATTTAATAATAGCCTGTGTAATATTTACATTTTTTGAAGTCTTGACTTGTCTTTATTTAAGATGAGAAGATTTACTGTATGAGTTTTAACACTTATTTTCTGTCATTATGATTATGCACATTAGTTTAACAGTTTTTTAAAGCTAAGGTGTGGTAGCTTTAAGAATCAGTATCGAAAACAAGCAGCTAATTAACATCTATATTTTTATTTTTAGGTGGTAGATGGTTAATAGCTACTTAAATAGGGAGTTCTCAATAAATATAGACTTTAAGTATAACCAATGAAATTTGCTTATATTACATTACTTAATGCATCAACAAGTACCGCTTCTAATGAGTAAACAAAGATTTATAGTTAGATTTGTTAAAAACATAGCTAAGAAGCACAGTCATTAACAATTCTTATAGCTAAGAAAATGTACAGTGTAAAATATGTACCTTATTAAAGATTTAGTTTAAAGTTATCTAAGTAACATAAATTTTCCGTAAAGCATAAGAGTCAACCTTTAAACATGATATTCTAAGAGTCAGAATCACAATGTAATAAAAAAATGCCTATACTCAAAAGTAATCTAGTAAACTTGATAAGTATCAATAGTAGTAGCACAGTTAGTTCAAATCAATGACAGTAAATCCCGAAGTTATTATCAAAACAGCAGTGCTAATTTAAAAGCAGTGTGTTTTCTATCACAGGCTCTTTGGTTGACATGCAATTAAAATTCTTCAAAATTTGGGAAAGCGGTTTGCTGTAGTATGAGCTTACATCCCTGTCACAAAAATTGTAGATTATTAATCAGACTTCTCTTTATCCCTTGTTGTGTTCCTGTGTTTAATAAAAGCGCGTCTATAAATTTTGTGTTCCTGTGTTTGATAAAAGCGCGTCTGTAAATTTTTTTACGTATTCTTAAGAGAAGCCGTCTGTAAACTTTCTACCTGCGTATCCAAGAAAAGTGCATCTACCAGGATCAAAGTGAACAAACGATTAGTGTTAATCGTCTATACGGTCAGTAAGGTGTGTATGTACTTACTTCAAACCTATAAAATTTGAAGTCAAGTAAATATTGCATGAGCCTAGAGCAATTTGAAAATACTTATCAATAACTGAGAATAATTTTCATCTAAATTACTTTTTTGGTTTGAGAATTTCATGTGTGTTTTCAAGAAGTTTTCTAAATACTAAAGCTAGGATACATAGGACAGATTCTAATGAGACTGAATCAATGGATTAATCAAAAATTCTTGCCATCCATTTCTACTTCTACTCCTTTAACAGCCTATAAAGAGAATGATATAAAAACTCGGCAATCCGTTAAATTATCTGTAATCACCCAGTTTTTTCCTCCAGACTATGCTGCTACAGGACAATTAATTGAGGAACTCGTAAAACAATTGGGTCAGCAAGGGGTAGATATTGAAGTTTTTACAAGTCAGCCTGGATATGCATTTAAATCTTCTTCGGCTCCAGCAGTTGAACGAGTAGATAGAATCCGAGTTCAGCGATCGCGGACTGCTCAACTGTGGCCGGGGAGGATTCGTGGTAAAGCTGTCAATGGTATTCTGTACACATTGCGTGCTGCGCTTTACATGTTTAAAGCTTGGCGGCGCAGCAATGTAGTTTTGTTGACTACTGCTCCTCCATTTTTACCAGTTATCGGATATCTAGCTTATCTATTATTTCGGTTGCCTTATGTTTGTATCCTCTATGATCTTTATCCAGATATTGCGATCGCTTTAGGAGTAATTCCCAAAGATAACTGGTTAGTGCGATTGTGGCGGGCAATCAATAGACAAGTTTGGCTTAACGCTAAAGGAATTGTGGTTCTTAGTCCGGCGATGAAAGAGCGAGTAGTAGCTCATTGTCCCCAAATAGCCGACAAAGTTTCTGTAATTCACAGTTGGGCTAACCCCGACTTAATTAGACCGATTCCCAAGCAAGAAAACTGGTTTGCTTTAAAGCATAATTTAGTTAACACATTTACCGTACTCTATTCTGGCAACATGGGTCGCTGTCATGATCTTGACACTATGCTAGAAGCTGCTAAGGAATTGCAAGACCAGCCGATTCAGTTTGTGTGTATTGGTGGTGGAGCCAAACGCGATGACTTAATTAAGGAAGTAGAGCAGTTGGGACTGAGGAATTTCACTTTTCTACCGTATCAAGATAAGCATGTACTGCCTTATTCTTTGACAGCTTGTGATTTATCACTCGTAAGTGTAGATGCATCAACAGAAAGTTTGGTTGTTCCCAGTAAGCTTTACTCAGCCTTAGCTTCTGGGCGGCCATTAGCTGTGATTTGTTCTCCATCTTCATATCTTAGACAACTGATTTCAGAAGCTGATTGTGGCAGCACATTTGACAATGGAGACAGTCATGGTCTAGCCCAATTTATTCGTTTACTTAGTCGCGATCCCCAATTGGGGGAACGAATGGGTACAGCAGGTCGTCAATATTTGCGATCGCATTTCACTCCTAAGGTTATCTCCCAGCAATACCTCAATGTTTTAGAGCAAGCAATATTACCTGATGAGGTAATCACTATGCCTAAAAGCCATGTAAAATAAGCTTTCAGGAAAGTCCAAATTGGTAGATTCTAACAGCATAGTTATTCTTTTGACTTAATTTGTGTTAATAACACGGTTGGAATCACCATTTATCTTTCTATTTGGGAGGATCAGAAGCTGCCTCCCTTAAGTATTATGCATGGACTTAACAAATATAAAAAAGTAAGTATTTCAAATTGCGAATAGTAATGTATCTTGCTATTTTGATTTGAATATTACTGATTTACTTTTGATTCCAAAAGTAAATCAGCACAATAAAAGTCCTTTGTCTATAAAACATTCACTTTATTTTTTCGGCTTAGACTTTCGTTGTTTTTTCTCAGAATATTGTAAATATATTTAAAGCTATCAAATTTAAACACAATGTAAACATGATGTAAATTTTATTTAAATAAATATTATTATCTCCAAACATGTTATGATTACCTACATATAAGTAAGAAAATACAACTAATTAATACCCAGTATGTAACAGCTATTTTCTTTTGCATTGAACACTTAATTACTTAAATAAAAAACTTTTACTTGCACTTATCAAAAAATTAGTTTCAGTTTTCCTAAGGGAAACAAAGCTTGAATTTAATGCTTGAAATTTAATAATTCTGGCAAATTTTCGGAGTTGGGCTTTGATGGTCACTATATTGATCTCAGTCCCTCCAACGTAACCTTCCTCATGTGCTTTTTCTATTTTGTTGATTATGGGAGGTCGAATTGCAGAGAAGGTGTGACCGAAATCGGAAACGTTCAAAACGACGGGCTATCTATTGTCCAATTCATGGCTGCTACATCGATAGCGTAAGTCAAAAATATCAAATATTTGCTGATCAACCGAGCCAGTTGCAGCAACGGGGAATGGGTCGGCGAAATGCATTAATGCTGGTAGCAACCAAAACCACAGTTTCTATTGAAGGTGAATGGTTAGAAGCTTTCTGGTGTGAAGAATGCCAACAAAAAACATGGTATCACGTTTGCAAATCTGACGAACGCACCTATGAACTTGCGTTAGCACCACAAGAGCTTTGGCAGCAAGTAACAGGAGTAATTGATCCTCAAGGCAACCCTTCCGTTGGAGAATTTACTCGCAGGCATTCAAAACTGGTTGGCTATCACGGCATGAAGGATTTCCAGTTTGTAGTTTAAGTTTTAAAGACAATAGTCTAAATAGACTTCAATTAATACTATGAGTAGTCAAGGTATGGCCTCTAAGCAAGAGTTAGTAATTGAGGCTGGTCGCGCTGAACGCCAGTATTGGCAAGACTTATGGCGTTATCGGGAACTGTTTTATTTTCTGGCTTGGCGTGACATTTTAGTGCGGTACAAACAGACAGCAATTGGTATAACTTGGGCATTAATTCGACCATTTTTGACGATGGTAGTATTTACTGTAGTATTTGGAAAGTTAGCAAAGTTACCTTCAGAGGGGGCACCTTATCCAATTCTGGTGTTTGCAGCTATGCTACCTTGGCAATTTTTTTCCAATGCCCTAGGTGAGTGTAGTAACAGCCTAATTACTAACGCCAATTTGATATCTAAAGTCTATTTTCCTCGTTTGATTGTACCCGTCAGCGCTGTGATTGTCAGCTTTGTAGATTTTATGATTTCTGGCATGATTCTGTTGGGGTTAATGGCTTGGTATAACTTTGTTCCTGATTGGCGAATACTAACACTGCCCTTATTTATTGCTATTGCCTTTGCAGCTTCTATGGGAGTGGGATTATGGCTAGCAGCATTAAATGTAGAATATCGAGACTTTCGCTATATTGTGCCATTTATTATGCAGTTTGGGTTATATATATCACCAGTAGGATTTAGCAGCAGCATTGTACCAGAACAATGGCGTTTACTCTATTCTTTGAACCCAATGGTGGGAGTAATTGATGGTTTTCGCTGGGCTATTTTAGGCGGAGACTCAAAAATTTACTGGCCGGGATTCACACTATCTTTAGGATTAGTTGTTATTTTACTAGTCAGTGGTATCTGGTACTTTCGCAAAACGGAACGAACTTTTGCTGACGTAATTTAGGCTAGACAGATGTCTAATAATATAATTCGAGTCGAGAATTTGGGTAAAAAATATATCATTTCTCATCAACAAGAGGATTCTGGCGGTCGTTATCGTTATAAAGCTTTGCGAGATGTGATTTCTCAGGGAGCCAAGTCTCTAGGCAAGAAATTTCTCAAGCCAGTTGGTAAACAAATGCCTAATCCATCTCGTGAAGAGTTTTGGGCATTAAACGACGTTTCTTTTGAAATTCAACAAGGTGAAGCAATTGGTATTATTGGGCGCAATGGTGCAGGTAAATCGACATTATTAAAAATTTTGAGTCGAATTACTGAACCGACAAAAGGAAAAATTGTCATCCAAGGACGGGTAGCAAGTCTATTAGAAGTGGGTACAGGATTTCACCCAGAATTAACTGGGAGAGAGAACATTTACCTCAACGGTTCTATTCTGGGAATGAGTGGAGTTGAGATTAAAAAAAAGTTTGATGAAATTGTTGATTTCGCCGAAGTTGAGAAATTTTTAGATACCCCTGTAAAACGTTACTCTTCTGGAATGTATGTGCGTCTTGCATTTGCCGTAGCAGCCCACTTAGAGCCAGAAATTTTAATTGTAGATGAAGTTTTAGCAGTGGGCGATTCGGCATTTCAAAAGAAGTGTTTGGGAAAAATGGGTGATGTGGCTACCAAAGAAGGGCGAACAGTCTTGTTTGTCAGCCATAGTATGCAAGCGATCGCCCAGCTTACCAAGCGTTGTATACTGCTTTCTAAAGGTAATATTCAGTTTGATGGTAATACCAGCAAAGCAGTACAACTATATAGTGCTGGGCAAAAAGCCTCTAACGAAGAACCTGCCTATTATGAAGCTCCTTTGAGCAAAACTGGTAATTATCTAGCTTGGGCACGAGTACATACTTCTGAAAAAGAAGGGATTCACTCTTGGGGACAACCAATTACTTTTGAGTTTGCTCTACACGTAACTAAACCCCATGAAAGTCTTTGGTTTTCTTTTCAGGTGTTAAGCACTTTACAGCAACCTGTTTCTATTTTCTGGTTTTACGAACCTGAAGCGCCGTTTCGTCGAGAAGCAGGAACATTTATTTTACGGTGTGAAATCCCAAAATTTAGACTGTACATGGGTTCATACAACATAACAACATGGTTTTCTGAGCGTCGTAGCGAAACTCTGTTAGAAAACCTTAGAGATATTTGCCCCTTTGAAATCACCATGCACAAGATTGAACGTCCAGAGTATCAATGGGAATCTGATGAATGTGCTTATTTAGAAGATGCAGTTTGGCAATGTGTTGAAAAGTATTAATTTCAATTAATTAGGCAGAGAAATAATGGCAATAAATGATGACGTTAAATTGGGCAAAGATGTGAAAATTTTTCATCCCAATCTCGTGAACCTCTACGGTTGCGTTATTGGTGATGACACAAAAATTGGAACCTTTGTAGAGATTCAAAAAGATGTCACCGTCGGGAGTAGATGCAAAATTTCATCACATAGCTTTCTGTGTGAAGGGGTAATCCTTGAAGATGAAGTGTTTATTGGTCATGGAGTAATGTTTACCAATGACCTTTATCCCCGTGCAACAAACGAAGATGGCAGTTTAAAAACTGACGATGACTGGTATACAGTCAAAACTTTAGTCAAGCGCTCTGCATCGATTGGTAGTAACGCTACTATCTTGCCAGGGGTAACGATTGGACAAAAAGCCGTAATTGGTGCTGGGGCTGTAGTGACTCGTGATGTTCCTGATTATGCAATTGTAGCAGGTGTGCCAGCTAAAAAAGTTGGTGATATACGCGATCGCAACCAAAATTTAGAAACCACAGCTAATAGTTTTAGCTAACTTGCAGCGTTATTTCTCATTTAAGAAAATATACCTGAAAGCAAAATATAAAACAAGTCATTATTTCAAGAATACTTAATAGATTTTGATTAATTTAAAAGCAATGGAAAATATCAATATCGGTGTCATTGGCTATGGTTATTGGGGGCCTAATCTAGTACGGAATTTTGCGGAAATTCCAGGCGCACAAGTTACCAAGGTCAGTGATTTTAAACCAGAATTACTAGCAAAGGTGCAAGCTCGCTATCCCAGCATCCAAGTAACGACAGATTGTCAAGACATCTTTACAGATCCTCACATTGATGCCGTTGTCATTGCCACACCAGTTTCCACTCACTTCGATTTGGCTTTAGCTGCATTGCAGGCTGGCAAGCACGTATTAGTAGAAAAACCAATGACAGCCTCCTCTAAGCAAGCAAGACGATTGATTGAAGAGGCAGAAAAACGCAATTTGGTATTGATGGTAGATCACACCTTTGTCTATACAGGTGCTGTACGCAAGATGCATGATTTGATTGCCACCAATCAACTAGGAGATATTTACTACTATGATTCTGTACGTGTCAACCTAGGGCTGTTTCAGCATGATGTCAATGTGATCTGGGACTTAGCAGTTCATGACCTCTCAATCATGAATTATGTATTGCCATCCCAACCTTATGCTGTCTCTGCCACAGGAATTAGCCACGTTCCGGGAGAACCAGAAAACATCGCTTACTTAACATGCTTCTTTGAAAGCAACTTGATTGCTCACTTTCATGTTAACTGGCTAGCACCAGTCAAAGTTCGCCGCACCCTGATTGGTGGTAGTCAACGCATGATTGTTTATGATGACTTGGAACCCAGCGAAAAAGTCAAAATTTACGACAAGGGAATTACCATCAATGGCAATTCTGAAAGTGTGTACGAAATGCTGATTGGTTATCGTACTGGTGATATGTGGTCTCCCAAGTTGGATATGACAGAAGCATTGCGAACAGAGGGATTGCACTTCATTGATTGTATCAACCAAGGCAAACGTCCTATTACAGATGGCGAAGCCGGGCTACAGACAGTCAAGATTTTGGAAGCTGCTACCCAATCAGTCAAGCAGCGTGGTCAATTAGTTGAATTGAATTTATTAGAGGTAGCAGCATGATTCCATTTCTAGACCTGAAAACTCAATACCTTAGTATCAAAGATGAAATTGATAGCGCAGTTTTAAAAGTACTGGAAAGTACGCAATTTGTTTTGGGGAATGAAGTTACAGCCTTAGAACAAGAATTTGCCAATTACTGTAGTGCTAAACAAGGCATTGCTGTCAATACAGGTACAAGTGCCCTTCATTTAGCACTGTTAGCAGCTGGTATTGGTGCTGGTGACGAAGTGATCACCATACCTTTTACTTTTGTTGCTACTGTGGCCGCGATTTGTTACACCGGAGCTACACCAGTTTTTGTAGACATTGACCCTGTTTGCTACACAATAGATGTCAATCAAATCGAAAAAGCCATAACCGAACGCACAAAAGCGATTTTGCCAGTGCATTTGTATGGTCAACCAGCGGACATGAAACCAATTATGGAGATTGCCCGCCGTCATGGTTTGACTGTCATAGAAGATGCTGCCCAAGCCCACGGGGCTGAGTACAAGGGTCAGCGGATAGGTAGCATTGGTGATATTGGCTGTTTTAGCTTTTACCCTGGAAAGAACTTAGGGGCTTATGGTGAAGGAGGCATGATAGTCACCAATAATCCCGAATATGCCCATACTATGCAGATGCTACGTGACTGGGGTCAAGAACGTAAGTATCACCATGTGATTAAAGGCTATAACTACCGCATGGATGGTATTCAGGGAGCCATTTTGCGAGTGAAACTGCGTTATTTAGAGAAATGGACTGAGGCACGGCGGGCAAATGCAGCACAGTACGATGCTTTACTTAAAGATCTCAACTTGACTATACCTACAGTCATGCCCTATAGCCGCCACGTATACCATGTATACGCGGTGCGATCGCCCCAAAGAGATGAACTACAAAAGAAGCTAAATGACCAGGGCATCCAAACAGGTATTCACTATCCAATTCCTGTACATCTGCAACCAGCCTATGCAGATTTAGGTTATAAAATAGGAGATTTTCCACACTCAGAATTAGCAGCTAGAGAAATATTTTCATTACCTATGTATGCTGAACTAACATCAGCACAAATTAATACTGTGGCTGACAGTCTTCAAGGCATTCTTCAGGGAGTCACCGTTTAATGTACGATACCCGTCCTGGTTTAAACTCCCAACGCCTCGTTAGTCTGATGCAGCAAGCAGTTCAACGCTGCGAACTGCAATTAGATAACTTGATTTTACTTACAGAAGCAGCAACTGGAGCTTATGCAGTCACCCCTGTAATAGCAGCGATCGCCGGAGCAAAAAAAGTATTTGCGATCGCTCGCAGTAGTCGTTATGGCACTCTAGAAGAAGTGAAAGCCCAGACGCTGGAACTCGCCCAACTAGCAGGAGTGAGCGATCAAATTCAATTTATCACCGAGAAAACTACAGATATTGTCGCCCAGGCTGACATTATAACTAACAGTGGACACGTCCGTCCTATTAATGCAGAAATGATTACTTGGATGAAGCCCACAGCAGTCATTGGCTTAATGTATGAGGCGTGGGAGTTTAGACCAGAGGATGTAGATCTTACAAGCTGTCAACAACGCGGTATCCCAGTGGCAGGTGTAAATGAACGCCACCCCGGAGTAGATGTCTTCTCATTTTTGGGTATCATGGCAGTCAAGCTCTTATTAGACGCAGGAGTTGCCGTTTACACAAGTAACATTTTGTTATTGTGTGATAACCCTTTTAGCTCGTTCATTGAACGCGGTTTAGTAAATGCTGGTGCTAATGTAGACACTGTTGACAGTATCGTAGCAGCACCCACAGATAAAACTTATGATGCGATCTTGGTGGCTTTGCAACCCCGCCCAGAACCAGTCCTATCTGTGAAAGATGCCGCGATGATTGCCAAGTATTGGCCAGGCGCACTTGTGGCTCAATACTGGGGAGATATAGAACGGTCTGCCTTTTCGATTCATCATATCCCAATATGCCCAGAAATAGAGCCAAAACCAGGACACATGGCCATTCTGCCCTCAGCAGTAGGACCAGAACCAATTATCCGGTTACAAACAGGTGGGCTGAAAGCGGCAGAAGCTATTTGGCGACAATCCTTACAGCCCAATGACTCAGCTATGGAATTTGTGCAACTGCTGTGAATGTAGGTGGTAAATGGTTAATGTACTTCTAATTGGGATTGGTACAACTACCTTAAGTGCGCTGAAATCTTTAGTATCAAAGTGCAACGTTCAAGGAATAGTGAGAAATGTAGATACTGAATGCGATGATCCTGTTGTTAGCCTTGCCAAACAAGTCGATATTCCTATATTTTCAGACACCTCTCAGCAACAAATTAAGTCATTACTGTTAAAATTTCAGCCAGATTGCGTAGTAGTTTCTTCCTATAACCAAATATTACCACCTAATCTGATTGAACTGTCTGCATTTATTAATGTCCATTATTCCCCGTTGCCCCATTATCGTGGTCGCGCCAATGTCAATTGGGCAATTATTAATGATGAAACTTCTGCCGCAATCACTATTCATAAAATATCGCCTGGTTTAGATGAGGGAAACATTCTATTTCAACAACTAATTACGATTGGTCTTGACGATACTGTAACTACCATCTATGACAAACTAAATGAAATTCAGGAACAACATCTAGGAAATACAGTTGTCAAAACATTTCATGGTTATAAAGGTACACCACAAAATAATGCTGAGGCAACTTATTGTTGTACTCGCCTTCCCGAAGATGGTGAAATTAATTGGTCAACTTCTACTAGAAGTATAGACTGCTTTATTCGGGCATTAGTCTCACCTTTTCCCGGTTCCTACACCTACTTTCAAGGGAAAAAACTGTTGGTGTGGCAAGCCAAGCCTGTAGATAACCCTCCCACCTATGTAGGACGCATACCTGGCCGGGTTATCGGCAGATCAAAAGCAGAAGGTTTTGTTGATGTACTAACCAATGATGGAGTGTTAAGAATTTTTGAAGTTCAGGTTGAAGGCGAAGAAAAGACAGCAGCAGCAAATATTATTAAGTCTGTTAAAAGCACGTTAGGTTTAACTAAATCTGACTTACTAAATCGTATTCAAACTCTAGAAACACAAATTACCAAATTACAAGAAAATGAAAAATAGTCGCGTATTAATTACAGGTGGTGCAGGTTTAGTCGGTTCTCATATCGCCGATTTATTGGTGAAAGAAGAAGTTTCCGAAATTATTATTTTAGATAACTTCACACGCGGACAACTCAACAATCTTGCTTGGGCGAAAGAACATGGTCCTTTGGTAGTTGTAGAAGGCGATATCCGAGATCAAAAACTTCTAGGAGAAGTCATGCAAGGTGTCGATATAGTCTTTCATCAGGCTGCAATTCGCATTACCCAATGTGCTGAAGAACCGCGTTTGGCACTAGAAGTTTTAGCTGATGGAACTTTCAATGTCTTGGAAGCAGCAGTAAAAGCCAAAGTCAAAAAGGTAGTTGCTGCTTCTTCAGCCTCAATATATGGCATGGCCGAGGAGTTCCCCACCACTGAATCTCATCATCCTTACAATAATCGCACCATCTACGGTGCAGCCAAGGTCTTTAATGAAGGCTTATTACGCAGTTTCTACGATATGTATGGGCTAGACTATGTGGCATTGCGCTACTTCAATGTCTACGGACCACGTATGGATATTTACGGTGTCTACACTGAAGTATTGATTCGCTGGATGGAGCGTATTGTCGCAGGTCAACCACCATTAATTTTCGGTGATGGCAAGCAGACAATGGACTTCGTATACATCGAGGACATTGCCAGAGCCAATATATTGGCTGCTAAAGCCGATGTTACTGATGAAGTGTTTAATATCGCTAGTAGCGTAGAAAGCAGTTTAAATGACCTTGCCTATAGTTTAGCTAAGGTAATGGAATCAGATTTGCAGCCAGAATATGGTCCAGAGCGCAAAGTCAACCCCGTAGCACGTAGACTAGCAGATGTCAGCAAAGCTAAAAAATTACTGGGCTTTGAAACACAGGTATCTTTAGAAGCAGGATTGCGTCAGTTGGTAAATTGGTGGCGCGAACAGAAATTGGCAAAGGAAGCAAGCAATGTCTGAGAAAATGCAGTATATTCCGATCGCTAAACCCTGGATGGGTGAACCTGAAGCTGAAGCAGCCAAGCGGGCTATTATGTCCGGCTGGGTAACTCAAGGACCAGAAGTCGCTACCTTTGAGCAAGAATTTGCCGCTTACGTAGGGTCAAAATATGCTTGCGCTGTCTCTAATTGCACTACAGCATTACACCTAGCTCTATTAGCTGTGGGTGTACAGCCTGGGGATGAAGTAATTACTGTCAGCCACTCTTATATTGCCACGGCTAACAGCATCCGCTACTGTGGCGCAGTGCCTGTATTTGTGGACATTGAACCGCAAAGCTATAATATCAACCCCGTATTAATTGCAGATGCGATTAGCGATCGCACTCGTGCTATTCTTGTTGTTCACCAAATAGGAATGCCTTGTAACCTTAAAGCCATTTTAGATGTTGCCCATCAATATAATCTACCAGTAATTGAGGATGCCGCCTGTGCGATCGGCAGTGAGATTCTCTGGGATGGACAATGGGAAAAAATCGGCAAGCCACATGGAGATATCGCTTGTTTTTCCTTCCACCCCCGCAAAGTAGTTAGCACGGGCGACGGTGGGATGTTGACTACAAATAATCCCGAATGGGATAAACAGTTTCGCCTCTGGCGACAACACGGAATGAGCGTTCCTGATACCGTGCGCCACGGAGCCAAACAAGTCATTTTTGAATCTTACCCGATGTTGGGCTACAACTACCGTATGACCGATATCCAAGCCGCAGTCGGGCGAGAACAACTCAAACGCCTACCGGAGATTGTAGAACGCCGCCGTTACTTGGCCCAAAGATATGATCAACAGCTGGCAGATGTGCCGGGATTAAAATTACCCACAGAGCCAACATGGGCAAGAAGTAACTGGCAAAGTTACTGTGTACGCTTACCTGAGAAGTGTAACCAAGTGCAAGTAATGCAAGTAATGCTGGATGCTGGTATTGCCACGCGACGTGGTATCATGTGCGCTCACCGTGAAAGCGCATATCAAATTGAAGTTTGGTCATGTGGCACTAGTCGGGAAGCTTGTAACTGTGAACTAGGAAAGTGCGATCGCTTAGTTGAAAGCGAACAAGCCCAGGATCACGCCATCATTTTACCACTTTTCCATCAAATGACTGAAGAGGAACAAGATCGGGTGATCGCAGTTTTGAAAAGTGTGTGTCAGGTTGGAGTGTAGTAGCCATTAAAACTTAGCAGGATTTAGCAAAGTAACTGTATGGAAAAAATAGCTAATAACACACTCAGTTTTTGGCAAGAAGAAGGCAGTCGCTTGATTCAACAAAATTTTGAAGAGTTCCATAGCTTAGTTACTCAAGCCAAAGGCTATCTGCGACGTGGCAACTATGAGGCTGCTGCTGTGTACGCTGATATCGCTGCTTTCTATGCTATTTGCAAACATAGTGGTCTTTTTGTCAGCCGAGAACTCGAAGAAGTTCTGCTCACAATTGGACGGAAAGTAATAGGAAAAAGCGTTGATCACAGTCAAAGCAAACCTTGTCCTGATTCACCAAAGCATGTACTCCATGTTGCCACTTATGTAGCAAATATTGGTGGACATTCTAGAATGCTTTTGCGCTGGATTCAGCAGGACACAGAGCGATCGCACTCTCTTGTGTTAACGCAGCAAGCACCAAAAGAAATACCAAAAATCTTTAAAGATGCTGTCAGCGATCGTCAGGGTGAGATATATGTTTTGAATGAAAGTATTGGCAGTCTTATTTCTTGGGCTAAACAACTCCGTGAATATGCAGCCTCGACAGATGTGATTGTGCTGCATACCTTGTGTGATGACGTGATTCCAACCATTGCATTTGCAAACAAAGAACAGTTACCACCGATTATTTTTGTAAATAATGCGGACACGTATCTTTGGCTGGGAGCTAGTATTACCGATGTTGTAGCTAACTTACGTGAATCTGGTATGCGTCTATCACAAGCACGTCGAGGTATTGAAGAAAAACGCAACGCGCTACTTCCTATTATTTTGAGTCCTATTCATAGAACTCTCTCTCGCACAGAAGCGAAGCGAGAATTAGGGATAGCCGAAGACAGTATATTGTTGCTTTCTATCGCCAGAACAGCGAAGTATCAAACAATTGATGGCATAAGTTTTGCTGATGCACACGTTCCGTTACTAGAAAAATATAAGCAAGTTATTTTGATAGTCATTGGGCCGGGTAATAGTGAAGACTGGTCAGCAGCTATTCAGCAAACAAATGGGAGAATCAAGATATTTGGAGAACGGGAAGACACTGCTGTTTTTTATCAAGCTGCTGATATCTACGTAGACTCATTCCCTATGACTTCCATAACATCCATGCTGGAAGCTGGAAGTTATGGCACTCCTCTAATAAGTCGTCATTACTTCTCCCCTAAGTCTGATATTCTTGGTGGTGATGCACCTGGTTTAACTGGCAATCTGATTTATGTATCTGACTTGAATGAGTACAATCAAGTACTATCAAATTTAGTCGAAGATGAGGAATTGCGCTTAAATTTGGGTGAAAAAACTAATAAAAAAATAGTAAAAACACATACAGGAAATGGTTGGTATAAAAATCTAGAACAGGTATATCAGCGTGCTATGGACTTGCCTAAGCTAACTGTCAATACATCTTTCAAAGATCAAATTTGTTTAGGAGAACCAGATAGTTTATTACCATATTTTTATCCAGAAAATCAACACATTGATCTTGATGGAATGATTCAAGGTCATATAAGACTGATGCCATTTAATGAAAGGTTGCAAAGTTGGGTTAAATTGACTAGAAAGCACGGTTTTAGTCGGTTGAGTTTACTATTGCCAGAGTGGTTTTATTTGCGCTATTACTTACGTTTACGTACATAAAATTTGTAAATTTACTTATTTTTTAATCTTGATTTTTGAGATTTTTTCATAAAAAATTATGAATGCAAGAATAGTCTGCACTATTGTTACAAAGAATTACTTAGCTTTTGCTCGTGCCTTAGCAATTTCGTTAACTGAACATAACCCAGATATTAAATTGTATGTTTTATTAGCAGATAGAGTAGATGAATATTTTGATCCAGCAAAAGAACCTTTTGAGGTAATTCGTCTTGAAGAACTACCAGATCAGCAGACAGTTCAAAGAATGTGCTTTTACTACACGCCCTTTGAATTATGCTGTGCATTACGAGGAATGCTGCACGAATTTATTTACGAAAACAAACTTGCTCATTCATGGTTGTTTTTAGACTCTGATATTTTAATCTATAACTCACTCACAGAAATATTTCAGCAACTTGAAACAACTTCTATCCTGTTAAATCCACACTTAGTCGCACCTATCGATCATCCTAATTATGATGCTTTAGAAGTGAGAATGTTAGTTTCTGGTATTTATAACGGAGGATTCATTGGACTGAAAAGAACTGACACAACTAAAAACTTTATAAAATGGTATAAGAATAGACTTACACAATATAGCTTTCAAAGAAGAGGAGAAGGAGAATTAAATTTACTCACTGCCGATCAATCATGGTTAAACCTTATTCCTACTTTTTTCCCGGAAACAGTATCTTTGAAACATTTGGGAGTTAATGTAGGATATTGGAGCCTGATTTCACATCCAGTTTATCAACACGAAAATACTTATTTTATTGATGATAAACCTGTGATTTTTATACATTTCACCGGATGGAATATTTTTCAGCCCTCCATTGCTTCTAGATATTTACCTTTAGAAAAAAGTACAAATATTTGGGAAAAAATAGGAACTAATTACAAAAAAATATTATTAGAATGTGGATATGAAAATTGTAAAAAATACCCTTATGCTTTTGAAGCATTTAATAACAAAAGAAAAATTACACTAGAGATGCGTTACTTTTATTACGAAAGTGTTTATCTGTATTCAGATGATTTAAAACTCCAAGAACTAAATCCATTTTGTAATTATGAATATTTAAATCTAATGAAAAAGAAGAATAAAGTTGATAGAATGTTTAGAAATGTATTAAAGATATATCAATATGATTATTTAAACGCAAAATTTTTTCAAAAGTCACGAGAATCTATCAAGTACGAAGTTTTACAAAAGCTGTCTAGAATTTACGAAAAAATTATACCAATCTAAATTAATTTTTGACTAAATATTATTAATTGTAATTGAATTTTTCCTAACATGAAAGTTGTCCATATCACTCCAACTTATTTTGACAATTCATCTATTATAGGTGGTGGTGAACGTTATCCTACTGAATTAGCTTCTTGGATGGCTAAGTTTGTAGACACAACCCTTGTCAGTTTTTCTTCAGTACGAAAGACCGATCAATTAGATAATCTTAAAATTGAAATTTATCCAGTTAAACATTTAATTCATGGAAACAAAATAAATCCTCTTAATTTTCAATATTTAAGTTCAATTTTGAATGCTGACGTAGTACATATTCATCATATCTATACTTTGGTTTCTGATTTAGGTTGTCTAATAGCCTTTTTACTAGGTAAATTAGTTTTTGTTACAGATTATGGTGGTGGAGGAAGTTTAGTACTTAATCAAAAATTACCAATATTTAAATGCTATAGAAATGCGATCGCCTATTCTCGTTTTGGTTTAGATTTTATTCCGCCTGAATTGCAAAAAAAAGCAGTTTTGATTAAGGGAGGTATTGATACAGATAAGTTTTGTCCTGACATATCTTTAGCAAAAGAAAATAAAATTTTATATGTTGGTCGGATTTTACCCCACAAAGGTATTAATTATTTGATTGATGCTTTTCGCATTTTAAATCGCCCAGATTATAAGCTAAAAATTGTAGGTAGAGTTTATAACGAAGAATTTTATAGCTATCTAAAGCAATTAGCAGAAGGTTTAACTGTAGAATTTGTTCATAATGCAGACGATAATCAGTTACTACATGAATACCGCACTTCACAAGTAACAATTTTACCTTCAGTTCATACTGATTGCTATGGGAAATATAGTCCTGTTCCTGAATTAATGGGTTTTACTTTGCTAGAATCTCAAGCGTGCGGAACTCCAGCTATCTGTACGGATGCTGGAGCAATGCATGAGTTTGTAGATGATGGGAATAGTGGTTTTGTTGTTAAGCAGAATTCAGGTGAAGCTATAGCAGCTGCTCTACGTAAACTACTTGAACTTTCAAAGAGTGATCGCTCTGCTTTACAACAATACTGTTGTAACTGGATCAAGTGCTTAAGTTGGTCAACAGTAGTGCAAAAGCATTTAGAAGTTTATCAAGGCATAAAGTAATCTACATGAATCGACCCTTAAAGATATTGATGGTATTGCACATGCCGTGGGATCCTAATTTAGGAGGACCACGGGTACAGTTAGAGCTAGCTGATGAGTTTTTGGCAATGGGTCATGAAGTAGAAAAATTTGACTACAATGATGCATTTGGACAAACTAAACCATTTCGCTTGGCAGAATTAGTTCCTCCTATACTTACTACTAAAGCCAAGCGTTTAGCAGAATTAACTCGTCCTAGCTTTTCCAGCCAAGCTCAAAAATTCGTGCAGGCTAATGCACATCGTTTCGATATTATAGATGCCCACCAAGGAAATTTACCTTTTTCTAAACAAGAGCTTGGTTTTCGTGGCTTGTTAGTTGCCCGCTCCGTTGGCTTAATGCCGTTGCTGCAAGAATTTCTAGAATTTCAAAATCAAAAGTGGCCTTCACTAAAAAAAAGAAACTTAATAGGTAATCTCCTAAGCTCTCATGCTCAAAAACAGAACTTTTCTAATTTTATTCCTAGTTTAAAAGCAAGTGACTTGATTAACCTACCTAACCATGATGAATTGATGTATGTCAGTAATGTATTGGGATTAGGGCAAAAAAGTGTGGTCTTTCCTTTTGGATTATCACAGCAACGGCACGAAGCTTTTCTTAAAGCTATTCAACCTGCTGAAGTTCGGTTAACAAATAAACAAGTTGCTTTTATAGGAGCTTGGGGAACTCGTAAGGGGTCTAAAGACTGGGGAGAAATTATAAAACTTATCAGAAACGAAATACCAGAAGCGCAGTTTCTATTTTTGGGTACAGGTTTTAGTATGGAAACTGTTTTAGCTGATATTAACCTACCAAGTGCTGATGGAATTGAGATTATTCCCAACTATACTAGTGAAGAACTGCCAAAACTGTTAAGTAGAGCAACTGTAGGAGCTTTTCCTAGCTATATGGAAGGATTTGGTTTTGCTGTGTTAGAAAAATTAGCTTGTGGACTACCAACTGTAGCATATGATATACCAGGTCCAAGAGAAATGTTGGGTAAGTTAGATATTAAATTAATGACTAAACCAGGGGATATAGAACAATTTGCAGTTCATTTAGTAAAATTGCTTAGGCTTGACCAAACAAGTTATTCCCAAGTGTCACAGCACTGTGTTGAGATAGCAAATAAGTTTACTTGGCGTACAATTGCTGAAAATACGATAAATACGTATACACAGTTGTTTGCAAAAATTAAATCGATGTAGGTATTTATTCATTAAAATAACAAAAGGATACATTTTTGTATCTTAACTTAGTTTGGGTATTGTCAAAAACTTTAACTACAAAACTAATATAAATTTAAAAATATTAGCCAATATGCTATGAAAATTACTTGTTCTATTCTTTGCTATAACTACGGTCGCTACTTAGCGCAAGCTATTGAAAGTTGTTTAAATCAACAGCCTGGTGACTATGATTTAGAAGTATTAGTGATTGATGATGGATCAACTGATGAAACATTTGAAGTTTGCCTTAATTATCAAGATCGGATTCGAGTATTACGTTCAGAAAATCAAGGATTTGGTGCTAGTTTAAACAGGGGTATTATCGAAGCTTCAGGAGATTATGTTTGTTTACTTGATGCAGATGATTATTTTGCATTAAATAAATTAGTAACTATTTTGCCCTATCTTCAGCAAGGTTATCTATATATAGAGCATCTAAAACAATATGTTGATATAAAAGGAAACAATATAGAAAACCGACTTGCTACAGGGAGTACAGGTACTTTTTGTGTGAATCGCAATACTGCATTAACACTTCTACCTGCTGAAAATGAAATCTTTTTTCATCCAATCAACTCAGCAGGTCATGGTATTCATATTGATAAAGTTTTATCTTTTTATCGAGTTCATGAATCTAGTTATTTTCGTGCAGGTATATGGTGGCAAGAAAAAAAAAGCTACGAGCGTCAAGTAACTAAATATCATTATTTAGCAAAGGTAACTCATGCTTTAGCTGATAGACTACTTATAATGGCAGAAGAAACCTCATGCAACTGGGCTAAACCAGAAATGTTGAAAAAAATTAGTAGCGAGTATAGAGCAATTGCTTACTATGATGAAATGGAAGGATTTTTATTCCTAAATAAAAAAAGAGAAGCTTTACTTACTTGCTTAAAAATATTAATAGCGGCTTTTCAGTCTCAAAATGGTTTAACTATTTGGCATATTAGAATAATATTTAGAGGTTTAATGGGAAGACCGATTATTTTAGAATAAACTCATCTTAATCTAATGGTAATATCTGGTTACATACATTAGCTTAATTTTAATAGTTTGTCTATAAAAATAATTATGAAAAGAGTTACCCCAGAACCAAACTGGCCTGACAGTTGGAAATATAGCTATACCTATGATTTGTTAGAAATTTATGGGGAGACAAATCATCAAGGATATGCTTATGCTTATGCTAATCGTCGCAGACATATTTTAGAATTAATACAAAAAGTTGCCAAACCTGGAGCAAAAGTTTTAGATGTAGCAGCTGGACAGGGAAATTTTAGTTTGATGCTAGCAGAGCTAGGTTATGAAGTTACCTGGAATGATTTTCGTGAAGATTTGATTGATTATGTCAAACTTAAACGGGAATACGGCACAATCAATTATGTACCAGGAAATGTTTTTTCAGTTAGTTTTGATTTTGACTTTGATGTTGTTTTAATTGCTGAAATTATTGAACATGTTGCCCATCCTAATGAATTTTTGAATAAAATTGCTCAGATGGTTAAACCTGGTGGCTATATTATTATGAGTACACCTAATGGTGAGTATTTTCAAAATAGGCTACCAAAATTTTCCGAATGTCAAGATCCTAGTGTTTTTGAAAGTATGCAATTTCAACCCGATGCCGATGGTCATATATTTTTATTACATTTAGATGAGGTTAAACTAATAGCTCAACAAGCAAATTTATCTATTTTAGAAACTAGACTTTTCAACAATACTTTAACAAACGGGTATTTAAAATCACGCAATTTATTTAAGGTAATGCCACATAATTGGATTAATGTCTGTGAAAAATTTACCAACCAACTGCCTGTAATCTTACAAAGAAAAGTTCACAGTAGCATGGCTGTTTTATTGTTAAACTTAAACGACTAAAACTAATTATGTAAAAACACCTGTATATTAAAGATATAAAAAAAGATACCCATTTTTCGACTTTAAAAATTTACATAAGTTGTAATTGAATTAACCCATTATGAAACGTAAAGTTATTATTACTGGATCTTCCGGATTAATCGGTTCTGAAGCTGTTTCTTTTTTTGACGAAAAAGGTTGGTCAGTGCATGGCATTGACAACAATATGCGGCGAGATTTCTTTGGGCCAGATGGAGATACAACTCATAACCTACAACGCTTACAGCAATCTTGCGAACAATTTGAACATCACGGTTTAGATATTCGCGATCGCTCTAACATTTTAGATCTGTTTAAACAAATCCATCCCGATGCAATTATTCATTGTGCTGCCCAACCATCTCACGATTTAGCGAAAGATAGACCATTTGACGATTTTGATATTAATGCAGTTGGTACTCTCAATCTTTTAGAAGCAACTCGACAAGCTTGTCCAGAGTCACCATTTATCTTCATGAGTACCAATAAGGTGTATGGTGATGCACCTAATGAACTATCTTTAATAGAAAAAGAAACTCGCTGGGAATATGCTCGCCCCGAAGATTGGCATGGTATTAATGAAAATTGTCGGATAGATTCTTGCTTACATAGCTTGTTTGGGGCTTCTAAGGCCGCTGCTGATATTCTCGTTCAAGAATATGGACGTTACTTTAATATGCCAACTGTCTGCTTCCGGGGTGGATGTTTAACAGGCCCTAACCATTCTGGTGCAGAATTGCATGGTTTTTTGGCTTATCTGGCTCGTTGCTTCCGAGAAGACAGAAACTACAGAATTTTTGGTTATAAAGGCAAGCAAGTTCGAGATAATATTCATTCCTACGATGTTTGCACTGCTTTTTATGCTTTCTACGAATCTCCTCGATGTGGGGCAGTATATAACTTGGGTGGTGGACGAAATAACAGTACTTCTATTATAGAAGCGATCGCTAGTTTTGAAGAGTTATTTGGAAAGTCTATAAAGACCGAATACATAGATACAAATCGTGTCGGTGACCACATTTGTTACATTAGTGATTTAACTCGTTTCCAAAATGACTATCCCAATTGGAAAATTCAAATTTCCCTTAAAGAAACCATGCACCAATTCTTGGATTTGTCTAAGACAAGCTCTCTAACGTCAGTTCTGTAATAAACAATTCTTAGCAAATTTCGCTTTTGAAAGCAAACATAACATGAAGACTCCGTATATCGGCATCTTAATGGAAAGCCCGATTCAATATCATGCACCCCTTTTTCAGTTTATGGCTAAAGACAGTCGCTTTCGTTTGAAAGTGATGTATATGTCCCAGCGAGGAGTCAAACCTTTTTACAACCCTCAACTCAAAATGACGCTGCAATGGGATATTCCTGTTCTAGAAGGATATGATTATGTATTTTTAGACAACAACTCTCCTATTACTGATGATGGTGAAAGTTTTTGGACTCTGATGAATTTGGGAGTTCATAAAACAATCGCCCAAGAAAAATTCGACGCAGTTTGGGTACATGGTTATGCCTACGCAACTTGTTGGTTAGCGCTTTTAGCCTGTCAAGCCACAAAAACTCCCTTGTTTCTGCGGGGAGAAAGTGAAGATTTTTTCCCCAGGTCGAAATGGAAGACAAAAGTTCGTAATTTCGGACTATCTGCTTTTCTCAAGCAAATTGCAGCAGCTTTATATATCGGCTCCTACAACCGGGAATTTTACCTCAATCACCACGTTCCAGAAGAACGTCTTTTTTACGTTCCCTACAATGTTGATAACGATTGGTTTAATGTCCAAACACCAGAGCGTTTAGAATTTAGGAAGCAAATACGAGCTGAATTAGGGCTAGATACAAATACAGTTGTATTTATCATGGCTTCTAAACACCGTTTAGATCGCTACCCAATGGACGTAATACAAGCCTTTTGCCAAATCCCTAAAGAACTCAATGCAGCTCTATTAGTGCTTGGAGATGGGGTACTACGGCCAGAATTGGAAGCTTATGCTCAAGCTCATGCAGATGGGCGACACATTCACTTTCTAGGTTTAATTCCCCAGTCTAAATATCCAGGCTATTTAGGGACAGGTGATATTCTTATCCACCCATCTTCAGAAACTTGGGGATGTGCGATTAATGAGGGAATCTCAGCTAACTTAGCTGTTATTTCCTCTGATCAAGTTTTGGGCTGGAAAGATATGGTACATCCAGAAATCAACGGTCTGATTTACCCCTTCCATAATGTAGAAGCACTAGCACAATGTATTATATCTTTAGCTCAACAACCAGAACGGGTGCAACAAATGCGGCAAGCATCCCGTAAATTGAGCGAAGATATGGATTTTGGAGTTTGTGCAGATGGCGTAGCAGCTGCATTAGAACGTTTTGGCAAAGCTAATTATAACTAGTAGAAAAAATTTTTCCTAATAATAAATATCCAACAAAAAAAATCAATTAGGTTCTAACGTGCCAGGAATTAGTATTGCCTATAGCAGTGTTCATCAAATATATCAAATTGCTTTAGCTGCTCAAGAACTAGGTGAATTGGATAATTTTTTTTGCTCTGTGATTGATGCACCTGGTAAATGGGGCGCTTTATTTTCTTTGATTTTCGGACGCGATCGCTTAGTCAATCGTCGTTGTTCAGAACTGAATTTGCATCATGTTAAAGAGTATCCTTGGCCTTTAGCATTTCAGTATTTCCAACAAATCCAGCGCAAAAGTTTAGGGCCTGCTGATTGGGAAATCACTAATAATCTATTTGATCAATGGGCAGCGCGGCAACTAAAGACTGTCACTAGTCAACTTTTCGTAGGTGTAGAAACTTGCGCTCTCCGGTGTTTAGAAGTTACTCATGAACGCGGGATCAAAACTTTGTTAGATTGCCATCAAGTACATCCGGACTTTCTAGACCGAGTTATCGCTGAAGCTGCTTCAGATTTAAATATTCCTGTGCCTGAAACTATAGATACACCAACTTGGCGAAAGCAAAAATTACAGGAATTTGAACTAGCAGATTTTTTACTTCTAATTTCCGAACCTCAAAAGCGGAGTTTCTTAGAGGCAGGGTTTGCCCCTGAAAAATTGGCAACAATCACATTATGGGCAGATACAAGTATTTTTTACCCACCGCCAGCACCCATTTCTAAAAACCCAGACATATTGCATGTATTATTTGTAGGTGGACTTTGTTTACGTAAGGGAGTTCCCTACTTGTTACAAGCTATAGAACTATGTGGTTCCAATATAGAATTGACTTTAATTGGTTCCAAAACTTCAGAAATAAATGATTTTTTAAAAAAATCAGAATGCAGATTTAATTATGTGCCAACGATGACCAAAGCTCAATTACGCGAGTATTATTGGCAGTCTGATGTCCTCGTTTTACCTTCGTTAGTGGATACTTTTGGTTGGGTGGCAATGGAAGCAATGGCTTGTGGTTTACCTGTAATTGTCAGCGAAAACTGTGGTGTGCCAGTTCCTGATGAAAATTGGCGAGTACCGATTATGAATGCCGAAGCGATCGCTGAAAAACTTTTAACGTTGCATCACAATCGCGAATATTATGCAAGTCTGGGTAATATAGCAAGTAACTTTGCTCAAAAATTTACTGCGAAACTTTATCGTGAACAATTGCAAACTTTATTTAAAAAAATTTTGTCAAGAGTATAACTAAAAAATAGCAATTAATTTCATTATAATGATTATTCAAATTGTTCCCCAAATGTCTCCAGTGACTACTGGAGTAGGGGATTATGCTTTAGCATTAGCAAAACAATTACGTCAGGAATTTGGAATTACAACATACTTTATTGTGGGCGATCCTAATTGGACTGGAGCTACACAAATAGAAGATTTTCCAATTCAAAAAGTTGACAAGCGTTCTGCAAAAAACTTAACTTCCATTTTAGAAGAAATTGCTTCTTCTGCTACTAACATACTCCTACATTATGTAGGCTATGGCTATGCTCCACGAGGTTGTCCTTTTTGGTTGGTAGATGGATTGCAGCAGTGGCAAACCCGCAAAAGTAAAGCTACTTTAATTACTATGTTTCATGAACTTTACGCTGCTGGTTATCCAATTTGGAGTAGTGCTTTTTGGACAGAACCATTGCAAAAATATCTTGTGAATCGTCTTGCGAGGTTTAGCGATCGCATGATTACTAATAAACCTGAATATGCAAAGATATTGCATAGTTTTTCTTCAAATAAAAACCAGCAAATTCCAATTGTCCCTGTTTTTTCAAATGTTGGTGAGCCAGACAAAATGCTACCGATAGCTAAACGAAAACCACGCTTAGTCGTTTTTGGTGGTACTGGCAATCGATTAAAAGTCTATGAGCAATCAATAACTTATCTAAAACGTGTTTGTCAACAACTCAATATTCAAGAGATTATTGATATTGGACCACCAATAAACCTGTCAATATCTAAGATTAATGATATTCCTATAGTTATATTAGGGCAACAACCTGCTGAAAAAGTTAGTGATATCCTTCAAGATTCATTGGTAGGTTTTTTTTACTATCCACTTGATTTTCTCACTCGCTCTGGTACTTTTGCTGCATACTGTTCTCATGGAGTGATTCCGGTTGGTACTACCTACTATGCTTGGGGAAAAGAGCAGGATGGATTAGAAGAAAACAAGCACTATTTATTAGCAGATAACAAAATTGAGCAATTAAGTTTATCTTTGGGAGAAATGATCGCACAGAACGCCTACAATTGGTATCAAACCCATAATTTATCTAGGCAAGCTAAAATATATAGCGAAGTCTTTAAATAAAAATAAACTATTTAAGTTCAGGCATATTGTTTATATATTTATATTTATATTTACATATAAAGTATGAAAATTTTCATATATTCATCTGTTTTTTACCCAAATATTGGTGGGCTAGAAACAGTTATGTTTAATTTAGCCCATGAGTTCGTTGCTCATGGACATGATATTAAATTAGCTACGCAAACTACAACAAATGAAGTTGATAACTTTCCTTTTGAAATAATTAGATGTCCTACAGTTTATGAACTTTTGCAATTAACTCTTTGGTGTGACATCTGTTTTCATGCTTGTGTAAGCTTGAAAGCAGTTTGGCCTGTTTTGCTTTTAAAAAAACCTTTAGTAATTACTCATCAAACATGGTATTCCTATCCAGGAACAAAACAAACATGGCAAGCTGCACTAAAGCATTGGATAACGCATTTTTCTACTAACATTGCTCCCAGTCAAGCGATCGCAGATCAACTTCCTGCCTCCGTAAAGGTTATTCCCAATTCCTATGAAGATGATGTGTTTTATATAATGCCAGAAATTTCACGCGATCGCGATTTAGTCTTTCTGGGACGTTTAGTTTCAGATAAGGGCGCTGATTTACTTTTAGACTCACTAGCACTACTTAAGCAACAGGGATTGGAACCCAACTTAACAATTATTGGTCAAGGCCCAGAAGAGCTTGCTCTAAAACAACAAGCACAAACCCTTGGAATTGCAGAGCAGATTCAGTTTATTGGTACTCAGCGTGGAGAAACTTTAGCTCGATTGCTAAATGCTCATAAAATCATAGTTGTACCATCAAAATGGCAAGAACCGTTCGGGATTGTAGCTTTAGAAGGAATTGCTTGTGGATGTTTAGTTGTGGGTTCAAGTAGTGGAGGATTGAAAGATGCTATTGGTTCATGTGGAGTTACATTTCCTAATGGAAGTGTAGAATATTTGACAAAAGTATTAACAGAGGTATTAATCAATATTGAAAAATCTGACACTCATAATAAACATCGAAAATCTCACTTAATAAGACATTATAAAAGCTCTGTTGCCAAAGCATATCTCCAAGTTATGGAAGCAATAGTACAGTGAACATAATACTTTTGGCTCTCCCCTTTTTGATAATTATATTTTTTGCGGTTGTTAACCTAAGCTGGCAAAATATAGTCAAGTGTGTCTTATTTGTTGTTATTCTTGATGGAGCTTTGCGAAAGTGGTTTTTACCTCAAGCTAGTAATTTAATTTATCTCATTAAAGATTTTTTTCTGATTATTGCTTATCTGAAATTTTTTATTTTTTCTTATAAAGATCGACCATTAATCAAGAATAATTATCTATCTTATGCTTATATATTTTTGTTTATAGCTTCAATTTGGTTACTTTTTCAGTCTTTTAATCCTGATTTAGGCTCACCAATCATTGGACTATTTGGTCTGAGTCGCTACCTATTGTATATTCCTTTAATGTGGATGCTTCCTTATCTTTTCGATTCTGAGGAAGATTTTTTTAATTTTTTACGCAATTATCTTTTATGCTTGATTCCAGTTTGTGTTCTTGGAATATTTCAATTTTATAGTTCACCCTCTAGTTTTCTCAATATAGCTCCTGGAGGAGAAGAAGCATCGGAAGCACTTGGCTTTGGTGAAGGTAAAATTAGAATATCTAGTGTGTTTGCTTTTCCCAACATTTACACGGCTTATTTGACAATTTGTTTTGGTTTTTTATTACCCTTGATAACAACTCAAAAAAAACAATCTTTCTTCTGGAAAGTCATTATATTTTTAGAGTTATTCTTGGTAATAATTAATTGTTTTATGACTGGTTCTAGGGGAGTAATGATAAATTCAGTTTTAATTTTATTAGGTTATTTATGGGCTAAGAGTGTTGATAATTTTTCTATAATTTTGAAATTTCTTAAAAAAATAGCTATTCCATCCGTAGTTGTAGTATTTCTTTTATCTCGTTATTTTGCTCCAGCAATTGATGCGTTTACAACTCGTGGTGCTTCATCAAGCGAATTTTCTGATCGAATAACCTATGCTTTATCTATTCAGTCTATTCCTGGCAAATCTGTTATTGATGGATATGGCACTGGTGCAACTCAGTCAGGAGTTCAGCCTATAAAAAGACTCTTGTCTTTACCTGCTGGTATAAGCCCCCCAAGTGGCGAGGCAGAAATACATCGAATCACTATTGAAGTTGGATTAATTGGTGTTATATTTTGGTATGGAACACGTATTTTTTTAATGATGGCGCTTTGGTTTGTATATAGAAAGCTCCAAAATGCTTTCTTAAAAGACATGGCATTAGTTGCTTTTTTAATTCATTTACAATTTCTACCAAGTCAAGTTGTTTTTCATCCTCTCGCTGTAGTTTATTATTGGTTTTTAAGTGGCTTTATATTTCTATTACCCAGATTAGAGATTCATAATTATTACCAAAAAACTAATCTTTATAATGTTTTATGATTAAGTTGATATAAGTTTGGGGCTGCAAACAAAATATTATGAATAATGACGATAAAACTATTAATCTTTGGTTTCCAAATTTGTTTGATTTTAAAGGAGGTATACAGGTTTACTTATTGGACGTATTGAAAGTAATAGTCGAAAATTTACCTGAGTTTAAAATTCAAGTTTATAATAAACTTGATCAAGGTAAAAAAATTGAAAATTTTTGTTCATATAATAATATTCTATTTCATTTTCATGGAAATGTTCCTAATGTCTTACGAACATTAATTTTTACATTAAGTTTACTAACAAGTTCACTAAAAAAACGCCCAACACTGATTGTATGTGGCCACATCAACTTTGCTCCTGTCGCTTATTGGGTTTACCGCTTAACAGGAACTCCCTATTGGATAGTAGTTCATGGCACTGATGCTTGGGGTATTAAAGATCAAATCAAACAAAAAGCCTTAAAAACTGCTTCAAAAGTAATTTCAGTCAGCAATTATACACGCGATCGCCTCCTTAAAGAACAAAAGCTTGATCCAAATCAGATATCTTTGTTGCCTGTAACTTTTGACGCTAGTCGATTTGAGATTGCTCCTAAACCAAAACTATTACTAGAACGATACGGTTTAACTTTAGATCAGCCGACAATTTTAACTGTAGCTCGACTATCTCGTAGCGATGGCTACAAAGGCTATGACCAAGTAATTAAAGCATTACCACAAATTAGACAGCAAATTCCCAATGTTCACTATCTTATTGTTGGCAAAGGCGATGATCGTCCGCGGATTGAGCAATTAATACAAAGTTTGAATTTACAAGATTATGTAACTCTTGCCGGATTCATTCCAGATCACGAACTCGTTGCTCACTATAACTTATGTGATGTTTTTGCGATGCCTAGCAAAGGTGAAGGATTTGGCATTGTTTATCTAGAAGCTCTAGCTTGTGGCAAGCCAACGTTGGGAGGAAACCAAGATGGAGCGATTGATGCACTGTGTCACGGTCAACTGGGAGCATTAATCGACCCAGACAATATCGATGTACTTGCTCAAACCCTTATTCAAATTTTACAAGGTACTTATCCTAACCAAATCATTTATCAGCCCGAATTACTGCGTCAAAAAGTCATTAATATTTTTGGCTTTGCTCAGTTTCAACAGACTCTCATTGAACTTTTAAAGCAACAATTAACGTTAACTGAATCGCTAAAATAATTTAACTGCGCTGGCATACATAACTTAAACAAAGGACAAATTCAAACATGGAAGGTGATAATCTCTCTGTTGGCATTGTTGTTACCAACATGAATGAGGATACAGGTGGTATAGTTCCTGCAATTGCAGGATTCGCTAATGTCCTTGTGAAACAGGAGATACACTGCCACTTATTTACTCTTGATGATCCAGAACTCGGTAGTCAAGTTTCCATCCAAGATGTTAAATTACATAGCTTTCCAACAAACTTTTTGGGAAGACGCTTTGGAGGATTTCACCCGAATGCAGAAAAAGCTATTTGGCAATTAGCATCAACAGAATTAAATTTAATTCATAATTATGGTATGTGGATGTTTCCTAATATTTATGCTCGTAAATCGGCAGTAGGTAATCACATTCCATTAATTATTTCACCTGAAGGGATGCTTGAGCCTTGGTCTCTTAAAAATGCTTTTTTGAAAAAAAAATTAGCTTGGCTTTTATATGAAAGGCAAAATTTAAATAGTGCTAGTCTTTTCCATGCAACTTCTATTGCAGAACTTAAATCTATTCGCAGTCTTGGGTTTACACAACCCATTGCTGTAATTCCTCACGGTGTAGATTTACCTGACCTGAAAAAACTACCTAGTAAAGAAGTTTTAACGGAAGTTTATCCTGAACTTTCAGATAAAAAATGGCTGCTATTTTTATCCAGACTTCACCCTAAAAAAGGGTTAGATAATTTACTTTGTGTTTGGCATAAATTGGCTTTTGAGTTTCTTGACTGGCATCTCATTATTGCTGGGCCTGACTTGATTAATTACCAGTCACAATTAGAGCCTATGATCAAAGACTTTGGTTTAGAAAAACGGGTGACTTTTACTGGTATGCTTTCTGGGGAAAAAAAAGCAGCCGCTTTCGCTAATGCTGATTTATTTGTTTTACCCACTCATTCAGAAAACTTTGGTAATGTTGTGCCAGAGTCTTTGGCATACGGAGTTCCAGTCATTACCACCCAAGGTACCCCTTGGCAGGATTTAAGTACTTATGAGTGTGGTTGGTGGATAGAAAATAACCAACAGGCATTGGCTAAAGCCCTCAATGAAGGAATGCAAATGTCATCTCAAGTACTTAAGGCTATGGGACAGAAAGGACGATATTTAGTAGAACAAAAATATTCTTGGGAGCCTGTTGGCCGTGATATGGCAACTGTTTACCGTTGGTTGATCAATGGTGGTGAAGCACCAAGTTGTGTTCAACTTTAGATCAAAGAAAGGTTATCTCGCCGCTTTCAATGAATTTCACTTACTGAGTATATTAAGTATTAGCACAAAAATAAATTCAATAGTTTACAAGAGAAAATAGAATTTTTTAATGCTGGAAAAAATTACTCCTCTTATCCTTACATACAACGAAAGAAACAATATTGATCGCACTCTCCAACGTTTAACTTGGGCTAAAACGATTATAGTTGTTGATAGCTACAGTAATGATGAGACTCTAGAAATTTTGCATTCTTACCCACAGGTACAAATTTTTCAACGCAAATTTGATACCCATGCGGCGCAGTGGAACTATGGTTTGGAACAAGTTAAATCCGAGTGGGTAATTTCTTTAGATGCAGATTACATTCTTACAGATCAATTAATTACTGAGATTCAAGCTTTACCTGTAAATAACCAGATAAATGGCTATTTTGCTAGATTTAAATACTGCGTTTTTGGCAAACCACTAAGAGGTACAATACTTCCTCCAAGACAAGTTCTTTTTCGCAAAAAACAAGCAATTTACATAGATGATGGACACACTCAGCTTTTGCAACTCACTGGTGAATCACTAATACTTTCTGGCTATATTCATCATGACGATCGCAAACCCTTGAGTCGTTGGTTATGGGCGCAAGATCGCTATATGATAATTGAAGTGAAAAAATTACTGGAAACTCCAGTTAATGAACTAAGTGTAGGCGATCGCATTCGTAAACAAAAACTTTTTGCTCCTTTTATTATTTTATTTTATTGTTTAATTTTGAAAGGAGGAGTTTTAGATGGATGGGCTGGATATTACTATGCTTTCCAGCGTATGCTAGCCGAAACATTGTTATCAATTCGCTTGATTGAATATGAAAAACTTTGTCAAAATCAGACTAACCAAAATTGATGCAGAAAAGATTATCTAAATTTCGTAAATATAAAATACTAATATTAATCATTACTGCTTTGTTAGCTATTGAAGTTACCTTAAGACTTTTATTTGGTCTGGGTAATCCTGTTTTAAGCCAAGCTGATACTTACACAGGCTACCGTTTTCAACCAAACCAAAATTTAGTACGCTTTGGCAAACGCATACAATATAACGAGTATTCTCAGCGTTCTGAATCTATAAACCTCAAAAAAACAAAAGGAACACTCAGAATTTTAATGGTTGGAGATTCTGTTCTCAACGGTGGTAATCCTATTGACCAAAAAAAAATAATTACTGAACAATTAGAAGCGAAACTTAAAGCTTCAGGACAGCCTACAGAAATATTGAATGCTTCTGCGGGTTCATGGGGAATTGGTAATCACTTTGGTTATTTAAAAGAATTTGGCATTTTTGATAGCGATGCTGTAATTTTACAAATTGGTACACACGACCTAACTCAACCTACCAGCACAAGCGAACGTGTTGGACACGATCCTAACTACCCAGTTCATTCTTTGTCAGCAATTCAAGAGGCTTTAACTCGCTATGTATTACCTCGATTGCTGGGAAACGTTAACTTAAATCCATTTTCTAATCAGGAAATTCCTCAAATTTATCCTGCACAAGAGAATCAACAGTTTCATAAAAATATGGAATTTTTTAAAGCAGCAGTCAAGTTAGTGCGGGAGCAAAAAAGACCAGTTTATGTTCTTTTTACACCTAACCGTTATGACTTAATTCCTAAACCAACAACTCCACCTTACAAACCAGAGTTTATGAAAGTCCTTAAGTCTTTACAAGTACCACTATTTGATACTTACGAGGCTTGGTCGAAACTTCCTACTAATGTTGTTGAAACTTACTTTCGAGATGAAGTTCATTTAACTGAAATGGGTTATGAGGTAGCAGCAAATTTAATTTTTCAGCAGCTTTGCATACAACAAAAGTTTCAAGGTTGTTCTCTAGCTTTACCTATACCTACTCGTTGAATATTCATAGTTAATTTGCATCGCCAATTCAAAAGATATTGGATTATTGTTTTGGCTATAGAAAATTGAATTAAACCGTGAAAAAAATAGTATAAAACCTTGTACAGAATAATTGTGTACAAGGTTTTGATTGAAACTATTTCAAGCTATGTAGAATAAGGATTCTAAATGACTTCTTCAAAGGTGACCATAAATGGATTGCCTTTGACCGGATTGGAAAACCCGTGCATGAATATTAGGTTTTCTCCATTTGATCCAGTAAACGGTATTCTTTCGCCATTCCTATTATAACCGTCATTGACCATGTAGTTAACAGCTTGTTTGCCACTAAAGTCCATTACTGACATAACATGACTATACATCGTTTTACTTGGCCCGGAGCCACCATATCCGGCATGGTCTATTGATACTCCAACACTTACGGGATCTTTAAGGCGAGAATCACGTAATACTCCGTTGATTATACCATTATAAAATGCATAATAAATTGCTCGATCTCCACGACTGACAATGAACAGATCATCATTTGCAGTGCTAAAAAATCCATGAAACATCTGAACTGGATTTTTACCAACTTGGAATGATTTAAACGGATTATCAGAAACAGCAGCCGTAGCATTTGGATAAATCATCGACTGAACATCATACATTCGCACATTGCCATCCATAGAAGCGATATATGCTATCATCAGAGGCTTGCGTTCTTCACCATATCTTTCTGCTCTTGGAGAGTAAGCAGTATTCCACCAATTACCTGTAGCAACTGATGTTGGTTGGTTTACTGTCAACACTTTTGCTATAACTGGCTTCTGCTGTGGTGCGTAACTAAATGCGTATGGCCATTGGTTTGCAGATGTACCTTCATTCTTTGTTTGGTCGAAGTTTGCTTGAGTAGTCAAGTACATCTGACGATAGTACTTTAGCAAAGGACGAAGGTCGATCAATGCAACCTTATTTTCTGCTCGTGAACTGACGATCGCATATCCACTTTGAGCAGTTTGTTTCCACTTATTATTGGTATCATCCCATTGCCTGTTGTACCAAGTGTTACGCACTGATTGAGAATTTAAATCATCATTGTAATTATCATTATTTCCTCTTGGATTTCCTAATCTAGTACTTACTGTCACATCTATCGCATTTGGTGCAGCAAAAGGTAAATCAATGTATCCAATCACTTTAAGGTCTTGAACAGTTGGCCATCCTGGCAAGCCCCAGTAAAATCTCTTTTCTTGTGCGTTCTGGCGATTTTTCACAGCCAATACTGCTACTTGTCCTTTGCGGTTAACAGTATCCCAAACCGTTACTAACACAAACTCGTTGTTGTTAGTAACTGTCATTGCTGTCGGGACTTTCCCTGCATCAAGTTTTACCGAACGGTTGAGATATCCTTCGAGACTATATCCATCATTACCAGTTCCAGCAATTCCTATGAGTCCATTTTGGAAGGCTAAAAAGCCTGTCACAGAAGCACCACCAACTCCTCTAGCTGTTGCAATTGGTGGTAGTGGCAGTGTCCCACCAGAAGCTTCGTCATATTCGCTGACTGCTGGAGTTATTGGAACACTGATACCATTACGATTCCACCAATCTGGTGTCCACTCTGCACGCGCCCTCAAACACAATCCATTATCAGTGAAGCTAATAGCACCATCAGAATTTCTCATATTTGATGAGCCGAATCTATATTGGGCAGGTGCATCCGCATCAGGCGAAAATAGCATCTGACCTGAGGTGATCCAAGCTGCTCCTGGATCACCGTCTGTTCCCGGTTCTACTCGACACCAAGAACCAGCATTTTTGCGAATAATACCATCGCTTGATGGTTGATATACCAACGGGAACGATTCTGCTGTGGTGTGAAAGTCGCTATATTTAGGACCGAAACGATAATCGATCATTTCGCGCTTGTGATAGTTCTGCGCTACGTTGGTGTATTCTGTCCAATTTATACTGCCATCAGAGTTGAGAATCCGTTCTTTCCAGGAAGTACTACTGGGTGTTGGTGTTGGATCTGGTGTTGTTTGACTGGTGGGTATCAATTCCACGTAATCTACTCTGGCATACTCTCCGCTATTCTCTGTCCCTTCAATTTCAAGCACATCTCCTGAGTTGAGTGTTACGCCTGTAGCTACGGTACGGCGCACTCGATTGTTATTAGTGACATAGTTAGTACCTAAGTCTTGGTTCAGACTCCAAGTATCTACTTGGCTGCCTTTGATCTTCACTGCCAAACTAGCCACACCATCGTTCTCATCGTAGTAGGCGACCACTACATCGTAGTTTCCTGCGGTTCCACTAAAGGTAGTTTTGGCAGTACCTTTCTCTGTGGAACTACTTCCGGCCAAGCTGATCATTGAACCACCTGAAGCAAGACTGTTTGACTCCAAGCGATACACGCTTCTTGTCATACTTTCTGCTTCTATACGGATAGGTGCAGTTGTTGCCTGTGCTAATTGGATGTTGGCAATCAACTTGTCTAAATCACTATTGAGAACATAGTTATTATTGGTGTCTTTGACTTTTGTTGTTTGAAGTGATGCAGTATGACTGCCATTGACAGTTATATCTGAAGTCTTGTCTGGGACACTGATTTGGTTGAATGCTGTTCGAGATGTATTTGTTGAAACTAGATTAGCTGCATTGGTGGGAACTGCACCAATGAAAGCAATACAAAAGATAACAGCAGGAGAATAGACTGCTGTCAGAACGTTATTAAAAAGCTTCATAAGAACCTCATCCGCCGATTGTCTTGATTTTGCGAACACACTTCTATCTAAATTCAGAAGTTCAGAAGTATTGAGGGATACACACTAGAAAGTATCAAAATTGCACGAAAACATTAACTACTTTTGGTAGCTTTTCAACAACTGATTGACCTTGGTAAGCCGTAAAACTTATCTACAGAAAGAGTTTGAACTGAAACCTTAAATTGTGACTAACACTAAGTTAAATTGATGAAGAAACTAGGTTTGAGAGAGTAGTTTGGAATACGATCGCACAAATCCAAAAGATGCTGTGAATAGTTAACTGCTACCTCCTCAATAAACATGAAAATTTCTTATTCCGCATGGGTAAATTTACCATAAATTCACATAGCGTCAATAGTATTACAGTAAAATTACGTGCGTTTAATGGCATTTAAAAACTGTAGAAACTATAACTAGCAATATTTTCGGCAAATAATTAAATTTATTTTTATGGTGCTAAACCGATGATTTATTCGTGTATCACACATACTTCAATAGAAATTATCTCGTTTATTTGAAAGGATAATAGTAGAGTTTTTACAAAGATTGAGAAAATTTCAGTATCACTCAAACTGTTATCCTGTAAGCACTAGCATCACAATCTGAAAATCAAATTATCAATATTTCGCAGAAAATAGCTTGACTTTGTAACTGATTGCAAATAAGATTTAAACCCAATGATGAAGTCAATTTAAAAGCCTTCCTGTGACTCATTTTTAAATATCTTAGTCCTTGAAACTTTTTTGAAAATCATAAGTTAAATTTATGAGAGGATGGGTAAAATTATCCAAACGTCAACTAACAAAATATTTGATTTTGGCTCCAGTAATTTTTATCCTGACAACACTGGTTCTGATTCCTGTACGTTTAGCGATCGCCTCTTACCAAGCACCACAACCCCAAGCTATTTTCATGCTCGGTGGCACTACATTAGGAGAGCGAGAAGAATTTACTGCTGAATTTGCTCATTGGTATCCATCCCTAGAAATTTGGATTTCTTCTGGTATTCCTTCTCATAAAATACGCAAGATTTTTAAAGATGCAGGTATTTTAGATAGCCGTCTTCACTTGGACTATCGTGCTGTTGATACAGTTACTAACTTCACTACCCTAATTCCAGATTTTAGACAACGCAAAATACAGCATTTATACCTGATTACTTCCGATTTTCACATGCCCAGAGCTAAAGCGATCGCTACTCTTGTTTTAGGTAGTCAAGGTATTACCTTTACTCCACTTTCTGTAGCTTCAGATCAATCCAAAGAATCCACCATGCATATAACTCGTGATGTTGCTCGCTCTATTCTGTGGATTTTTACAGGTTATACAGGTGCTAGTCTCAGACCTGCTATATAATTGACTATCAAATATGCGTTTAGATAGCTACACTTTAGGTACTTATACCCCAGGCGCACCATATTGGAAGCAACTTGTTTGGTATTTTGTAGGTTCGCCCTTGGTTGAGAGTTACTGGCTGCCGATATCAAGCTTAAAAGTTTGGGTACTTTGTTGCTTTGGAGCGCAAATTGGTCAAGGTGTTCGTATCAAGCCAGGGGTAAGAGTGAAGTTTCCTTGGCGATTAATTGTAGGCGATTATGTTTGGATTGGTGAAGATGCCTGGATCGATAACTTGGCTGCTGTCACCATAGAAAGTCATGTGTGCCTATCTCAAGGTGTCTATCTCTGCACTGGCAATCATGACTGGAATCATCCTGATTTTCAACTAATTCCTGCCCCGATTCATATTCAGGAGAGTAGTTGGATTGCAGCTAAGTCAGTAATCGGGCCAGGAGTCACTATTGGTAAGGGTGCAGTACTGACTTTAGGTGGAGTTACCGGACGCTCCTTGGAGCCGATGATCATTTATGCAGGTAATCCAGCCCAGCCTATAAAAGAACGAAAACTATAAATTTTGCGATCGCATCGGTTAGCGCAGTTACGCAAGGCGTTTAAGGTACACTTTTGAGTACATTCAATGTAATCAAAGTATTTTAAAATGGCTGAATTTTTATCTACTTACGGTTCACTGATTGTCTCAATGGTATTGGGGGCGCTGCTGGGACTATCACTTTATTTACCTCTGATGACTGGGCAATTGTCCTTAGCAAGTCCTGGGTTTTATGCTTTAGGTGGATATATTGCAGCAATTTTATCTACAAAAATTTTTACATCTAGTAGTGGTTTATATCCCATTCCATTATTGTTATTGGAGATGTTAATTGCTGGGATAATTTCAGGTTTATTGGGCGTAGCAGTAGGCATTCCGGCCTTACGATTGCGAGGAATTTATTTAGCGATCGCGACTATTGCGTTTGTAGAAATCCTGCGAGTTTTGTCCTTAAATTTAGAAATTACGGGCGGTGCTGTAGGAATTTTCGGTATTCCTCAACCCTTCGCAACTCAAATTGAATATTTATGGATTGCTCTACCATTACTATTAGTAAGTATGGTAGTTTTTTATCGTTTGGAACGTATTCGCGTAGGCAGAGCGTTTACAGCTATCCGTGAAGATGAATTAGCAGCAGGGGCAATGGGCATTAACCCCACCTACTACAAAGTTTTAGCATTTACTCTAGGAGCAATTCTTGCAGGGATTGTAGGTGCTATTAGCGCCCATTTTCTTAATACCTGGAATGCTCGTCAAGGTACTTTTGATGCCAGTATTATCTATTTAACTTTTGTGTTAATTGGTGGTTCAAGAACTTTTTTAGGTTCTGTAGTCGGTGGTATGCTATTTACAGCCTTACCTGAAGTTTTGCGAGGACTAGCTGACACAGGTGGTTTGCCCGATTGGTTAGCGCAATTTTTGCGGGATGGGAGATTAATTATTTTTGGCTTGTTGATTGTAGTGGGAACAATCTTCTTTCCTCAAGGTTTAGTAACTCCAGATATTTTTAAAATAGGTAAACTTAGAAACAAGTAATGTCATATAGTTCAGTAAATAGCAGCAACATAGCCTTAGAAGTAAAATCTCTGACTCGCCGCTTCGGAGGTTTGGTAGCGGTGAATAATGTATCTTTTACAGTTAATAAACATGAGATTTTTGGCTTGATTGGCCCTAATGGTGCTGGGAAAACAACATTATTTAATTTGATTACAGCTTTAATACCAGCTTCTAGTGGAGAATTACATTATCAAGGTTCAGCAATTTCTCAATTGCGTCCTCATCAAATTGCAGGATTGGGTATTGCTCGGACATTTCAAAATATCCGTTTGTTTGGGGAATTATCAGCATTAGAAAATGTGATTATTGCTCGGCATTTACACACCAAAAGCAACATGATTACAGGAGTTTTGGGATTACCACCTGCGCCTAGAGAAGAATATAAAAGCAGACAAAAAGCTTTAGAATTATTAGATTTAGTCGGTTTAAGCGATCGCGCCGCCGAAAAAGCCAAAAACTTCGCCTACGGTGATCAACGTCGCATAGAAATTGCCCGCGCCTTAGCCCTAAAACCGCAAGTCTTACTTCTCGATGAACCCGCTGCTGGGATGAATCCCAGCGAAAAGCAATATCTGAGTAAATTTATCCGCAATCTTCGCGATCGCTTCAACTTGACAATTATCTTAATTGAACATCATGTTCCTTTAGTCATGGGCTTGTGCGATCGCATTGCTGTTTTAGACTTTGGACAATTAATTGCTTTGGGTGAACCGTCTGTAGTAAGAAACGATCCAGCTGTGATTGAAGCTTACTTGGGAAATGAGTAATATAACAATACCTAATTCTTTTATTTAAAAATATAAGACTTACTTTCTTGCTCTATTTGGTCGCTAATAATCTCTGTTCCCATACTAGGTTTCTCTAGATTAACTCTAATAAAATTAATTTTATCTTCTGCTGTAAATTTTTTGTTATTATCAGAGTCTTTAATAACTTTGAGAAAAATTGCATTTTGACTGGGTACTACAACCCAATTGATAATTTTAGTATTATTTGGGGTAACTTGTTGAAGATTTTTACCTGACAAATCAGAAATATAGCCAATCACAGCATCTTCGTTATTAACTTTTTGATCTTTATTTGTATCTTCATTAATGATTTTATATAACCAAACTCTAATAGGAGCCTTCCCTGTATTTTTCACCTCCAATAAATCAAAAGAATTGATAATAGCTTTTCTATTTAATAAAAGATGAGACTTGCCATCTTGTTTATGATAAAAAATAATGTTATGTAGATTGCTATTATTTCTTTCATAAGAACGTGAAAACTCCCAACTCTTATCTTGCTTTTGATACTGCACAGCAAGATTAACTGGAATCATCAAATAATCTGATTGCTCTTTAATAACTAAGTCACCGTAGATAACATTTGGTTGTGGCTGCGGTTCGCTAGTTGCCTTTGCCTGTTCTACTTTTTTGGTCACGCTTGACTCACAGGAACAAGAAAAGGTGCCTATACTGATAGCTATAAATATTTGTTTCCAAATAGGACAGTTATTCATTAAATCTTTCCAATATGTAACCATCCTATTTTGCTTGCTGCTGAAAAATCAACCAGATTGATATTGAAAATCAAAACTACTAAGTAGTTAAGCACAATAAATTACATAATGACTATAAATATTTGTACACTATTACTTATCAAACTTAAAAACCCGGTCTAGGTTGACCAGGTTTCTAAAAGTTTAGAGCCTTCAAATTGTTAAGTTTGTTAGATACAACTAAGGTGGACATAATTAGCAAACTCAGCAATTTTTGTTTTTCCGCTTTGGGATTTGGCTTTACCTTTGAAGTCAGGCTTTTTGCCACTTAACATTGCCGATATTTGCCTGGGGTGATGACAGGGGACACAAAGTCATTTACCCATTTAGTTTGTTTGTGCTTTGTTTGGTGTCCTGCTATTTAATTTAACACTCACTTTTTGATGAGTAACCCTTAGTTTACCAAAGTTGACGTTTTGTAGAATTTTGCAATATAGCTGAGATTCTACAAACCATCAACACTTTGATCCCCGGCTAGCTTTTAAAGAGATCAAAACTGATATTTAAGAGACAAGACAGTTAAATGCACCGAATTTTACCAGTTCCACATAACTGGGTTGTCATCAAGATGATCGGTGACAATGCGTCCGATCGCATCTATTTCGGCAATTTCATCGGCAGAAAGTTTTAGTTCGGCTGCTAGGGCATTATCTGTTGCTTGCTTAGGATAACGCGCCCCAGCGATCGCATTACTTTGGGGTTGAGCAATTAACCAAGCTAATGCCAACTGAGCCAATGTAGAATTATGTCGGTCAGCGATTGGACGTAATTTTTCTAAGGCTTGTTGAGCGTGTTTAAAGTTTTCGCCTTGAAACAATTTATTTTTAGCCCGGTTATCTTCTGGATCAAATCTCTGGTCGGCAGCAAATTTACCAGTCAGCAATCCTTGTGCTAAAGATGAATAAGCCAAGATAGAAATATTGTTCTCAATACAATAAGGCATCGCATCTGTTTCTATTTTTCGCCAAAACAGAGAATAAGGCGGTTGTAAACTATCAATACGTCCATACTTGGAGGCTTCTGCCAATTGAGTCTTAGAAAAGTTAGAAACACCAATCGCTCGAATTTTTCCTTGTTCTTTTAAGAAAGTCAGAGCTTTCATAGTCTCCTCAATGGGAACTGTTTCACTATTGAAAGCCCCAGAAGGCCAATGAATTTGGTAAAGATCGATATAGTCGGTTTTGAGGTTTTTCAAAGAGCGATCGCAAGCTGTAATCACTTGGTCATACTTGAGATGGTTGGAGAAAACTTTCGTAGCATATTCCACGCGATCGCGAACATCAGATAAAGCTTCGGCTACAATTTGCTCAGAGTGTCCTTCACCATAGACCTCAGCGGTGTCAATGGTTGTGATACCCGCTTCAAATGCTGCTCGAATAGTTTTAATAGAGTCAGCATCCTCAATTCCCTTCCACATCTTTTTACCGGCTTGCCAAGTCCCCATCAAGATAGGTGTAATTTGTACGTCCGATTTCCCTAGTGTCCGCTTTTGCATGATGGTTCTTTAGTTCATTATTTCCGCACAATTACATACTTTAACGGTCTTAACTAGAAATTAAATCAGAGTTATAGTAGATGCCAATGAAATTGACTACGACTTTACATGCACTCAAAGAATGGGCAGTAGCCATAGATGCCCTAGAAAAAGGTAAAACTATTATGCTGCTTCGTAAAGGTGGTATCCGTGAAACAAAGGGACGTTTCCAAGTTGCCCATGAGCAGATTGTGCTTTATCCGACTTACGAACACCAACAAACTGGCTTGCTTAAATCTGAATATGCCAATCTTGTATCTCCAGTCACTCCTGGCTGGCATCCAGAAAAGGTTCCCATCAGCAGTTGGGCTGAAATTACCGATATTTTGCCGATTAATGACGAATCAGCTGTCAATGCTTTACTTCCTTTTCATATTTGGAACGAGCATTTTATTAGCGATCGCCTCAAGTGGAAACCACATCAGCCTTTATATATACTCCTCCTGCGGACTTATAAATTACCCCAAGAGCAGGAAATTTTTTATAGTCATGAATACGGTGGTTGCAAATCATGGATTGATTTAGCCCAACCGATTCAGCTACAAGACGCAAAACCTGTTTTATCTGACTTGCAATACACTCAACAAGTAAAGGAAATTCGCAGCATTTTAAGCTCATTATGTTTTTAGACTAATTTTGTAAAGTTGCGATCGCAGTTGATGTCCAGGTATCTGCACTATTGTAGCCATCAAAACAAACTGTCTGATCCCCAAGTATCTCCAAAAATAGTAGTGATCGATACATACACTTACAAAAACCACAGATACCATTAGGAAAATCCTAACCATAAAGGTAGGGTGAGAGACAAAAACATTTGTCTCTTTGTCTTGATATGCAAAGGAATCTGTCTTAAGACGTATTTCTAATTCAGTAATTGTACCACATGGATTTGTAGATAAATGGACACATGCTAGGGAGATAAAAATTTATCTCACAAGAGCGAGGTAGATCTTGACAAAAATCTGCCATTATGCACTATAAGCTATATAAGCTAAAACACAAAGGAGTTTGCCATGCATCAACAAATGTGCTGGTTATCTAAGTCTGGTGAAGATGGAGAAAAGATATTGTATTTGCAAGCCGCGCCTCATGAGCCTTGGCGGCCTTATACAGCTTGCCGACAATATGCAGTGCCAGATTATCCCATCCCAGGCGGTTCTAAAGGTTGGGCTACTTATCAAAAACTGCTGAAAGCAGGTTGGACATTAGTACCTAGCGCACGGGCAAACGAGTTTGGTAGTCAATATTCAGAGTCTAAAATCCAAAATCAATAGTTAATACTCTAACTCTAGTCCCTAGCTCCTAGCCCCTAGTCCCTAATTCAAAACCCTCTAGGAGAACCATCACCACGAGGATCGGCTGCTCCTTCTAAGGTTCCATCTGCTGTAACGGCGATCGCGTTAGCATTACCCCAAGGTTCAGCTTCTTGTATCTTGTGTCCGCGACGGCGTAAATCTTGCAGAGTTAGAGCATCCAAACCCCAAGGTTCTACTAGCAAATTATCGGGAAGCCATTGATGATGTATGCGTGGCACAGAAACGGCTGAACCAACATCCATATTGTATGCCAGCACATTCAGAATAATTTGCAGTACCTGAGTGATGATAGTGCTACCGCCAGGTGTACCTACTACCATGCGGAGGCGGCCATTCTCCGTGATAATTGTTGGAGTCATGCTGGATAAGGGAGTTTTGCGAGGTGCGATTGCATTAGCTTCATTACCCACAAGGCCAAATACATTTGGTACTCCTGGTGCGGCTGCAAAATCATCCATCTCATCATTCAATAGAATACCAGTTCCCGGTGTCACGACTCCAGAACCGAAACCAAAGTTGACTGTAAACGTGAGACTGACTGCGTTACGTTCTTCATCTACAACGTTAAGATGGCTGGTTTCTGTAGATTCATGACGACGTGTATTTCGTTTCTGCGTATCAGCTTGACTGAAGTTTTGTAAGGTTTTTAAATCTATTGGCTTAACCTCAGTTGCAGGTTGAGCCTTTTGCATATTTATTTCTTGACGGCGTTTTTTGGCGTAAGCTGGGCTGATTAGCTGTTGTACGGGAACTTTCACAAAATCCGGATCGCCTAAATATTGCGAACGATCAGCATAAGCAATTTTCATTGCTTCTACCATTAAATGTAAGCTATCAGGATGATGCCATCCTAAAGATTTCAAATCAGTGTCACCAATAATATTTAACATCTGCAATAGATGAACACCTCCTGATGAAGGTGGCGGCATAGAGCAAATTTTAGCTTGGCGAAAGTTACCACATACGGGAGTACGCCAGATTGATTTATAAGCTTTTAAGTCTGCAAGTGTAATTAAACCACCATTTTTGGCCATATCAGCAGCGATCGCTTGAGCAATTTTGCCAGTGTAAAAACTTTGGGGATTTTGAGCAATTATTTCTAAAGTTGTTGCCAAATCACGCTGTACAAGCCTTTCTCCTGGTTGATAAAATTCACCATTACGAGTAAAAATCGCCTTTGCCGCCGGATTGTTGAGAATTACTTGTTTACGGTTTTCGTACTGGGGAAGCGATCGCCAACTCACTTGAGGACTAATAATAAAACCATATTTAGCCAAAGCGATCGCAGGTTTGATTACTTCTTGCCAAGGCAGCTTACCATAACGACGATGAACTTCATACATTCCTGCCACCGTTCCCGGTGTCGCCACTGCCAAATATCCATTTAAACTTGCATTGGGACGCACCTTACCTTGGGCATCTAAATACATATTTCTGGTAGCTTTGAGTGGTGCGCGTTCCCGAAAATCTAGCGCTTTGATTTCCCCAGTTTTCCCAGAATGCATCAATAAAAATCCACCGCCACCAATACCCGCCGAAAAAGGCTCAACTACAGAAATAGCAAAGGTTGTGGCCACAGCTGCATCAACTGCATTACCACCCTTGCGTAACATCCAAATTCCCGCCTCACTCGCCAAGGGATTTGCTGAAACCACCATCGCCTTTTTGCTGCGTAGAGGTAAAGTCAAGACGGCTGATGCAACTTGGCTACCAAGAATAATATTTAAGGAAAAAACAGCGATCGCAACCTGTCGAAATTTAGCAACAATAACCATTGTGATGCCATTGTGTTTGACATTTATTAGCCTACAGCTAAGGGATACATTTTATACGCTGTTCGTACAGGAGTTGAAAGGCGATCATCAAATTTCGCGCTATTATTTAGTAATCAAAAATAGAAATTACTTTAATACTAGACACCCTAAACATAGGCTTTCTTTTTTTCTCAATTGTCATAAATTCCTCTGCACCAACTGACAACGCCGTAGCTACATGAAGCGCATCCATAGCTGCTAAACCATACTGACAAGCGATGTTATAAGCGTCTTGTACTACTTTTTCTATATCGTTAGACCAGTAAGTGACAGCACTAAAGAATGATTTGTAAAATTCAGCTTCTACTGTTTTTCGATTATAAATTGCTTTAGGCATTACCTCCATTTTGATAAATTCGCTCGAAGCAAATTCACGGCTTGAATCTGCTAAAATATTTCCAAAGCTTTTTCTGAATCTTCTCCCACACCACGCGCCGCATTTATTAACACTCCAGAATCAATAAAAGTTTGGGATCTGCGGGTTAATAGTGTCCCAACCAATCGGGTTTCGACTGCGCTCAACCCTCAACTGTCGAGAGTTGAGCGCAGTCGAAACTCGGTTTACTGATACTTTATTTTCACGTAAGTCCCTTATCTTCATGCGTCAGTTTCCTGCAATCCTCCGCGAAGACTAGCAATTTCTTTTTCTATTTCATCTCGACTTAATAAAGGTTCACCATCAGCAACAATCTTAGAGCGAATTTGGCGTAACCGTTCTCCCAAAGGAGTTTTATTCGCAGAAGTTTTCAAGTGAAGAAATTCAACAAAATCTAAAACTTACTCCTGTTTGTCTTGTGGAAGGGAACGCCACTTGGTTAATAACTCTTGTTCTGGACTCATTACTATTCACCCACTACTATTACTACTTTTATTGTGACTGGGTACTTTTATTAGCTTACCGTTAAGTTAAGAGTTGAAAGGTGATCGCTAAATTTCGTGCTATTATTAATTTGTATGGCTAATTGCCGTACACAAAATATATATGATTAATATAGAGGCTATTATGGCTGACACGGTGGCTAAAAGCAGCCAAGAAAAATCCAAGCAATCTAAAGCTGAACGTTTGGAAGCACGGATCAGTAAAGAGCAAAAAGAATTGTTTCAACGTGCAGCAAAAATTCAGGGTAGAACTTTAACAGATTTCGTAATTAGTAGCCTTCTCAATGCTGCTAACCAAGTTATCCAGGAAAATGAAATGATGATCTTAAGCAGAAAAGACCAAGAAGTTTTTGTGGAAGCACTCCTCAATCCACCAGAACCAAGTGCAAAATTAAAAGCTGCTGCTCAACGCTATAAACAAAATATGGGTGTTTAAGTGGCGTTACTTGAGACTTTTGATAATTATTTAATAGAGCCGCTAGGCAAGCATGATCGGGCGGCTTTTTCTTGTGGTATTGAAATCTTAGATCGTTATCTAAAACAGCAAGCTAGACAAGATGCCCGTAAACGCGTAGCTGCTCCCTTTGTTTTAGTAGAAAAAAATTCTGGTATCATTGCTGGTTATTACACACTTTCATCAACAAGTATTAAATTTGAAGAGTTACCAATAGAGTTAAGTAAAAATTTGCCAAAATATCCTATTGTTCCTGCAACTCTTTTAGGTAGATTAGCAGTTGATCAAAATCACCGAAAAAAAGGGTTAGGAGAGATACTATTAATGGATGCACTCTATCGCAGCCTAAAAAGTGAAATAGCTACTATAGCTGTAGTAGTCGATGCCAAAGATGATGCAGCTTGCTCTTTCTACGAGCATTATAATTTTATTGGTTTTCCTAATTTTTCTCATTGGTTATTTATTATGATAGAGACAGTTGCCAAAATGTTTACATAAGTAGTTTGCAACATTTTTGTGAGCGCTACCTATTGTTTTTTCCATAACAACTTATAGAAAAAGAATTTCTCCCAAACATGAGAGAAATCCTCGATTTTTAGTATTCAAACCAGGATATTAAATTGTTATCTTCTTAGAGAAATAACTTCAAACTCAAAAGAAGCAATCAGACGCTGATCAATGTAAACTTGTATTTTATATTTACCACCTGGATCGCCAGGGGTGATTGTCCAAAAATTTTCAATTACACCTTCTGAAGCCATCTGTGTACGCTTTGTTACAGATTCGCTCCCATCTTTTGAAACTGAGAAGTTTTCCCCATCATCTGTAGCCCAAGTTTCTGGACGTTTTGGTAATTGTAAAACTTCTCGCCACGTCACCTCACCGTTATAGTCTTTCAGTTGAATACGCCAGCCATATTTACCGCCTTGACTTAGTAAGATTCTGTTAGTAGGAGTAAAGTTACTTTCACCGTTAGAGTCAATTCTCAGGACTCCAAACTCAGCTTTACTAACAGTAATAGGTTTAGAATTACTTGACTGAGAAATTGACCCAGAAGATTTTATAGTATCGTTTGCTACAGCTATAGTTGCCCCGATTGGTTGAGAAACTATGACTCCAGATATCAACCAAGAAGAAGTTAGTAAAATTGTTGCAGCCAAAGTTCTCATTAGTCAAATTTTTTGGTCAGTTACTGGTACTTATTCAAGCACTTTGACTTACCTTCCGGGTTGATGTTTACCAATCAGAACCTTGAGGAAACAATAGTTCATCTAGCCAATTTTCCAGTTGTAAACGTAAACGCCAGCCAAGAACATCTTTTTTGTTGTGCGTAGGTAATTGAGTCAAGGCACGACGGTAATCAGCGATCGCACAATTCCAATCACCCCAAAGATGATAAGTTCTGCCGCGTTCAGCCCAAATATGACCTTTCAGTTGACCGAAAAGCAATGTTACCTCAAAATTATCAATAGCCTCTTCGTATTGTCCCAAGTCACGCAAGGTGATACCTCGGTTAATCCACGCTCTCACATAGCTGGGATTTAAGTCAATGGCTCGATCATAATCGACAAGTGCAGTTGCTAATTCCCCACGGGATGCATAATAATTAGCTCGGTTGTTATAAGCACTAGCTAAATCAGGATTAAGTTGTAAAGCGGTGTTATAGTCGCGCCATGCTTTTTGCGCCTCACCACTTTGAAAATAAATTAAGCCTCGATTGTTGTAATCAATAGCGTTTTGGGGATGGCGGTGAATTAATTGGCTTAATAATGCGATCGCTTGAGTATAATCTCCTCGTTGAGCTAACTTGAGAGCGCCAGAGCGTAAGTAGCTGTCTTTTAAAGTAGATTCCTCGCGATCGCTAGTCCCACGAGCTTGAACTTCTAATGTAGTTTTTACAACAAACTGATCACAATTATTTTGTTGATTACCAGAAGCTAAAAATGAGTGACTATTCATGTTTCCTACCTGAGCTACTTGCTCTTTGCAATCAAATTAAAGTTTGCTGTAGTAATAGTGATTTAACCGTGTGTCAATTTTTAATGTGCCTATCATTACTTAAGTTTATTTAAGACACTGTAACAACTAGAAAATTTCACCTTACACAACAATTCATGTTCCAATCTGATAATAGATACGTCATCCCTAAGTTAAATTCCAGAAACAGTTAATCTCCGTCTGCAAGACTAATTATGTAGGGAGAGCGACAAGTTGGTAAAATATTTAAATTCTGATAAATTTTTCTTATGACAACAGCAACTTCTTATCAAAACGCTCCCGATTTAGCGGCTGATGATTATATCGTTATAGGCTTGGCAACCTGCTTTGTTAAAGAAGATGGAGAAGTTCATCAAGTAGAAGTGATAGAACCGATTCCCTCTGCGGCTTTAGAAGCACTATTAAAAGGTATTCCTACTTCCTATAAGTTAGCTTGTGCAATTACGTTGGGAGCTTTGCTAGATGGCGATACACCGCTTTTACCAGACGGCTTCCCAGAATCAGCTCAGTTAGGAGAGGAATTTGTCTCACGAGTATTTGCAACTGCTCGTACCTACAAACGTCGTGAAACAGCAAAATCTCTAATTCCTCTGGGAACAACTTATACTGATTTAAATTATTCTATTGAGCGCAAACGGGTACTAAATGCCGCTAGAGTTGTCACCAAAGAAGACAACATTAAACAGCATTCCCACACTCACAAAGTTCTTTAATCTCAATTAATGATGCTAAAACACACTACCAATCTCTAATACCGTTTCACTTTAAAGTTGATACATTTGGGCAAGCAGGGGAGGCAGGGGAGGCAGGGGAAACAGGGGGAGCAAGAAAAGTAATTTGTATCAATAATTTCGTGAAATGGTATAAGATGCTTATTTTTCAGCATTTTTGGTTACCAATGCATCTTGGTTTGATACTGGTTTTCACACCAATGCTAATGAATACTCACACTGCCCCTAAGATTAAAAATCCGTCCAGCGGTCTTGGGGAAGAAACGATCGCTCCATCGGAATGGAAGCAACTGGTTCTGTAAGGGTAAAAGTACCTGCTTCAATCCATTGTTTTAATTCTTGGGCAATTTGCCGAGAAAAAAACAAACTTGCTAAAGGAGCTGTTCGTACTGTTTTGCCCTCAATGGTGATACGTCCAGACTTAAGTTGGGCGTAACTCACTAAACCAAATGTGGGACGGACGCGTCGGGGAATAGAAAAGTCTACTATCGGCGCTACTAAATCTTTATCTTGCACTGCACAGTGTTCTACTACTTCTTCGTTTAATACCGGGAGGGGAACACCTACACCCAGCATTAACGAAGGCCCATAACTTTTGAAGTAACAACCCCGCACCCAACGAGTATCCATAAGCTTGGCATCACCAATTAAAGCTAAAGTCGCAGCCGGGCCAATCGGTGCATGATTAGCTAACCGCTTTTGTAAGGGAAAGTGTTGAGTACCTTCCCAAGCAACATAACCAATGCCGCCGCCTAAAAAAATTCGTGTGCCAATACCAACAAGTTGTAAATTGGGATCGTTGAGTAAGGGGGAAATAGCACCAGCGTTTGAGTAAACAGCGTTGCCCAAACGTGGTTGTAAAGGGCCAAGATAAGTAAAAAGTGGGCGATCGCCTCCATTTACCCCCACAATAAAATTTTGATAGAGATTGCGTGGATTGAATAAATAAAATTGATTGATAGTGTCACGAGTAACAGTAGTTTCAAAAGTTGCCCGTGGGTAGCAATCAGTTACTTGTCCTTGCGCTCTAATGTGTACAGGTTTTCCCGCTATCAAATCTTCTATGACATGACCGCCGCCGCGTTCTCGAACTTCTTCACCATCCATCACATCTACGGCACAACTCGCACCTAAGTACAAATCTACTGCCCCAAATCCAGAGTACGCTGGAACACCATCTATCCAGCAACGGCGAATTTTGATTGGGGGGTCAGTATGTCCCAGATTGATAATTGCACCGCTAGATTCCATTGGCTCAAAAGTGCCAGTGGTAATTACATCAACTTCTTGAGCAACTTTTGTAACGCCAACTTCTGCAACTCGTGCTTTTAATTCTTCAACAGTCAACACCACCGCATGTTGGCTGATGATTTTATCATTAATTTCCGCAATTGTTCGCATTTTAAATGAAGCGGATCTGCATATTAATTATGCCTCAATACGCTTAGGATAAGAATAATTAACCGCAGAGGCAGGCCAGTGCGTTGGGGAGACAGCGCTGTGGGCGGCTTTGCCGACTTGTTCGCTTTTAGCGTTCCCGCAGGGTAGCGACTGTCGTCGGGTTCCCCGACTTGTAGCAACTGGAGCGCAGAGAGAGAAATCAGAGATTTTTACGACTCACTGAGAATTGCTATGTTATCTCAAGATCAATTATTTTGTAGATTCTTCTTCAACTTCGACAACACTAAACACGCAAGTCCCACTACTACCAGCGATACTGAAGAAGTTGGTTCTGGAACAGATTGAGGCTGTACAGGTTGGTAATGGCTACTGAGTGATGCCAAAAGTTGCTCAATATTAGTGTTGAAATTAGTATCAGTATCTCTAGAAAGTATGAGTCGGTTAAATGTTTGGGTTTGTGATACATCAAAATTTTCTGTTAACTCCAGAAAATCTTGACCTATTTTGCCGATGAAGGAGTTAATCAGATTGTCAACATCAGATCTAATCTCTTGCGGTGAAGACTCCAAAATGTTGGTATTACTGCCATTACCAATGATTGTATTGTCATTGGTAGATAACCAGTTACCATTACCAACGACTGTGTTGTTACTTGTAAATAGCCAATTACCATTACCGACGATTGTATTATTACTGCCGAAGTCCCAATTACCGTTACCAATGGTGGCATTGTCATTACCAAAATGCCAGTTACCATTACCTAAAGTGGCATTATTACTGCCATCATCCCAGTACCAATTACCATTGCCTAGGGTTGTATTATTTTCTGCAAATAGCCAGTTACCATTACCAACGGTAGTATTGTTATTGTTAAAATTCCAGTTGCCATTGCCAACGGTCGCGCTGTCGCTGCCGTAGTCGGAATTAAAATTACCAATAGTTGCGTTATTGTTACCAAAATCTCTATTGCCATTGCCAACAGGTGCATTGTCCTTATTAAAGGGAGGGCTATCAGTAATAGAGTTACTGTTATCACTAAAAGGTGTTTGGTTTCCTAAAACTATTTGCAAAGGATCAAAGGGCGATTGAAATGAACTACCACCATTTGTAAATAAATTACTGTCACCACCTGCAAATGGATTACCACCGCTTGCCAAAGCGTTGTCAATATCTTTAAAAAAGTCTTCACCCAGAACTAACTGCAAGCGATTAAAGATTAATTGCTGAAGCTGACTGCCACCCTCACCTGCGAATGGGTTGATACCACCACCTGGAATAGGATTGCTAGTATTGGAGATGTCACTAATATTTGTCACTGAATTACTACCACTGCCAGCAAAGAGATTCCCAATATTAAAGGTATTATCTCCAGCATTAATCTGGTTGATAGCAGATGCTTCCATCAGTACTAATCTCCTGTTTATAATTCAAAAATTAACTAATAAAAAAATATAAATATCAAACCTTTAAAAATTACTAGTAGTGTTTTTTAAGATTTTGGAGTATTACTTTAAAAAGTAATTTTATATACTTTGTTGTGCGATCACAATGATTAATTTTTTGATTAATATGACATTTGTTTTGATCGTTGTTAAAAATAGATATTTTCTGTTGAAGATAAGATCTAATTTAAAAAGCAAAATATATCTCTGCTAATCATCTTTTTTAAAATCAAACACAGATGAACAACGATTAAATTTTTGTGTTCATCTGTATTGAGGAGCAGTTTTGTGGAGTAATTCTAATAACTGCGACTAAGCAAAGGGATTACTACCACTTGCAAAAGGATTGTCACCCCCTGCAATTGGATTGCTACCCCCTGCAAAAGGATTGTTACCCTCTGCAAAAGGATTGCTACCCCCTGCAATTGGATTGCTACCCCCTGCAATTGGATTGCTACCTCCTGCAAAAGGATTGTTACCCTCTGCAAAAGGATTGCTACCCCCTGCAATTGGATTGTCACCACCTGCAAAAGGATTACTACCATCAGCGAATGGGTTTTCGCCACCAGTTAAAGGATCACCGCTACTACCAACTTTGGTTGGATTTTGACCGCCAGCGAAAATATCCCAGAAGTTGTCACCGGCAAAAGGATTACCATTGTAAGGAAGGTCACTAGGATCAACCGATCCACCAGCTGGGAATGGGTTTTCGATACCTCCATTACCAAAGGCGTTACCAAAACCCTCGATGATCACTTTTTCATCAACATTTGGAATGTCAAACAAAGGAGCAAAGGGTGTTGTCTTTAGTAGCTCACTCAAATCACCAGTAGAGGGACTACCGTTACCGCCATTCATTGCATCTGCCATGAGAAATAGTTCTCCTGTTTTTAGGGTAGAAGTTTTGCAAATATTGAGAATAACAAGTAGGCAATTTTAAACTTGTTCCACAATTTACTTATTGCCTGTACCTTGCGAAATCTAGTTAGGAGTTGTTAGCTTGTTCAGGTAATTATGTTGTTTGACTTGATATAGAAATGAACTGAGAATCTGTACTATCTACGTATAACAATTTAAATAACTTTATCTTGAATTACAATAGAAAATGTTTTGATAATGAAGATCAAATCTTTAGATTATTTTAAAAATAAAGTAATTAAGCTGAACAGACAAATTATATTAAAAATTAAATTTATGCCTTGGTATTCTTTCAATATTAGCTATTATGAGTTTTAATTAATTTCGCTATTTTAAAACAAAAATTCTGATAATTTTATAGTTATAAATATTGTGCAAAAATTGCAATAAATATGAAAGTATTAGGATGTATTTGTATAAGTTGATGATTCATCTGGCAGTAATCTAAAATGCATACAATTAATCAAAAGTCAATGACAAAAACTTGGGGAAATGCGATCGCACAACCAGCCCCAGAATTTCCTTCTACCCAACTGCCAATTCTCTGGGGGCAAATCCCTGATGGGTTGCGTGGCACACTTTACCGCAACGGGCCAGCCCGTCTAGAACGTGGTGGTATCCCTATGGGACACTGGTTTGATGGAGATGGGGCAATTCTTGCTGTGCATTTTACTGATGCAGGCGCTACCGGAGTTTATCGCTACGTGCAAACTCTTGGCTATCAACAAGAAACTGCCGCAGGTAAACTGCTTTACGGCAACTATGGCATGACAGCACCGGGGCCAATTTGGAATCAATGGCGAAAACCAGTGAAGAACGCTGCTAATACTTCAGTGCTAGCACTCCCCGATAAACTCTTAGCACTATGGGAAGGTGGTAAACCTCATGCCTTAGATTTGCAAACTTTAGAAACTTGGGGCGAAGATGATTTAGGGGGATTAACTGGAGGCTTAAGTTATTCTGCCCATGACAAATGTGACCCCAACACAGGAGAAATTTTTAACTTTGGCATTAGTTCTGGAAAAGATGCGACATTAAATATCTATAAAAGCGATTCCACAGGCAAGATTAACCAAAAAGCCGCATATCAACTAGATGGAGTGCCGTTGGTGCATGATTTTGTCTTGGCAGGACAGTATCTTGTCTTTTTCGTGCCACCAGTGCGGTTGAATATTTTACCCATATTATTGGGAACAAGCAGTTATAGTGATTCGTTAGAATGGCGACCTCAACTAGGAACCCAGATTTTAGTCTTTGACCGCGAAAATTTATCTTTAGTAATTCGAAAAGAAACTGAACCTTGGTATCAATGGCATTTTGCCAATGGTTATGTAGATGCTGACGGTTCAGTGATTGTAGATATTGCCCGTTATGAAGATTTTCAGACAAACCAATATCTCAAAGAAGTAGCTACAGGAAAAACTCACACTGCTGCTAAAAGTACATTTTCACGGGTACGTCTCAATCCCCAAACAGGGAAAGTTATAGAAATTCAGCAATTGTCAGACCGACATTGTGAATTTCCCAGTGTGCCACAGCAAAACGTTGGGCAATTTTCTCGCTACACATATATGTCTGGGTTCCGCCAAGGGACAGATATCAGCCAAGAATTATTAAACGCGATCGCTCGCTTCGATCACAAGAGCCAAATTCTCACCGAAGCAGATTTCGGAGAAAATCGCTATCCTTCAGAACCCATACATGTCCAAAATGCTCAAAACTCCCTACAGAGTTGGGTAATCACAGTTGTATACGATGGTAATTCTGATAATAGTCAAGTTTGGATATTTGATAGCGATCGCTTAGACGCAGAACCTATCTGTAAACTAGGATTACCCAGCATTATTCCCCACGGCTTCCACGGCACTTGGAAAGATGCAGGTTTGTAGTGAGGACTAAAGTCCTCTCCATGCGTACAGCATCTTCAACAAAGGGCTAAAGTCATTATTTAAAATCCCAAATGGACAAAGATTTTTACCTACAATATGCAGCCGTAGAAGATCAGCACTGGTGGTTTGTGGGTCGCCGCCGGATCATAAATCGAGTCATTCGTCAACTTCATTTACCAAAAAATCCCAAAATCCTGGAGGCTGGTTGTGGTACAGGCGGTAACTTGAGTATGCTAGCTCGTCATGGTCAAATATCTGCGATGGAACTAGACGAAATCGCTGGCAAAATTGCTAATGAACGACAAGTAACTCAGGTTAAATTAGGTAGCTTACCTGATAAAATTCCTTTTACAGACGAGTATGACTTGATTGTCATCTTAGATGTTATAGAACATCTTGATAATGACTTAGCAGCACTAATGGCATTACATTCTAGATTAAAGCCCGGAGGTTGGTTATTAGTTACAGTCCCTGCTTACAAATTTTTGTGGAGTCAGCACGATGACATCAATCACCACAAACGCCGTTATGTTTTGCCAGCTTTAAAGCGACTTGTAACCAAGGCTGGGTACACTGTCCGTTACGGCAGTTATTTTAATGCTTTTCTATTTCCTATAGTTGCTTTAATGCGTTTTTTGAAAAACTTATCACGTATCGAAAGTAATTCTGTTGGTAGTAATGACTTAAATTTGCCAACTAAACCTATCAATCAGTTCTTAACTTTCTTATTTGCCAGTGAACGTCATTTAATTAATCGCATAAAACTACCTTTTGGTGTATCTATTTTGTTGGTAGCGCAGAAAAGTTTGTAAGTCCACAACCGAAAGCATCCACTTTTGCAATAAACCGGGCGATTGGAAATCGCAACTATACAGACTAAGTATAAATCCTCATACTGCTATAAATTTCCCCTGATGAAGGGAACCCCTTTCTTATGTTGTCGTCAGCTTAAGATAAGTACTGTGTACATCAGTGAATGTTGATTTAAGTTAAATTACTGAATTTTCAGTTAGCTATATCAAAAGGTAAGCAATAATTTAAGTAAAAATATTTATTATTTCTGTTCAAAACTCTGACACGTTATTTAAGTAAAAACAACGTGACAAGTTGAAATCACCAGTAATTGTTAGTACTTTAAAGTAATTTAAGCTTTTTGTAATCTAAAGTCTGACAAACCACTCAACTTCTACGTAAAAATACATAATAAAAGAAGCCGTGTTTCAGCAATCAAAGCACTAATCATTTATTTTTCAGGACTTCCGGAATTAATTAGCCATGTTAGAAAACTTATATATGGATTTACCAAGTAACCAGCTCATGAACTACCACATGATCGGTAAAGTACTACAATCACGTTACCAAATAGTCCAAAGCCTGGGTGCAGGGGTATTTGGACAGACATATATTGCTGTAGATATAGATTATCCACATCATCCCCAATGTGTCGTTAAGCAGCTCAAGGTGAGCAATTCTCAACCCAGCTACTTAGACACCTTAAGATTACGCTTTCTTACCGAAACTCAAACCCTCAAGCGTCTGGGACTTCATGACCAAATTCCCGAATTTATCGCTTGCTTTGAAGAACACGAACGGTTTTATTTAGTCCAAGAGTTTATAGAAGGACACTCGTTAACAGCAGAATTGCCCATCACTCCACAATGGGGATGTGTTTGGACTGAAAACGAAGTTATAGATTTTTTACAAGACGTTTTAAGTATTTTGGAATTTGTTCACTCTCAAGGTGTAATTCATTGTGATATCAAACCAGAAAACTTAATCAGACGTACTGCTGATAGCAAATTAGTTTTAATTGACTTTGGCTCAATCCAGTCAGTTGATTTAGATATAGATGGGGAATTGCCCATCTATCGGATTCCTGTAACATCACTGGGTTATATTCCCCCAGAACAATTTATTGGTCAAACACAACCTAATAGTGATATCTATGCTTTGGGTATGATTGCTATCCAGGCTTTAACAGGGCTAGAACCACTGCAATTAAAAGGTGATGCTGATACCAACGAGATTTTATGGCGTTCTCAAGATACGCCAGTTAATGATTATTTAGCAGCAGTTCTCAGTCAAATGGTTCGTTATGACTACCAAGAGCGTTTTCAGTCTGTGGGTGAGGTACTGCGTGTACTCCAGCAAATGGTACAAGAAACTCAGCCTGATGAACCTTTGGAGGTAACAGTTGAAAGCCGTGATTCTTACCAGCGTCGTACATCTGAGCAATCTTCGCCCCTACTAACAGGAATGAAAGTAGGACTGGCTGCTAATTCTTTATTAATGGGATTGGGAGTATATTCTTTAGTAACTAATTCTCCCGCTTATTCTGAAACCGAAACTTTATATAAAGCAACAGAAGAATATCAAGCTGGGGATTTACAAGAAGCGATCGCTTTGGCTAAATCGATTCCCTCTCATAGTAATGTTTATCCAGAAGCTCAAGCCACAATTGAAGAATGGCAACAGCAATGGCAACAGGCGGCGGAACAATATTTAATAGCTGAACAAGCTTTCAATGAAGGTAGATGGTCAGATGTGCTAAGTGTTGCTCCTAAAGTTCCTGATATTTTATATTGGCAATCTAAAATCGATAAATTAGTTCAGCAGGCACAATTTAATATTGAAGTACAGACGCAAGATTTATTAGCAAAAGCTTATGAAAAAGCTGAGGCAAGAGATTTTTCTACGGCTTTAAAGTATCTGCGTCAAATTCCTCAAGAAAGTTCTGCTGGCGCTTTAGTGCAAAAAAAATTGGCTGAATATAGTCAAAAGCGGCAAATTAGAGCAGCCTATTTTTTACATAATGCCCACAAAAAAGCGTTAATGGGTGACTTCGATGGAGCTGTGGCATTTCTCCGCAGGATTCCTAAAGATACCCCTATATATGCTCAAGTTCAGGTGAAACTAAACGAATATACTCAAAAACAGCGCCGACAAACTCAAGGTCAAAATGTAGCTTTCAGTATGTAGCTTTCAGTATGGTTTCTTCTACACATCAAATTGAAAACTCTCACCCTAGAAATCATTTATAAGAAGTGAATAGTCGTTAATCAAAAATGAAGAGTTAATGTAATTTCAAGTAAAAAAGTTTTGGAATTACTGCTCTTCTACAGTCGAGTTACTTTTAATTAACCTTTTTTGTAAAGCAACAACAACAGCTTGAGTGCGATCGCCTACTCCCAATTTATGTAAAATCGCATGAACATGCACTCTGACAGTCCCAGGTGTAATGTAGAGTGTCAAGGCAATTTCTTGATTAGTTTTGCCGACTGCTAATAGCGACAAAATTTCTTGTTCGCGTTGAGTTAGGGGGTTGGAGAGTTTTGAGATATTTTCTGAGTTAGGTTCGTCAAGATCAGATGCAAAATTAGAACGAATTTCTTTAGTTGCAGTTTCATCCCACCAGGATGCTCCAGCAGCGACAGAACGAAGTGCCAGCACTAATTTTTCTGCTGCCACTCCTTTGAGACAATAGCCTTGAGCGCCTGCTTCAATTAATCGGGCAATTAGAGACTTTTGAGAGTGGGAAGTCAAAACTAAAACTGGTAACTGAGGATTTTGCTGCTTAATTTGGCGACAGGCTTCTATTCCTCCAATTCCTGGCAATCCTACATCTAATAACACCACATTGAAAGATTCTTGATTAATTAACTCAATAGCTGTTTCTCCATCTTCAGCCTCAGCAATAATTTCTAACCCTGTTTCTTGTTGCAATCGCACATGCAAACCTAAACGAAAGAGTTCATCATCTTCTACTAGGAGAATTTTGATTGGGGTAGATGGCATCTCACACAGTAACAGAAGATTGAGACGGGTAAACGGGAAGCTTGAAAGCAAACATTGCACCGATAGGTACTCTGTTCTCTGCCCAAATTATACCGCCGTGGGCTGCAATAATTTGGCGAGATAGGTAAAGCCCTAATCCAGAACCTTTAGCTTGGCGATCGCTATGTCCCTGGTAAAATCGGTCGAATAAATGGGAGAACTGCTCAGGTACAATACCTGCACCCGTATCCAAAATTTTCACGACTTGATAGAAAGCTTGCGGTTCTAATACTATTTCCACACGCTCACCGCGCCGAGAATGGTTGATAGCATTAACTAAAAGATTGTTAAAAACTCGTTGGAGTTGCAAAGCATCACCCTGAACCCATAGCGATCGCCGCCAATCAGAGTCACCATAGTTAAGTGAAAGATAAACGCGACGACTAGCTGCTAATTCCGAGAGAGTGCTAGCAGTTTCTTCTGCCAAGATAGCTAAATCTACAGGTGTTAAGTTGAGTTTTAAGCCTTCTGTATCATTGCGATAGATATCTAGTAAAGTTTCTAGCAGTTGTAGGGAAGTTTGATGACTGCGCGTCATTGTAGATAAAATTTTTTGCTGCGCCGATGAGACAGCACCAAATTTTTCTTGTTCAAACGCTTTGAGAGTTTCAATTGCTCCCAGCAATGGAGTTTTGAGATCATGGGTGAGAGTAGAAGCAAAATCTTCACGTACTCTAGATAATTCCTCTTGAGCTTCTAGCTTGGCACGAGTCAGGGCGATCGCTTCTTGCGAACGGCGCAGGCGATCGCTCAAAACACCTGTGACAATCAAGGCGATCGCTGCGATCGCTCTACTGGCGATCGTCGGAACCTTCATGGCTTCACCTCCTGGGACTACAAGATTCAGCATAGTTAGGCACACAGCAACAAAGGTAGTTTGAAAAGTACTGCGCCTCCCCAACCAGGAGTTTGCTAACAAAATCGGCCCTGTATAGAGATAGCCAAACACATATTCATTAGGTGTAGAGTACTCCAGAATTAGTACAACTATAAATAGACCTGCTATTAACAGGAATTTGCCTAAAAGCGATTCTTTATGAAGTAATCTAACTTTGAAATCTACCATTTAGGACGTGATGTTTACTGTACATATTAGTATAACTAAAAATTATATCTATCTAAAATTAACTATAGCAGATTATCAACCCATCAATAAAGTGTTTAGATAAAAATAAACATCATAAACGCTTAATATATATTACTCAATAAACAATATATACAAAAAACAAACGCTGTTTTATATCCTTCTATTACTTGTTTTGATTCATGGATTAGTCAATTATATTAATTGTTAACAACTAGAGAACTTTATCCTTAGTGTTCTCTCTAATCGCAAAAATGCGTTATGGCATTAGGTTTAATAAGTGTAAAAATAACAAGCAATAGTCGCCATTGTGGTAAAGCTTTAACTAGCTTATTATTGCCAGAAAGCTGCATAATTATTGGCATTATTAGAAATAATTAAGTCATCCTAGCAAGTACTGACCCCAAATTTGGTATGGAGATTATCTACTAGCTGTTGCTTTAAGTTCGGCCTCAGTTCCTATGCTAAATGTTGTCCTTAATAAAAAACATCCAGTTCACTATTCACCCAAAGAGTGTTTCATTAAAAAGCCAACAATATAAAAATCTACCAGGAGATTTTTGAAATTCATGTTACAAGGATGGATACAAATTGCTTTGACATTACTGATAGTCATAGTAACTACTCCTCTACTGGGGAAATATATAGCTCGCGTTTTTATGGGAGAAAAAATAATCCTTGATGCAGTAATAAATCCTCTAGAAAAAGCTATTTATGCCTTTAGTGGTATACGTCCCCAAGAAGAAATGACAGGTTGGCAGTATGCCAAAACAGTACTGTATAGCAATCTTGTCATGGGGATTTTAGTTTATTTAATCCTGATGCTGCAAGGATGGTTGCCGCTAAATCCTACAAATTTAGGTGCGCCAAGTTGGGATTTAGCACTGCACACTACACTTTCCTTTGTCACTAATACCAATCAACAGCATTATTCTGGTGAGACAACCTTTAGCTATGCTAGTCAAACTTTTGCCCTTGGGTTCTTGATGTTTACTTCAGCGGCGACTGGTTTAGCAGTAGGAATTGCCTTTATTCGCGGTTTAACTGGTAGACCATTAGGCAACTTTTACAGCGATTTAATTAAGTCAATCACACGAATTTTGTTACCAATATCTGTGATTGGTGGCTTGTTATTGATTTTGGCGGGTATACCCGAAACCTTGGCAGGCCCGGCTACAGCAACCACCTTAGAGGGTGCAACTCAAGTAATTGCCCGTGGCCTGGTTGCACATTTTGAAATTATTAAAGAACTAGGAGAAAACGGTGGTGGCTTTTTTGGAATCAACTCAGCCCATCCTTTTGAAAATCCCAACGGCTTTACGAACTTATTAGAAATGTGGGCAATGATTTCTATTCCCACAGCACTGATTTACACTTACGGCATATTTGCTAACAACCGTAAACAAGCATGGTTAGTGTTTTGGATGGTCTTCATCATCTTTGTCTTTTTAGTAGGTGTTGCCGCAGTAGGTGAATTTCCAGGAAATCCCCTTGTTAACTCACTATTAGGAGAACAACAACCCAATTTAGAAGGCAAAGAAGTTCGATTTGGATGGGCGCAAACAGCACTTTGGGCAGTCATGACTACAGCAACTATGTGTGGTGCTGTTAATGGTATGCATGATTCTTTGATGCCGCCTGGAGGATTTGCCACTCTCTTTAATATGTTTTTGCAAATTATTTGGGGAGGTCAAGGAACTGGTACAGCTTACCTATTTATTTATCTAATTTTGGCGGTGTTCTTGACTGGGTTAATGGTGGGACGGACACCAGAATTTTTAGGACGCAAAATTGAGAAACCAGAAATTGTCCTAGCCAGCGTTGTTTTATTAGTTCACCCCTTTGCTATTCTCATTCCTTGGGCTATTACTTTCGGCTTTCCCGATATCCTTTCAGGTATTAGTAACCCAGGTTTTCATGGAGTTTCCCAGGTAGTTTACGAATACGCTTCCGCCGCAGCGAATAACGGTTCTGGCTTTGAAGGATTAAGTGATAACACTCTGTGGTGGAATCTCAGCACGAGTGTCAGTATTTTGGCAGGACGTTATATCGCGATTATTGCACTGTTGCTTTTGGCGGATAATATGTCTCGCAAGCAACCTGTTCCTGTTACCACCGGCACTCTCAGAACTGACACTAGACTCTTCACAGGAGTTACAAGCGGAGTGATTTTAATTCTTGGCGCTCTTACCTTCTTTCCTGCACTTGTTTTAGGCCCTATAGCAGAGGCATTTTTGATTGCTAGAGGTGGATGAAGAGAGCAGGGGGAGCAGGGGGAGAATTTTGGAAGTTGGTAAATCATCCCGCAACTATGCAACGCGAAATATTCTCTTGTTTGCGCCTGTGCCTAATTTTTTTAAATTAATTAATCACCAATGACATTATCTACAAAACTGCGACAAGAACGCAAACATAAACCCAAAGCCAAATCAGCCGGACTTTACAAACGCGCATTTCAGCAAGCATTTGTTAAGCTGCATCCGCGTAACATGCTGAAAAATCCAGTGATGTTTGTGGTTTGGTTAGGTACGATTATCACAGCACTGGTAACAATTGCACCAAACTTATTTGGCCCAACATCTGGTGACAACCCCAGATTATTCAATGGTTTAATTACTCTAATTTTGTTCTTCACCGTTGTCTTTGCCAACTTTGCCGAAGCTGTAGCTGAAGGACGAGGTAAAGCTCAAGCAGATGCCTTGCGATCAGCAAAATCTGATGCTAAAGCCAAAAAACTCCTTGCTGATGGTTTCATCGAAGAGGTTAGTTCTACTGCCCTACGTCGTGGCGACCAAATTAAGGTAACTGCTGGAGACATTATCCCTGCTGATGGAGAGGTGATTAAAGGTATTGCCTCTGTGGATGAATCTGCCATTACAGGAGAATCAGCACCAGTACTAAAAGAACCAGGGTCAGATATTGCTAGTTCCGTGACTGGGGGAACGCGTATCTGACTTTTCACGGGATGTGGAAAAGGGGAGTTGGTTCGCGTATGATTAACGCGAACCAACTTTTATTGTTGACGATATTTGGAGGTTTCTTCGATTAAATCTTTCAAACCAAGGTTTAGAGACTCAATGGAGCGATCTAAAGCTTCAATTTTAGCGCGACGGGTAATTTGCTCAAGGGCATCTATGTAAGCTTGACTACCAGCTTTACCCAAATGCTGATATCGAGATAATTTACCATCGGTCTTTGTGGGAAAGATTGGGGAAGAAGCCTGTAGTTTGTAATACCAATAATTATCATTCCGCCCCTTAGCTTGATAGCGAACAATCCAACAAGAAGCAGGAGCGACCTTACCCAAAGCGAGTATCGAATGAATTTCTTGCTCAAGGCGCTGTTTAATTTTGACTACCGCGTCTACACGTTTGGCTAAATCATCTTGAATTGAAGATTTTGGCGACTGAGGCATATAACAAACCGGGCGTTACGGTTCGCGGATAATTTACGCGAATTATTTTCTGATGGAGTCAGGTAGGTGTTTACCGTTTGAAGCGAATTATTTAAGATTTTGGTGTAATAGCCAACCTTGGCACAGGGTTTCTAACTCTAACCAACCTCTCCATAAAACCTGTATACCAATGGCACTGTTTTTTCGATGTTCTAAGTATCCCCCCAGGCGGGCGATAGCGCGGATTGCCCAATCAACGGTAAATTCGATATCTTTTTTGAATTTAGGCGGGCTACTAGCTAACAGTACATCCATTTGTACTTGAGTTAACACCACACTAGCATCAAGGTGCGGGCAGTTACGGTGTAAGTACGTCATTCGCAATAGCTGTGCGGCAATCACAGTTAAAAATCCCAACATCGTTGACATACTCTCACCAGCTAATCGGTAGCTTTCAGCCTTACACCCCGATTTGAGAATTTTATGATACTCTTCAACTCGCCAACGATACGTATACCAACGGAGGATTTGTGCTGCTGATTGTTCTGAATCAACTGATTCAGTAGTTAGTAGCATCCACTCTACTGGTTCACAATTTTCTGGACAATTAATTTCTCTGGCATAGACTGCATAAACATGAAAACTGCCTTGATTTTTCAGCCTTGTTGGCGAACTAATTGATACTGGACAATATCTGACTTCTAAGGTGGCAGTTCTGGCATTACGCTTTTTAGTTTCGGCTAGTCCAACGTCTTTTACAAACTTGACAGCAGTGGAAGTTACGTATGACCATAAATGCTCATTCTCTCCTTCTAGACAACGGTTGTGTGCCGCCCTGACTATTACACCCGCGTTTTTAGTTTGACTGATTTGGGCGAAGACTTCTGCAATATCACCTTCTCGGTCAAAGACATGAATTATCTTCGACGATAATCCCCCTAGTGGAATTTCTAAAGTAGAAAACTGTTTTTCTATCTTTGAGAAAGCCTCAACCCATCTATAAGATTCTTTCTCTTTAAATTCTTTATTTCTTTTGGCTTTTCGCTCTTTTTTTAGACGCTCTTTTTTAGCTTCTTGGCTTTCATTAATCGGCTGTGAAGCTTTATGCTCTCTATGCCACAGCTTCTCCCACAATAACCCTAATGGCTGCCCAAAATCAGGTTCTATAGCTAAACAGCTATGTAAAATTAATCCATTTCCGCCATTACCTATTGGGCCGTATTCTTCTCTTTTGTCTAATATTTTTTTATAATCTAAAAAAGTTGTATCTCCTACAGCTAGCACCACAGGAGCGCCGTTTATTTCTTGGGCTGTTTGTTTAAAGTAAGGTTGAGTCAATTTCTCAAAATTTGTTTTTGGATTAGAGAAAAATTCGTAACCACGTTTGAGGTCGCTAGCAGTTTTAAATATTTTCGATAAAGGCTGACCATATTTTACCGATAAAAGTTCACCTATAAATGCTGCCCTTTGGGTTAAACGTTTGTCTCCAAAGTTACACTCCTCATACAGGTTCTTCTCTAAGATTTTCATTTGCACTCATTGACACACCTACCACGACAATATCTAAAATCACAAGTTAATTCTCTGGCATTGGTTCGCGTAAATTTTACGCGAACCAACTCCCCTTTTCCACATCCCGTGAAAAGTCAGGAACGCGTATCACCTCCGATGAGCTGATCATTCGGGTGACTACTGACCCTGGCCAAGGCTTTCTTGACCGCATGATTGGTTTAGTAGAAGGAGCTTCTCGCAGCAAAACACCTAATGAAATCGCCCTGACAGTTTTATTGGCAGTTCTTACTCAGGTATTTTTGGTTGTGATTGCTACTTTACCTACAGTGTCAGTCTACATCAACTCACCTCTCAGTATTGCCGTACTCATAGCCTTACTTGTGGCACTGATTCCTACCACGATTGGCGGATTATTAAGTGCTATTGGGATTGCTGGAATGGATAGAGTCGCTCAGTTTAATGTCATTGCGACTTCCGGACGGGCGGTTGAAGCCTGTGGGGATATCAACACCCTGATATTGGACAAAACAGGTACGATTACTTTGGGAAACCGTTTAGCAGAGGAATTTATTCCTGTTAATGGTCATTCTATGGAGAAGGTAGCAAAAGTTGCTCTAGAATCAAGTGTATTTGATGAAACACCAGAAGGAAAATCCATCGTCAAATTGGCAGAAAAATTAGGGGCAAAACTAGATTTTGACCCCAAACAAGCAGAAGGTATTGAGTTTTCTGCAAAAACGCGGATGAGTGGAACTGATTTAGCCAACGAGGTGCAAATTCGTAAAGGTGCAGTGGATGCAATTAAAGGATTTGTGCGTTCCCGAAATGGAAAATTAATCCCTGAACTTGATACCACCTTTGAACGAATTTCTCGATTAGGTGGTACTCCATTAGCACTTTGTAAAAATGATGAGATCTACGGTGTAATTTATCTCAAAGATATTATTAAACCGGGGATTCGAGAACGGTTTGACCAAATGCGGCGGATGGGAATTAAAACTATTATGCTAACTGGAGATAACCGGATTACTGCATCTGTGATTGCCGAAGAAGCAGGAGTTGATGACTTTATCGCCGAGGCTACACCTGAAGACAAAATTGAAGTGATTCGGACAGAACAAGCCCAAGGAAAACTCGTAGCCATGACTGGGGATGGTACTAATGATGCCCCAGCTTTAGCTCAAGCAAATGTAGGTGTGGCAATGAATACAGGCACTCAAGCGGCGAAGGAAGCTGCTAATATGGTAGACCTTGATTCTGATCCTACCAAGTTAATTGACATCGTCACTATTGGTAAACAATTACTGATTACCCGCGGCGCACTTACCACTTTTTCTGTTGCTAACGATATCGCTAAGTATTTTGCTATCCTTCCTGCTATTTTCGCGGGTATTGGTGTTGGCACTCTCAATATTATGGGTTTGGCAAGTACCCAATCTGCGGTTTTATCAGCTTTAATTTACAACGCATTGGTGATTCCAGCACTCATCCCCTTAGCACTAACTGGAGTTAAATTTCGACCATTGACCGCAGATCAACTTTTGCAACGCAATATTTTTATTTATGGACTTGGTGGCGTTCTGATTCCCTTCTTTGTCATCAAAATAATTGATGTTTTGATTGTGTCCATAGGTCTGGCTTAGTTTAAAACCTGCGTTACTTGGCGTTTCAATTCACTATTTTAACTATGAAGAATGTATTTGACTTTATTGGTGAAAAACCAAATCGCGTTCCTTTCTCTCTATTTTTACTGCTTTGCTTGAATGCATTTTTAGCACCAATAGTACAAGCCGCAACATCGAGCGAAATATCACGTTCTGCATCTTATGCTATTGCCCTTTTAGGACTTGTGACTTTGAGCGTGAGTATTTATTTATTTGTAGTCATTTTTCAACCGGAGAAATTCTAATGAGCCAACTCAATAAAGCTGTTCGTTCCACCTTAGCTTTATGGCTACTAACAGCCTTTCTCTATCCTTTTTTCATGCTACTTTGCGGACAGATAGCATTGCCTTTTCAGGCTAACGGCAGCTTAATTACTAATAGTCAAGGTACAGTTGTAGGCTCTGCTTTAATTGGTCAACCCTTTAGTAGCGATCGCTATTTCTGGAGCCGTCCCAGCACTGTAAAATATAGTACAGACCCAGAAGTTGCCAAAACCGGGATATCAGGAGCTAGCAACCTCGCACCCAGCAATCCTGAACTCCTTAAACGCATTCAAGTGGAAGTAGCACGGCTGAAACAAGCCAACATACAACCAACTGCTGATTTAGTTTATACTTCTGGCTCCGGTTTAGATCCTCACATTAGCATTGCAGCAGCCCAAGCACAGGTGCGACGTATCGCCAGCGCCCGTAATCTTAACTTAGCCCAAATTCAAACTTTGGTATCTCAAAACATCGATGGTAGATTCTTGGGAATTTTTGGTGAACCAGGAGTTAATGTTTTACGGCTAAATCTAGCTTTAGATGCTTTACAGCCTAAAAGTTAACTTAATCAGGACTTACGCAAAGTTATGGAAAAACGAACCACCAAGGACACAGCGAAAAGTTGTCAGGAGGAGCCACTGCTTTGGGCGGGTTCCCCGACTTGTAGCAAGTGGCGTTGGTTTCCCTGCGTAACAAACTTTTCAAGACAAAGAACACGTAGACACGAAGTGGCTTCCCGGAGGGTAGTTAAGAGGGTTTTAGAGAGTTCTTGCGTAAGTCCTATTAATATCAAACCGCAACAATTGCCAATTTGCCCAGTATTTTGTTAATGATATGATTCATTCGCACACCCCATCCCCTGACAGTTCTTATATTCGTCCTCACCGACGCGGAAAACATAAGATTTTTATTGGTATGGCTCCCGGTGTCGGCAAAACTTACAAAATGCTGGAAGAAGCACATCAACTCAAACAAGATGGCATTGATGTAGTTATCGGTATCTTAGAAACTCATGGACGTAAAGATACGGCAATGAAAGCTGCTGGAATAGAGGTAGTTTCCCAAAAAGCCTGCATCCATCAGAACGTCACTCTACAGGAAATGGATACAGAGGCAATTTTGCAACGCTCTCCCCAATTGGTTCTAGTGGATGAACTTGCTCATACTAACGTTCCTGGTTCCCAACGAGAAAAGCGCTATCAGAACGTAGAAGTCATTTTAGCAAATGGAATTGATGTTTATTCAACTGTCAATATTCAGCATTTGGAAAGTTTAAACGACTTAGTGGCAAGAATTACAGGTGTCGTGGTACGAGAACGCATTCCTGATTATCTACTTGAGGAAGCTGATGCTGTTGTTGTGATTGATGTTACTCCAGAAACTCTAGAAGAACGCTTACAAGAAGGGAAAATTTATGCTCCTGAAAAAATCGAGCAATCCCTGAAAAACTTCTTTCAGCGTCGTAATCTCATTGCTTTAAGGGAACTAGCATTAAGAGAAGTAGCAGATACCGTTGAGGAAGAAGCAAATACTTCCAACTTGGTAGGACAAAAGTGCAATGTTCACGAACGAGTTTTAGTATGTGTATCCACTTATCCTGATTCAGTGCAATTGCTACGTAGAGGCGCACGAATTGCCAATTATATGAATGCGCGATTGTATACTGTGTTTGTAGCATATCCCGAACGTTTCCTTACCAAAGAAGAAAGTTTACATATCGATACATGCGAGAAATTATGTCAAGATTTTGGCGGTGAATTTTTGCACTTTAAGAGCCAAAGTATCGCCAAAAAAATTGCTCAAGTTGCAGTAGATTATCGCATCACTCAAATTATCATTGGTGAAAGCCAGCAGTCCTCATGGAGAAGATGGCTCAAAGGTTCTTTCACCCAAAGATTGATGGAGCTAATCAGACATCAAAAAATAGATTTACATATTATTGCTACTGAAAAATAATTTAATCTTCAGTGTTTTCCTGTATTGGTATGGTTGGTACGATTATCGGCTGTGGTTTTTCTATTTGTAATTGACTTTGAGCTTGATTACGAGCTTCTATTGCTTGTTGATAATCAGGTTTATATTTAAGTGCTTGTTCATAAGAAGCGATCGCATCTTTATATCGTGCTAATTTTGATAAAGCATTACCTTTGCTATACCAACTTTCGTAATGATTTGGCTTGTAACGAACTGCTTTATTATAAGACGCGATCGCATCTTCGTATTTCTGTAAAATATATTGAGAATTTCCTAAGTTATACCAAACTTGATAATTTTTTGGTTCGATTGCTGCCGCTTTTTTATAAGATTGCACAGCCTCGTCATAACGTTGGCTTTGATGCAATGCCCAACCTCGACTATACCAAGCTTGATAATTTTTGGAATTGTCTTTTATGACTTGACTAAATGATTCTATTGCTTCTGGATAGCGGCGCAAAGTCATGAGGACATTACCTCTAGATAACCAAGCTAGGTCATAATTTGGGTTATACTGTACTACTTGGTCATAAGCTTTGAAGGCATCTTCGTAGCGGTTTAAATTTACTAGGGCATTACCTCGATTGTACCAAGCTTGTTCATAACTAGGTTTGATTTCAATCGCTTTATCATAAGCTGCGATCGCTTCTTCATATTGTTTGATATTTTGTAAGGCTAGCCCTTTTTCATACCAAGCTTGATAATAATCTGGCTTGAGTTTTATCGCTTGATTATAAGATTTTATAGCGTTATCATACTGCTTTAAATTACTAAAAACTTCGCCTTTGGCATTCCAAACTTCTGGATAATTATTTTGTAATTTTAAGGCTTTATCAAAAGAGGCGATCGCTTCTGAATATCGCTGTAAATTTTGCAGGATAAAACCTCTGCCACTCCAAGCTTCTACATACTCAGGCTGAATTTGAATTGCTTTATCGTAAGCTGCTAGTGCGGCTTTATATTGTTTTAATTTAGATAAAGTTTTGCCTTGACCATTCCATCCTTGAGCATAATCTGGTCTAATTTCAACTGCCTGTTCATAAGCGGCTAGTGCATCTTGATAACGTTGCAATTCAAAAAGAGTATTGCCTTGTTTAGATAATTCTGTAGCGTTACTAGCATTAATACTATTAACAATAAATATAGATGCTACACTACTAACACCAATGAGAAATATAGCTAATAATAACTTAATAAATAGTCCTTTTTTGTGTTTACCACCTTTTGTCTGCTGCATTGGTAAAGCAGGAGGACTCAAGGCTATAGTGCCAGATGTTGGCTGTGTGAAATCCTTGAGAGATTGCAAGGCTACAGAAGCCGAAGAATATCGTTGTCGGAAATCATAACACACCATTTTGTCTAAAAATTGGGCGAAATCTGGCGATATTGTGGTTTTATTTTGCCAAATAATCTCATTCGTTTCGGCATCTTTATCTAATTGTTCAGGAGATATTCCCGTGATTGCTTGAATCGCAATTATCCCTACAGCATAAATATCACTACTAAATTTTGGCGTACCATGAGCCTGTTCTCCGGGGATATATCCGGGTGTGCCTATCGCAACAGTAGATTTAGTTTGACCATCAGGAGTAATTAACTGGGTAGTAATTTGTTTAACGGCTCCAAAGTCAATTAAAATTAACTTGCCATCTTGCTGCCGTCTCAGTAAATTGTGTGGATTGACATCGCGGTGAATCACCTTTTGTTGGTGAACAAATTCTAAAATTTCTAAGATTTCTTGTAATAACAAAATCACTTGGTCTTGACTCAAAGTCTTCCCGGCTGCTAATTCTGTACTTAGGTCATGACCTTTGATAAGTTCTTGTACAAGATAAAATTCGGCATTTTCTTCAAAATAAGCTAAAAGTTGCGGGATGCGATCGTGAGTACCTAACTTATACAGTACTTGCGCTTCCGTATCGAATAACCGCCTAGCTGTTTCTAAAGTTACCGGGTCAATCGCTTGAGGCTTAAGTTTCTTGACAACACACTGAGGTAAACCAGGCAAGTGAGTATCACAAGCAACAAAAGTTTCACCAAATCCCCCACCTCCCAAGTGGCTAATAATTTGGTATCTTCCAACAAGTGTGTTTCCTAGCATCTTGATTGCCTAGTTGAACGCGTTGTGTCTGATTTTAATCTTGCCACAGGTTAACGGTGAGTGTAGGGAGCAAACGAGGCAAGGGAAGTAACGTCACAATGGTTTTGATTCCCTTTTAAGCTAATCGTCATTTAAATTGCATCATGTTAATGGTAATAAAAGCTGCAAACCCTCTCCCTTGCCCCCTGCTCCCTGCTCCCCTGCTGCCTCAATGTGCAAATTAAATGTTTAACAGCTTACCCACATGGAGTCACTGCGGTATAGCAGTAGCCAAAATTACCTCACATTTTTCTGGATAAATACGGGTATTACAAATATCATTCTATTATTCAGCAATATCTATGAGGAACTTATGGCGTGTTGCTTCAAATCTTCCAGGTTACAGACTTCCAAAGCTCTAGCATGGGTGGCTGATAAAACTACAGGTGGAGCCACGCCAGCATCGAGGGCTTCTTGCCAACGAGCCGCACACAAACACCAGCGATCGCCTGGCCGTAATCCGGGAAAATTAAATTGCGGCACTGGTGTACTCAAATCGTTTCCCTGCAATTTGGTAAACTCCAGAAATTCTGCTGTCATCTGGGCGCAAACAACGTGCATTCCAAAATCTTGACCACCTGTATTACAAAATCCGTCACGATAATACCCAGTCATGGGAGAGTTGCAGCAAATTTCCAGATTTTTGCCTAGCACGTTTTTAGCATCTGCCATTTTCAAATCCTTGTTGTTGGGGTGGGTTGAACTGCTGTAGTGCTGCTATAGTCTATTTTGCCGTAGTCTAATTTAATTATCCTGTCTGCTAAATGAAAATAGCGATCATCATGGCTGATTGCTAGTACTGTTTTGCCGCGATTCTTCAATTCTGGCAACAGCTGAGTGTAAAATACTTCTTTGAATACTGGGTCTTGGTCGGCAGCCCACTCATCAAATAAATAAATTGGTCGGTCTTCTAAGTAGGCTGTCAGTAATGCCAAGCGTTTACGTTGTCCTTGAGAAAGAGCAGTAGTAGAAAGTCTACCATTTTCTACTTTGACTTTATGGTCTAACTGGAGTTGCTGCAAATAATGTTGCGCTTGAGTATCCAAGTTGGTATTTTCGGAATTGACAAGTTCTCTAAATAAATAGAAGTCGGAAAATACTACCGAAAAATGCTGACGATACCATTCTCGATTCTGTTGATCAATTGACTGCCCATCTAATAATATTTTGCCATTTTCAGGGATGTAAAGACCAGTAATCAGTTTAGCTAAAGTAGATTTACCACTGCCGTTACCACCAACAATAAATATTAGTTCTTGAGGATAAACTGTCAAGTCAATTGGGCCAAAGATAAAGCTGTTTTCTCCTTGGTCTGTATAGTAGGTGTGGGTAATACTCTTTAATTGTAAACTATGCCAAGCAGAGTTAAAAGTAGGTGGCACAGTTGATAATTCAGAGCGACTAGCTAGAGATAAACCTAGAGATTCTATTTTTTGCAATGCTACATTAGCCTTACTAATTTGAGGCAAATTACTGACGATATTATCCATCGGCAACATTAAGTAGGTAAAAGTCAAGATGTAGCCCGAAAGAGTCGCAGAACTGATGGTGAGTAATTTTGGTAGTGCGAATAATAAAAAACCAATCGCGAAAAAAAACAGCAATTTACCCCAGCTAGTAGTTGTGGCAAATAAAGTTAAACCGTCAACATTATGACGACGAAACCTGACAGCTGTTGATTGAAGATTTTTCAATAAAAAATCTTGACGGCGTTGATAGTTAAGCTTAAGTTCTTTAACTCCTTCTGTGATAGTACGAAAATGCTTAAATAGCAAATCTTGATCGTCACGGGCTAAAGCAAGCAGTTTTCCACCTCTATTCAATAGCCACTGACAACTACCTATTCCTACCACTATTAGACAACAAAGTATCAGCAAAACTAACCAAGATAGCCAAGTGATATATACCAAACAACCCAAAACCATCGCCAAATCAATACAAAGAAAAGGAATTATATATACAGCATTGGCTACTGCTTGGACATCTTCTGTTAAGGTTGCCAGTAATCGAGAGTTTCCTAGTTGTTCTAAATGACTTAACTCAGAAGCAAGGATTTGGCGACTCAAGCGCATCCGTAATTGTAAAATAGCATTCTGAGATAGGCGAACCAGCATTACTTGTGAAATAATACTAGTAATCAGGGCAATAATTACTAAACCTAAAAAAGCCCAAGCGATAGATGTTAACGGTGAAGTTTGAGTGCGAGTTGCTGCACTGCTAATTAAAGCGATTAATCCTGCGCTACTACCGCCACTCAAAAAGCCAGTAACGATCGCGATCGCCACCATCACCCAAGAAGAACGTAGGAGAAAATAAATTAAATTCATGATCAATAACTGGCAACTATGACATTTTTAAATAAAAACATTATTTGATAAATAAGCTAAGTTGCTATATACTTAACTATTGAGAAATATTTGTTTTTTAATGTATATTCAATAATACTTTTTTTTAGCTATTCTTGACAAGCTTTAAGTTGAAAAAATAAATACTTAGCAATACTTTTAATGGTATAATATGGATATAAACAATGATTAGTCCATCGAAAATATAGGGTAAAGAGATTTAGTTTTGGATTTACTGCAAACTTCAGATGGCAGTTATTAATGTATTTTTGTGCATCCTCTGTCTAGCAGCAGTTTTGTTTTACTGCTATGGGATTTATGCCGCGATCGCTTTTTTAAATCATCCTCGTCTTTTCAATCCCAAGTTTCATCCACCTATTAGTATTCTCAAGCCGATTTGCGGACTAGATCAGGATGCTTATGAAAACTTCGCCTCATTTTGTCAGCAAGATTATCCAGAGTACCAAGTTATTTTCGCAGTGCGCGATCGCCAAGACCCCAGCATAGAAGTTATACAGCAAATTATCCAAGAACTTCCCCATTTAGATCTTAACTTAGTCGTGAGCGATCGCATCATTGGAGCTAACTTAAAAGTCAGTAATTTATCCAATGCTGTAGGTATTGCTAAACATGAAATCTTAGTAATAGCTGATAGTGATATCCGAGTTGAAAAAGATTATCTATTCAGAATTGTCCAACCTTTGCAAGATGACAAAGTCGGTGTTGTCACTTGTTTGTATCGTTCTTCAGCCCCAGGATGGGTGACAACTTTAGAAGCAATCAAGACTGCGACCGACTTTCATGCAGGTGTTTTAGTCAGCAATCATTTAGAAGGGATAAAATTTGCTTTCGGTTCCACAATTGTCATTCGTAAACAAGTTCTAGAAGAGATAGGTAAATTTGAGGCAATAGCCGATTATTTAGCAGATGACTTCATGCTTGGCTACTTACCAGCCCAAGCAGGTTACAAAGTTGTGCTATCTGACTATATAGTTGAACATGTCTTAGCTACCAGTAGTCTGATTGATGCCATTCAGCGTCAAATTCGCTGGGCGCGTTGTATTCGTGTTTCTCGCCCTTGGGGTTATCTAGCACTAATTTTTACTTATGGTACAGTTACCAGCTTTTTACTGCTGATGGTTACAGGAGGTTCGATATTAGGGTGGAGTGGGTTAATTATTGCTTGGATAATGCGATTAATCATGGGTTGGGTTGTTGCCATCAAAGTTATCCGCGACCAAGTGTCCCAAAAATTTTTGTGGATTATCCCTATCAGTGATTTAATTCAATTTGCCATTTGGTGCTATGGCTTTATAGACGGAACCATTGAATGGCGGGGACAACGGTTGAAGTTGATTAAAGGAGGTAAGTTAATGGCGATGACAAATTCAACAGCAAACTCCAAAAGTAAAAATATTACCTCTACTATTGTTCAAAAATTTAAAAGTTTATTATAGAAGTCCTATAATATTAAATTTTATGTTTGAACAACAACCTGAAGATTTACAGCTTTATGTTCAACAGTTGGCTACAGAAGCCATACAACAATCAGAACCATCGGCATGGTTTGAAGTTTTATATGCCTCAGCAAAAGGTGATACAGCACAAATACCTTGGGCAAAATTAGCTCCTCACCCTTATTTGCAAGATTGGTTGAGTACCCATGAACCATTTACTCAAGGTCAAAAGGCATTAATAATTGGTTGTGGTTTAGGAGATGATGCAGAAGCTTTAGCAAAGCGAGGATTTGAAGTGACTGCTTTTGATATATCTCCCACAGCAATAACTTGGTGTCAACAACGATTTCCCGATTCGCCTGTGAAGTACGTGATTGCAGATTTATTAGCAATTCCCTCACAATGGCATCTTGCTTTTGACTTTGTTTTTGAATGTCGCAATATTCAAGCTTTACCCTTGAGTGTGCGTTCTTCAGTTATTGACTCTGTGGCCTCTGTTGTCGCTCCCGATGGGATACTACTAGTGATTACTCGTATCCGAGAAACAGAAGTCGAACCCTCTGGCCCTCCATGGCCATTATCAAACGCGGAACTGGCACAATTTGAGAAATTGGGATTACACCAAGTAGAGCATATTTTGATTTTAGAGTCTGAACAAACTCATGTAAAACAAGTACGGATTGAATATAGCAATCCGCACTTAAGTTGATTTTTCTTGATGCAACAAAGTCTGAATATCAGATCTTAATGATGCAATTTCACTATGAAGCGCTGCAATGGATTTTGCACTTGCTAATTCTGCATCTTCATCTTCTGCATCACGACCAATAAAAAATGTTGCAATTGTCGCTGTCACGTAGCCAAATATAGTGAACGCATACACTGCAAGAACCAAGTAAAGCACTCTACCTTCAGGCGTTTTGGGCGAATATTCAGAACCTATAGTTGTCATTAACATTGTTGTCCACCACAAAGCTGCGCCGTAGTTGTTTAAACCAGAACTATCAGGAGTCCCACTTTCAAACGCATACATCCCAGCAGCTCCTACCAAAGTTACAATTGCTGTCAGCGTCAGTACATAAGCAAAACCACGACGGCTAACACTTGCAGCCAAAGCCCTCATGGTACGGTTAGTACGAGTCATTACTCGTAGTAGCCTTAATCCTCGAATAGCCCTAATTGATGCGAGTGAACGCACCACGCGAACAATCCGAAAGATCCGCAAAGCAGGAAGAATCAAAGAAAAAGCAGTCAGCCAGTTATTTTTAAGATAAAAAAACTTACGAGGAGCAAGAGCAAATTTAATTCCAAAATCTATAATAAATACAATCCAAATCGTTGCATTAACGACTTCGAGCCAAGGATTTAGTGTCCAAATCAGTTCAATAATAAATAGTGCTAGCCATGTGAATGCCAGCACTAGCATCGGAATTTCTAGCCAATCTTCAAGCTGCTGCAAAATTTCGTTGCGCTCTTGCTCTAAAGCTTGTTTTTCCGAAGGATTAAGGTTTTTCATAATCTTTATTAGGAGAATGGCACTAAGACATTACTGTAAAAGAGATATCTCCTAACTCTCATTTTCTACATCTTGCCAAGGCAAAGGTTTTGCTTTGAGAGTGTGCCATTTTTATTGAAAGCGGCGGGAAACTCCATTGCTTCATGGGTGATCGAGGTTGCTCCTCTTGCCACTTGGAGCATTGAGCATTGAGCATTGGTAACTTCTTTCCCATGCCCCATTCCTTATACTTCGGCTAAACTCAGTACAAGTACTTTATGCTCGAAAACTTCATCCCGCAAGTGGCGTGAAGTTTTGTATTATAAAACCCCTACTATGATGCAGATTCTTCCCAAAATTTCTGTTGCGCTTCGCTAGTCAGTGCTTAATTTTGGGAATTATACTGTCTGCTTGGGTTCACTAGAATATTCCCGGATAATTAATTTAAGCAGGAATGACTTGAGCAATTAACGAGCGTTTATCAAGCGACTGGACTTTACCTACTTCACTAAGATCGTTGACAACTTGCTCTAGCAGTTCTCCAGCTTTGTCACGATATTGATTTTCTCTACCTCTTAAACGAATGGCAAACTTGACTGAGTCACCTTTACTCAACCACTGAATTGCTTGCTCAATACGTATTCTGTAATCAGCCGCACCCACATTTGGACGAAGCCTAACTTCTTTGACTACATGTCTAGCACTTTGTCCCTGACGCTTTTTCTTTTGATATTGAAGCTTGCCGTAGTTGAGGATCTTCGCTACTGGAGTGTCTTTGCTTTGGGAGACTACAACTAGGTCAAGCTCTACGCTTTGTGCTATCTGTAGAGCTTCATAAGTATCGATCAGGCCACGATTGTTATTTTCATGGTCAATCAAGAAGACTTGAGGTGACTTGATTTGTGAGTTAATCAGTTGCTTTTGGACTACGATAACGGTTTCCTCTCAATTTTTAAGATTTTGCTTTGCTTGGCAAATAATGCCGACGTAAGACAATGCTAACTTATGAGTGATGTTCTTGGGAGACAGTAACTTAATGTCTATTTTCTATATTACTCTAAACTAAACATCGCCTCTAAAAATAAATTCACCCATATTTCTCGTTAAATCTAGTGTTTAAGTTTTGTTAATTTTTTGAAGATTTGCTGTGGGGGCATTTTCTTCTCCAGACAGATTACTTGCTTCTAGAATGTTTACTCTGTCAACTATCCCCAGAACTGAAATCTTGATAGTAAATTATATGCCTCAGTTAGAGGTATTGTAAAACATTTACAGCTAAAACAAAAAGTAATAAATACAATAAATTAAACCAGTGAACAGCAAAAAATAACTGCTAACTGGTAACTGGTAATGATATCAAAACGATAAAATCATGATTTGGAAACAAACTAAGCAAACCTCCTTTCGGTTATTTTTAGGGTTTGTGACAAGTATGGTTCCCTTGAGTTTTAACTTGCAAGCAAAAGCGCAAATATATTCTGATATTCAAGGTAATTGGGCAAGAAATTGTATTCAGAATTTGACTCAGCAGAAAATTATTAGTGGGTATACAGACGGTTCTTTTCGACCAAATAATCTGATTACCCGCGCTGAATATGCGGCAATTATGAATCAAGCGTTTCCTAATACTTCAGCAGAAAGAGCAGAAGTTAACTTTAGTGATGTTTTATCTGATTACTGGGGTCAAGAAGCAATTAGAGTTGCTTATAGCAAAGGATTTCTTTCTGGTTATCCAAATCAACTTTTTCAACCCAATCAATATATTCCTCGCACAGAAGCTTTTGTCGCTTTGGCAAGTGGCTTAGATTATCCAATTCCTACCTCAGCTAATCAAATTCTTAACACTATATATAATGATGCACAGGAAATTCCCGAATATGCAAGAGGTAAAATTGCCGCAGCAACTCAGCAAGGAATTGTTATCAGTTCTCCAAAGACACAGTTTAATCAGCAATTAATTAAACCTTCTAGTTTAGCGACAAGAGCCGAAGTGGCAGCAGCCCTATGTCAAGTTAAAAATATAGCTGGTGTCTCTAACCAATATGTAATCAGTTCATCTTCCTCTGGTAACAAACCCAATAATAATTCGATTAGATTAGGACAAACTTGCACGAATGAACAGATTGGTTACACCATTAGTTATCCTACAAACTGGCAAGCTAATTCTGGTCAAGTTGTTAACCAATGCCAAGTATTTGATTCAAAATCAATTAAACTGCCTAAAAACAGTGAAGATTTCGATGAAACGGTTTATATTCGGCTAGAAAATATTTCATTTAATCAGCTGGTCAATAATACAGATAGCCGAACCTCACAGACACTTTCTCGTCGTCAAATAAATGTAGATGACCGCCAAGCGGTAGCGATTGAAAGTGAAGCTACAGGTTTTGGTCTTTTACCCAAGGGAAGACGTTTTTATAGATACCTAATTGATATGAACGGCAAGACGTTGATTGCTGTTACTTATGATGTACCAAATCAAAACTATCAACGTAACAAACAAGTTTTAGATCAGATGGTTACTAGCATTAACCTAAACCATTCAAAAGTCATTCAGTAGGTCTAAATATAACTAATAAACTCAATGGAAACATTTTCTTTCTCATAAAGCAATTGAAAAGCTGAAAGCAAAAAGTTCAGGGGTGAAATGAGCCGCCAAGTTCTAGAATATAAAGTGTAGTTACCCATGCTTTTAAAATGCCTTCCCCGTTCCCCGTTATGGACCCATATCTTGAAGGCTATCTGTGGAGTGACGTACACAACGCCCTTGCCAGTAAAATCCGTGCCTTCCTCGCTCCACAGTTGCGTCCCAAGTATGCCGCGCGACTGGAAGTATATGTTGTGGAAGATATTTCCCCTGCAAGTGAAATTGGCATTTTATACCCAGATGTCGAGGTATTGCAGATCAAACAAAGCCGTAACGTAACTCCTGCTATCCACACATCAAATATTGCAACAACCCCCCCACTACTAACGCTTCCAGTTATCCAGCCAGTAATAGTTCGCATCCCCATAGTCGAAATTCGGGATACAGCCAACAATGTATTGATCAGCTGTATCGAAATTCTTTCTCCAGTAAACAAACGCGAACCCGGTTTAGCCCATTACCGTAAGAAACGCCAACGTTTATATAATGCCAACGTCCATCTCATTGAAATTGACTTGCTGCGTCGGGGAAATCGACCATTTAACCATCCCCGTCTTCCAGATGTTCCCTACTTGATAACCTTAACGCAAGCTCGGTCTGGAGTAATTGATCTGTGGCCTGTGACGTTGCAGGATACTCTGCCGACGATAACCGTTCCCCTCCGTGAAGGCGACCCTGATGCTGTATTAGAATTACAAGCTGGGCTGAATGCTATCTATGACGAAGCTGGATATGATTTATCGATAGACTACACCCAACCTCCACCCCCACCAGCATTAAGTGACGCGGATATTGAGTGGATGTATAAACATCTCCAAAACATGATATGAGTCCTAATCAATAGGAGTCTTATATCCTAGATCATTTTTAATTAGGACTTACGCAATCACTCTCTGAAACCTTCTAACTACCCTGCGGAAAGCCACTTCGTGTCTACGTGTCCTTTGTGTCTTTATGGTTAGTTTTTCCATGATTTTGCGTAAGTCCTGTTAATTAAGAACTTCCGTCGCTGATGCTGCACCCAACTGTAAGGCATAAAGGTTAGCATAGACACCTTGCTGATTAATCAGTTCCTCGTGAGTACCGCGTTCAGCAATTTGTCCTTGCTGAATCACTAATACTTGGTCGGCTTGAGTAACTGTACTGAGACGGTGAGCAATTACAAAACTAGTGCGATTTTTGAGTAAACGAGCGATCGCAGTTTGTACTAGCGCTTCTGTGCGGGTATCAATGCTACTAGTTGCTTCATCGAGAATCAGAATTTGAGGATTGATTAATACGGCGCGGGCAATACTAATCAGTTGTCGCTGTCCCTGACTTAGAGGCGCACCCCGTTCACCTAACTGAGTTGCATAACCTTCTGGCAACGAAGTGATAAACTCATGCACATTTGCCAGTTGCGCCGCCGCTTCAATTTCGGCTTGGGTGGCGTGGGGACAGCCAAAGGCAATATTTTCGGCAACTGTACCGCTAAATAAAATGTTGTCTTGTAAAACAATACCAATTTGACGGCGCAAACTAGCTTGAGTCACACTCCGCACATCAACACCATCAATTTTGACTGCACCACCAGAGACATCGTAAAAACGCAAAATCAAGTTAATAATCGTACTTTTTCCCGATCCAGTTGGCCCTACTAAAGCAATCATTTGTCCGGGATAGGCGTGTAAATCTACTCCTTTAAGAACTAATTGATTTGGGTTATAGCCAAAGGTAACGTGATCGAATATTACTTCACCTTGAATAGGAGGCATTTCAATAGCATCGGCTGCATCTTGGAGTTGTGACGGTTCATCCAATAGTAGAAAGATACGTTCTAATCCAGCAAAGGCAGACTGAGCTTGGGTGTAAAATTGACTGAGAATTTGGATAGGGCGAAAGAACTGCTGAACGTAAAGTAAAAAAGATGTCACTACACCAACGGTTGCTGCTCCTGTGACAGCGAGATAGCCTCCATAGGCTAATACAGCAGCGGTTGCTAGGGTGTTGAGAAAATCGATAGATGGCAAAAAAGCAGCGGTAATTGCCACTGCTTCAACATTAGCATCACGATTGGCAGCGTTGAGAACATCGAACTCTGCGATGTTGAGATTTACACGATTAAATGCCTGTGCTTCTCGTACACTACCAATGTCTTCTTCTAACTTAGCAGAAAGTTCCCCAATAGTTTGGCGAGTGACGCGAAATCTAGCTCTTGCCCACCGGGCAAAAAAGCTTGTAGTTAAAATCATTAGTGGCACAACTAAGTTACTCAATAACCCAAGTTGCAAGTTAATTGCCAGCATTGCAATGACAATGCCGATTAAACTCAAAGTATTACCCAACATCTGGGCGATCGTTTGCCCAAACGCTTGATTGACAGTATTAACATCATTTAATAAGCGGCTCATTAAATCACCGGCTTCACTGCGGTCAAAAAAGCTCATTGGTAAACTTTGGATTTTCAGAAAAATATCTTGCCGCAATTGAGCTAACAATCGCTGCACAATCCAACCAACTCGCAAAATTTGACCCCGAATTGCCACAATACCAAGTCCGTAGATTAGCCCTAGTAAGCCTAACAGCAGTAGTAAATCCGGCAAATTACCCTTTGCAATCAAATTATCAATTGACCAACCAAGTAAGAACGGCCCAATTGCTTGAGTTGACGCACCGATCGCGACTAATGTCAAAGCAATAGGAATTTCTTTACGGTAAGGTCGCAGGTATTGTAAAAAACGTCGCAGAGTGGAAAGTTGATGACTCGCATTTTGATCCGGTGCAACAACTGGGCCTGTACCTCTCATAAGATTTAAATTTTAGAGTTTGGATTAAAAGTTTTGGTCACAAAGCTGTTATTAGAAGAGGCAAGGGAGCAGGGGGCATACTTCGACTGCGCTCAGTAACCAGGGAGAAAGAGGTAATTCCTCTTCTTCGTCCCCCTTGCACCCCGCACCCTGCCCCAATTCCTCTTTCTCATGCCCAATGCCCATTTTTATACTTTCTCCTTCTGCTTAACTTGAGATTCCAAAATTACACCATATAGGGGGCTTGTTTGCATTAGTTCCTCATGGCTACCTTGAGCAATTAATTTTCCTTGATCGATTAGCAAAATGCGATCGGCATTTTTGACGGTGCTGATGCGTTGAGCCACAACAAAAGTTACACAGGCTTTTTGGCGCATTAGATCATCGAGTTCAGCTTGAATCTGAGCGGCAGTTTTAGCATCTACCGCAGAGGTACTATCATCTAAAATCAGAATACTGTAATCGGTCAGTAAGGTACGGGCGATCGCAATTCGTTGTTTTTGTCCACCAGATAAACCCACGCCACGTTCACCTACAATTGTTTCATAGCCATCAGGCAGACTAATTATAAAATCATGAATTTGGGCAGTTTTTGCAACCTCAATTACTTGTTCTAGGGTAGCTTTGGGTTTGGCATAAGTGATATTTTCGCGGATAGTCCCAGAGAATAGTGTGGTTTCTTGAAACACAATGCCTATATGTGTTCTCAGACTCTGGAGTGTAAAATCCCGCACATCTCGTCCATCAATACGAATTGATCCCTGCGTGACATCATAAAATCGAGCAATCAAGTTCATAATTGTGCTTTTCCCAGAACCTGTCATCCCCAAAACGGCGATTAGCTCCTTAGGCTTTGTTTCAAAAGAAACATTTTTTAGGGCTGCGGTTGCAGCACCAGGATAGCGAAAACAGACGTTTTCAAAGGTAATTCTACCGCCGCAGGTTTCAAAAGCAATTGCATTTGGGCGATCGCGAATTTCTACTTCTGCATCGACTACTTCATAAATCCGTTCCGCAGAGGCGGCTGCTTGAGCGATCGCAGGTGCAGCAAAGCCAATCAATAAAATCGGTTGCAGAATTAATACCAGATAGGAGTTAAACGCTACTAGTTCACCAATAGAAAATCTACCATCAATTACCTGCGCCCCACCGTAGGCGAAAACTGCTAATGTCACCAAATTACTCAGCAAAAAGATAAAGGGGAAGGTATTACGGATAGCGCGAATGGTCTTCATGTTTGCCTTGATTAAGGCATCATTCATGGTGGTGTAACGCCTCTTTTCGGCTGACTCCCGCACAAAACCTTTGACTACTTTAATTCCTAACAAATTCTCTTGTAAGACGGCATTGAGATCGCCGAGTTGCTCTTGTACCTGCCGAAATAATCCACTATTACGGGAGATAAATCGTGCCATTAACCATCCTGACATCGGTACAACCGTCAATGTAATTAGTGCTAGTTGCCAGTTCATTATTAGCAAAACTACCGCAATTGCTACTAATGTTACAGTTCCACCAATTACTTGAATTAAACTAGTACCAATAAATGTGCGAATCTGTTCAATATCACTAGTGACGCGGGTTAGCAGTTGAGATGTCTGTGATTGGTCATGGTAGCTGAAACTGAGATTTTGAATTTTGCTGAAAATTTGCTTACGCAATTCATAGGCCACACCTTGAGATGCAGCTTCTGCCAAATAACTTTGTCCAAAGTTAAATAAACCACGAGCGATCGCTGCAACAACCATCCAAGCAGCGCTGTAAAGTACAATTCGTAAATTTTGTGGGACAATACCTTGATCGATGCTCCACCGAAACAACTGGGGAGTCAGTGCATTGGCAGCTGTCAACAGCAACAAGCTGACTAAGGCTCCCAGTGAAATCCATCGGTAAGTACGCAAACTCCCCAGGACACGCCAGATTGACTGCATTGAAGAATTTTCCTGAAGTTCTGGTTGTTGAACCAATGAATTTACTCCTGTATTTCTGGAAAATTATCTTTGATTGTATTGCTCTTTAGTACATCGTTACGATTCGGTGATTGAAGCGAAACAGCTGGTGATGAGTTAGGGTATCGGTATCAAGCAAATACATTAATCGACAGACTCCCCATCGACTTCAGAACGTTCCCTGTCTTGGTAAATTTTTGCTCTCAAATCTGAGAGAGTATCATCATCTATTAAAGCGCCTGCTTGTTGAAGTAGAACAGCCCGACCATTTTTTGAACGTAACCAGTCATCAATAGCCACTTTCAAAAATCTCCAGTCATTTTCAATTTTACGACCTGGGATATTTCCAAGTATTGTTTGATGCACAACTGTTTGAGTGGGTAGTCTTAAGTATTCTGAGGCTTCTTCAAGAGTTAGAATATCTGGTAGTGTTACTCGTTCCATAACTCAATTAATGGCGCTTGTTACCTAAATTGATCGTAACAGTATAATGGTTTTTAGTAGCAATAATTACTTAATCAAAGAAATCCACCCTTAAAAAAATGGGATTGAAGTAAAGATACTTTATAGTCCTCAAGGATGATTTTTACAGTTGATAAGAAACAGTTTTTTTTTGAAATATTTGTCTTAAATCATTCCTAGGATTAATGAAAAATATGATGATTTTTATTTATCGGTAATTATCTTATTTGTCTATTAAAACGTAAAAGCTTTTTGTACTTACATTTTAGGACTCATATTTGATTTTTTAAATTATTCAGGACACCTCATCTCCCTTATTCTCTGTTCCTTGTTTGCTGTGTTCTGTTTCCTTCTTTTTATAGATACGCTCTTGCCTCTTTAAGGTTTACAGTAATTAACAATAGGAAGCTTAAAGAGTAAAAAGTTATGCCAGACAAGCAACGCTTGGAAGAGCAGCTAATATCACAAGAAGCTGAACGCAGGGTATCTGACCAGGTAGATGAAGCAGAACAAATTGATATAGATGTGCAAACCGATTTGTTGCAAGTACTTCGAGGACATTCTGATGGTGTTTCCGTTGCAGGAAAAGGACTGGTGCTAAAAGAAAACATCCGTATTCAAGAAATAAAACTACAAACAGATAGTATTTCTATTAATCCTTTAAGTGCTATTTTTGGTCAAGTCGAATTAAATGAGCCAGTGAATGCGATCGCTCGTGTTGTCATGACCCAAGCAGATATTAACTGTGCTTTAAATTCTGAATTTGCTCGCAGCTTATCACAGAAATTTCAGTTGGATGTAGATGGTGAAAGTGTTAGTTTTGAACTACAAAATATCCAGTTATTTTTAACAAGCGATCGCAAAATAGAATTTCAAGTGAAAGTGCTGATTAAAGAAAGCAATAACACTCAATCATTAGATGTTGAGGGAATAGTGATTCCCCGTACTAATTCCCAACCTATCAAAATAGAAAGTATCAAATGTAACCCAGAGTCAGGTCTTTCGATAGAGTTGATTGCAGCCTTTTTACAAAAACTCAAAGAACTAGTAAAACTCCCATATTTTACCTGGGAAGATATAGCGTTTAGTGTCAAACAAATGGAAATACAACAAGAAAATATAACAATAATTTTAGAAGCTAATGTGCAGCAACTGTCTGCTTCAAAAATAAATTCTTTAATTAAGTAAATTAGCAATTTTTAAAGTTGTAATTTTGCTTAACACTTTGTAATATTAACAAGTCACTTTATTTACTCCTAATCTGTTCTCAATTAAAAATATGCAAGAGTATGATGTTGTAATTATCGGTGCAGGACATAATGGACTAGTTTGTGCTGCTTATTTGCTTAAAGCTGGCTATAGTGTTCTGTTGCTCGAAAAGCGTTCTGTTCCAGGAGGGGCAGCGACAACTGAAGAATGTTTACCAGAAGCAGCACCGGGATTTAAATTTAACTTGTGTGCAATTGACCATGAATTTATTCATTTAGGGCCAGTTGTTGAAGAATTAGAACTAGAAAAATACGGTTTAGAATATCTAGAATGCGATCCAGTTGTTTTTTGTCCTCATCCTGATGGAAAATATTTCTTAGGTCATAAATCGCTAGATAAGACTTGTGCAGAAATTGCCAGATATAGCGATCGCGATGCCAAAAAATACCGAGAATATACTCAATATTGGCAGCGGGCGCTGGGGGCAATGATTCCCATGTTTAATGCGCCGCCCAAGTCAATTATTGATATCGCTGGCAACTACGACATTACAAAAATCAAGGATTTATTTTCAGTCATTGGTTCGCCCAACAAAACGCTGGATTTTGTTCGCAACATGATGACCAGTGCTGAAGACTTACTCAACGAGTGGTTTGATTCAGAATTTCTCAAAGCGCCACTGGCAAGATTAGCCTCAGAACTTGGCGCACCACCATCACAAAAAACCATTGCTATTGGTGCAATTATGATGGCGATGCGTCATGACCCCGGTATGGCTAGACCACGGGGCGGTACTGGTGCGCTTGTGCAAGCATTAGTGAATTTAGTTAGAAGTAAAGGTGGTGTTATTCTCACAGACCAGCATGTTGAAAAAGTTTTGATTGATGATAATAAAGCCGTTGGTGTAAGAGTTAGTGGCGGTAAAGAATATCGTGCTAAATACGGGGTAATCTCTAATATTGATGCCAGACGGTTATTTTTACAAATGACTGATAAAAGTGACATTGATGCAGCAGAACCCGAATTGTGGGAAAGATTAGAACGCCGCATTGTTAATAACAACGAAACCATCCTCAAGATAGATTTGGCTTTAGATGAACCTTTGCGTTTTCCATACCATGCCCACAAAGATGAATATTTAATCGGGTCTATCTTGATTGCAGATTCCGTGGCTCATGTAGAACAAGCTCATAGTAAATGTACCTTAGGAGAAATACCTGATTCTGACCCATCAATGTATGTAGTCATGCCTAGCGCTCTTGATCCAACCTTAGCACCATCAGGTAAACATACTTTATGGATTGAGTTTTTTGCTCCTTATCAAATTGCGGGTGCAGAAGGTACTGGTTTAAAAGGTACTGGTTGGACAGATGAATTGAAAAACAAGGTTGCAGATAGAGTTATTGATAAGTTAGCAACTTATGCACCGAATGTAAAAACGGCTACTATTGCTCGTCGTGTAGAAAGCCCAGCAGAATTAGGAGAAAGATTAGGTGCATACAAAGGCAATTATTACCACGTTGATATGACTTTGGATCAAATGGTGTTTTTCCGTCCTTTGCCAGAGTTGGCCAACTACAAAACACCAATCGAAAATTTGTTTTTAACTGGCGCAGGAACTCATCCAGGTGGTTCTATTTCTGGAATGCCAGGACGCAATTGCGCCCGTGTATTTCTGCAAGCAAAACATCCTTTTGCTCAAACTTTAAAAGATGCACGAGATTCGATTAAATCAACTGTCGAGTCGGTGTTTAAAATTAATTAATTTTCATACACAGGTGTAAATAAATGGAGTTTGAATAATACTAGTGCCGCTATAAGTAGGTCGGTGTAAATAATTATTGTTGTAATAAGGCAGGGAGCAGGGGGAAAAAGCGTTTGAGCCTTATTTACTTTTATTCACATAGTTTGATTTTATTTCACCGACTTACTTAGTAGTCAAGCATTCTAACAGCTTTGAATGTCTAAAACATTTGTAAAAATCTAAACATGCAGCGGTGCTAGTATTCCTCTTTTTGTAGAATGTAATGTTTAGATTCCGGCATGTGACGTACCCAGATGATTTGAGAACCGTCGAACAAAGGAACTTCAACTTGCCACCACAACCCGCCCGATAGACGACGATACCAACGAAAATTGGACAGAAACCAATCTGATAGCTGCATAAACAAGACCAAAACTTTTTAAAAGCAAAGGTGGATGATAGGTTTGCATTTACAACTATGTTTGTACTAAAACTGTTTTGCTTTCTTGTTGAAGTAAAGAAAGCTATGTAAGTAGACACGCCTTTGAGTTACCAATTGATTAATATTGGTGTCCTAAAAAGTGTATTGTATTAATGCAAAATGAAAGAAAATAGGGAAACTAAGTCAACCCTGAGGTGAGGGTTTCAACCTACCTTGTAACAAGCGTTACGAAAGCTACTTTAAAGAATACAGCTATCTGATTGATTGTATTTGACTGTTTTTTAGATGTATATGTAATATTTTTTGCTAGCTATATAGCGCTTCTTAGTTATTTACAATATACTCTAATCGGGAAAAGGGATTAGGGACTAGCGAACAGCAAGATACCCGACTTCTTTAATAAGTCGGGTATCTGAGCTTCTCAATTTTCACAAATCAAAGAGGATTGCTATATATCTATAGAACTATTTTGAGGTTGATGACGGCGAAACATCACTATTGCTGCGCCCACTATTCCTAAACCAAGTAATGTAGCTGGCTCAGGGACAGAAGTAGCAGAAGTAGTAGTAGTGAATAAAGCACCAGAAAAAGCTAAATTCTTAACTGATCCACCACTACTAAGAATTGACTCAACATTGGCAACTTTTACATTATTGACTTGGAAAGATAAGTTTCCGGCTCCTTGAGATTTTGACCCATCCTCACTGCTAAATAATCCATAAAGTGCAACATCTATAGCTACGTTTTCACCGCTTTGTTTAAGTTCATAATTTGCAGATTTCAAATTAAATGTATTGATTTTATCGGTGATTGAAGCAGATTCAGCAGCAGATTGAACTGTTCCAGGTATGAAAGTTTTACCAAAATCAATAAAAGGATTTTTTACAGATAAAGGAGAAAAATTGATAATATTATTTATTTTGGCTGTGTTAAATGATGTAAAACTTCCTGTTTGAGCTGCAAGAGCAATTGGTGTTATGGGTTGGGGAGAAAATGTTAGAGATTTTGCTGATAATTCTACTAAGCTAGTGGCTGAATTAGGAGGCGAAAAAGTATATCCACTACTTAGCTGAAAGTCACCATTAAAAGAGGCTGCTGTAGCAGAACTAGCAAAAGTAAATATCCCAGCAAAAGATAATGGTACTGCAACAGTGGCAGCAAAAAGTGCATCTAGTAATCTAGATGAAAAAGCAACTATTTTCATTTTATTCACCTATAAGAATGTGACAGAACTAAGGGCGTTCTGTATGGAATCTATTAAGATTCACTGCATAGTTTATTTGTTACTTGGATAGGTTCCCATGAATACTTAAAACAAACAACAAGCCGCATTCCACACTTGCAACTGTCACACTCAGTATTATTTACTAAACATTTAGTAAATTGCAGTATAAAATAATATTTTGATAGTTTCTGAAAAGATTCGCCGCAGACAAAGCTGCTAAAAACGTTAAGCGTAAATTCTGGCATTATACCGTTTCACTTTAAAATTGATACAAATAGGCAGCAGGGGAGCAGGGAGCAGGGGGAAAGAATTAAAGACCAATTATCTGTTTCAAATATTTCGTGAAATGGTATTAGAAAGAGAATATCAATTTAAAACGTTGAATTTATTAATTTTATATCTGGAAAACCACATATTCATGTTGTATTTAGCCTTAGGCGTAAATCTTTATCTAAATAGGACTCATATCTGATTTGTGAACAAGACTTTAGATATAATCCTTGTGAATACGGGTTTTTCAGCCTCAGTATGTTTTTAAAAATCAAATTTTTGAGGATTAACTATGGAACCTATTTCTTTAATTATTGCTGCTTTAGGCGCTGGTGCGATCGCTGCTGCTAAAGATACCGCAGGAACAGCCGTTAAAGATGCCTATCAAGGTTTGAAGGCTTTGATTAAGAAAAAGTTTGAAGGAGATGTTCTGGGACAAGCAATGGTAGATGCCAAACCAGAAGAAATTAAGAAAGCTGAAGGTTTATTGAAAGATAAGCTTACTCAAGCTGGTGTTGATAAAGATGAGGAAATTATTAAAGCAGCCGAAGAGGTCATGAAAAAAGAAGATCCTCAAGGGTTTGAAGAAGGCAAATACAATACAAACGTATCAGTGCAGGGTCATGTATTTGGTGTTGCTGGAACAAACTCAGGTACGGTTAATATTGGCTCAGTACCCAAGACCGAATAAATAATATTTAATTGTGTTTAATCAAATTTAAGTAAAATTAAAATGACTACAGATCCTTTCAAAGTAACGGCTGAAGGTGATGTATTAGGCGTTGCTGGAGCAAATTCAGGAACTGTTAATATCACCTATATTTCTAGCATTTCATCTGAGACTGAAATTCATGCTCGAAAGCTTATTGAAGGTTCTCCTTATTTGGGATTAAGTAAATTTGAGACGAAAGATAGTAGTAAATTTTTTGGTCGAGACACTTGGATTAGTGAATTAACAGATTACTTCAAACAAAATAATGTTCTTCTGCTTTTAGGAGCTTCTGGAAGTGGTAAGTCTTCCTTAATTCGAGCGGGGTTAATTCCTGCTTTAGAAAATCAGCCTGGTTATGAACAATTAGTAAATTTAACCTTTGTACCTGATAAAGATCCCTTTAAATCTTTTCATAGTAGTCTTTTAACAAAATATAACCAATCAGAAGCGGAACTAGCTCTAGCTGTTAAAGAAGATACTCTTGTAAAAGTTGTTCAATCTCTTAAACGGGATTCTCAATGGCTGATTTTTATTGATCAATTTGAGGAACTATTTACCCTAACACCAAAGGATAAAAGAGATTCTTTTATAAAAAGCCTCATTCAATTAATTGAAAAATCGGAGACTTCCGTTAAAGTTGTTATGACTATGCGGGCTGATTTTCTCGATAAATTAAGCCCCTATCCAAAATTAGGAAAAATCCATGATTCATCTAGCAAAATGCTCACAGAGATGGATGATATTGCTTTAGGATTGGCAATTGCTGAACCTGCCGCTAGGAATGGAGTAACTTTTGAACAGGGATTAATTGAGCAAATTATTTCTGATTTTCGTGAACGGGCTGGGTCTTTACCACTTTTGCAATATACTTTAAACGAATTGTGGAAGAAAGATAATATTCAAGACAGAGTTTTAAATACCAAAACTTATCAAGATTTGGGAGGAGTGAAAGGCGCACTTCAGAAACAGGCTGATAAAATATATAATAAATTTAATGAAAAAGAAAGAAAAGCAGCAGAAAACATTTTTATAAAATTAATCGCATTAGAAAGCAAAGAAGCTGTTAGTAAAAGGGCTGATATAACAGCTTTGGAGAAAGATGAGACACAAAAAAAAGTTCTGTATCAATTGATTAATAGTCGCCTTTTGGTAAGTAAAAGAGAAAAAGGAAAGGCGACGGTTGAAGTGGCACATGAGGAATTACTTCGCTCTTGGAAAGTTTTACAAAATTTAATTCGGGACAAGGAAGAGATAATAGTCCTGGAAAATCGGTTATCTGCTGATGCGAAACAGTGGAATGAATTACGCAAAAAAGATGCCCAAAAAGCTAACAGTGAACTCTGGAACGGTTCTAAGCTGGTGCGAATTGTTGAGCTTGAAAAAGAACAATCTATCCAGATTATTGATAAAGAAGCGAAAGAATTTATTAAGGTTAGTGAAGCTCAAGCAGAACGCCAAAAGAATGAAAAAATTAGAACGGCGAGGACAATTGCGGCGGGTTCGTTGGTGGCGGTGGTGGTTAGCAGTGGATTGGGTTTGACGGCATGGAATCAGACAAAACAAGCAGAACTCAATCTTGCAGATTCCCTCGGTTCTTCTTCTTTGTCTTTACTCGATAGAAGAAAAGAGTTGGATGCCTTTGTCAAGGCAATTAAAGCGGGAAAAATTCTGCAAAGCCAGCACGCATATAACTCAGGTGTAATGAATGCCTTGCAAAAAGCTCTTAATGAGGGAAGCGAACGCAACCGCTTGGAAGGGCATAATAGGGATGTCTGGAGCGTCAGTTTTAGCCCCGACGGCAAAACTTTGGCTTCTGGCAGTTATGACAAGACAATCAAACTGTGGAATCTAGAGACAGGCAAGCAAATCCGCACTCTCTCTGGGCATGATAACTTTGTCATAAGCGTCAGTTTTAGCCCCGACGGCAAAACTTTGGCTTCTGGCAGTTATGACAAGACAATCAAACTGTGGAATCTAGAGACAGGCAAGCAAATCCGCACTCTCTCTGGGCATGATGACTGGGTCATAAGCGTCAGTTTTAGCCCCGACGGCAAAACTTTGGCTTCTGGCAGTCGTGACAAGACAATCAAACTGTGGAATCTAGAGACAGGCAAGCAAATCCGCACTCTCTCTGGGCATGATAACTTTGTCATAAGCGTCAGTTTTAGCCCGGACGGCAAAACTTTGGCTTCTGGCAGTCGTGACAAGACAATCAAACTGTGGAATCTAGAGACAGGCAAGCAAATCCGCACTCTCTTTGGGCATGATAACTTTGTCATAAGCGTCAGTTTTAGCCCCGACGGCAAAACTTTGGCTTCTGGCAGTGGTGACAAGACAATCAAACTGTGGAATCTAGAAACAGGGAACCAAATCCGCACTCTCTTTGGGCATGATGACTTTGTCAGAAGCGTCAGTTTTAGCCCCGATAGCAAGACTTTGGCTTCTGGCAGCGAGGATAAGACAATCAAACTGTGGAATCTAGAAACAGGCAAGCAAATCCGCACTCTCTCTGGGCATGATGACTTTGTCATAAGCGTCAGTTTTAGCCCCGACGGCAAGACTTTGGCTTCTGGCAGTGCTGACAACACAATCAAACTGTGGAATCTAGAGACAGGCAAGCAAATCCGCACCCTCTCTGGGCATGATAACTGGGTCTATAGCGTCAGTTTTAGCTCCGACGGCAAGACTTTGGCTTCTGGCAGTAGTGACAAGACAATCAAACTGTGGAATCTAGAGACAGGCAAGCAAATCCGCACCCTCTTTGGGCATGATAACTGGGTCTATAGCGTCAGTTTTAGCCCCGACGGCAAGACTTTGGCTTCTGGCAGTGAGGATAAGACAATCAAACTGTGGAATCTAGAGACAGGCAAGCAAATCCGCACCCTCTCTGGGCATGATAACTTTGTTTATAGCGTCAGTTTTAGCCCCGACGGCAAGACTTTGGCTTCTGGTAGTGAGGATAAGACAATCAAACTGTGGAATCTAGAGACAGGCAAGCAAATCCGCACCCTCTCTGGGCATGATAACTTTGTTTATAGCGTCAGTTTTAGCCCCGACGGCAAGACTTTGGCTTCTGGTAGTGGTGACAACACAATCAAACTGTGGAATCTAGATTTCTGGAATTTAGACTTAGACGCTTTAATGGGGCGTAGTTGTGATTGGGTGCGCGGTTATTTACAAAATAATCCTAATGTCAGCGAGAGCGACAGGCACTTATGCGACGATATTGGCACGCAAAAAAGAATCTAACCTTCTCATATCATGTTCGGTAAAATACTTATCATTAAGACCGCAGGGAGCATACTTCGACTGCCCCCTACTTTAGCCCAACGATAATTATTGACATCGACCTACTTAAACCCATTGTCCAGGATCTAGTTGATAGTAACTTTGTAGTAGCTCATAAAGTGGCGGATGCTGCTTTAACAATTGGTGCGGTTTTTCAAAAAACGTTTCAGTCGCTACAGCAAAAAATTCTGCGGGATTAGTCGCACCATAGCTATTCATCACGGTTTTTGCACCTTTTTGAACATCATTGCAGAGTTGTTGATATTCTTTTGTCATTACTCTAGCCCAAGTTACATAGTCTGAATTGCGTGGCAAAATAGGAACACCCTCAGCTTTACCATCTTCTTGATCTAATTGGTGGGCAAATTCGTGAAGAATTACGTTATGTCCATCTCTCCAGTTAACAATGTCTTGTTGTACTTGTTCCCAAGACAATATTACTTGGTCTTTAATCCATGATTCCCCTAATCTGGCTACACGCCTTTCTTCGATAATATAATTTCCAGTGGCTACAGTTTCATTCACAAAATAAGTACTGGGATAAATCAAAATCGAACGAAGTTTAGGAAAATATTCTCCTCGCTCATTTAATAAAAGCAAACAAGCAACAGCCGCAATAGTTAATTTCATTTCTTCTGTTACTTGCAATTGCCCGCAACCAATAAATTGTTTTTCTGCTAAGAACACTTGAATATGTCCCTGTAGTCTTCTACGTTCTATGGGAGAAATTCGCAAATAAAAAGGAAAGTTATTTTCAATAATGGCATTCCAAAGCGGTGGAAAAGAACGTTTTTTAAAACGGCTTCTTTGTTGTTTAATTAGGAAAGGGCTGAATATAATTACGATAATAATCAGCCCTATAATTAGAAAAACAATAATTGTTGCAACCATTGATTGCGATTTCATTTAGTGGATAATTAGGCGTTGCATAAATGCGGGATGAATTGCTCACGCAGAGGCGCATACTTCGACTGCGCTCAGTAAGCGGAGACGCAGAGAGAATAAAGAGTTTTAGATTTTAATACACAAATTTCATCCCTTGATTCAGCAACGTTCTTTATCTAACTCATTCGTGCAACTTCATCCACTGCTTTTGGTACTCCCGCAGTTAAAACTTCATGCCCTTCAGGTGTCACTAATACATCATCCTCAATGCGAATGCCAATGCCAACCCACCTGGGATCAGTCGCTGGTTGGTCTTCTGCTAATTTAGTATCAGGCACAATATACAGTCCTGGTTCTACAGTTAATATTTGACCTGGTTGTAAAATCTGCGGTTTATCTTCACCGTGCTGATAAACTCCTGCATCATGGACATCCAAGCCTAACCAATGACTGGTGCGGTGCATATAATATGGCTTGTATTTCTCTTCTTCAATTAACTTGTCAATTTCACCTTTGAGGATGCCTAATTCAACTAAACCTTCAGTTAGTACACGTACTGCTGTATCGTGAATTGAGTTAAAAGAATTACCGGGTTTTACTTGAGCGATCGCCTGTTTTTGTGCTTCTAATACAATCTCATATAATGTCTTTTGTTCTGATGTAAATTTACCTCCTACAGGAAATGTCCTGGTAATATCAGAATTGTAATAACCGTATGCACAACCAGCATCAATTAACAGCAATTCTCCATCTTGCATCTGTCGATTATTTTCGATGTAGTGCAGTACACAAGCATTAGCACCGGAAGCCACAATTGAAGGATAAGCCGGGCCAATTCCCCCCCGCAACCGAAATATGTGTTCTATTCCCGCCTGGATTTCGTATTCATAACGTCCAGGTGTACTAGCTGCCATTGCATTATTATGAGCTTCAACTGCGATCGCCACAGCTTGACGCATCAGTTTTAACTCGGCTTCGCTTTTAATTAATCTCATGCTGTGCAGGACAGGGCCTGTATCTGCAATCGCAATAGGCCCTGTACCGCGCTTGGGATAAGTCCGCAGTAAAATTTGATAATGTTTAAGAATTTTGTCGTTAAAATTGCGATCGCGTCCTAAATGATAGTAAATGCGATCGGCTTTTTCTAAATACTGCGGCAACTTTTCATCTAATTCACTAATGGGGTAAGCTTCATCTGCACCATAAATCTCTTTTGCGGCATCTACCCCACAACGATAACCAGTCCAAACCTCTTTTTCTCGCTCTTTAGGTTGGACAAACAACACAAACCGATGTTCTGGATGATGGGGCGCTAACACTGCCACTGCTTGGGATTCGTTAAAGCCAGTTAGATAGAAAAAATCACTATCTTGGCGATAAGCGTACTCGACATCGTTGTGCATCACTACCATTGGCGCACTGCGAAAAATGGCTGTACTATTACCAATTTTTGCCATTAACTGCTCACGACGCTGCCGATATTCTGCTTCCATAGCTAATCAATATGTGAATTTATGGTTTTATTTTACACTTTTAACAACTATGAGGTTATACCGTTTATGCCTGTAAGCTCTAACTAATTTCAGCAAATCGCCAACTTTTTTCCCAGAATGTTCATTCTTTTTGACTTTTATAGATGAATATTATCTCAATCTTAACCTCTGATAACAAAGGATGTAGTCTAGGAATTAATTACGGAATAAAACCGACTTTAATATGAGCAAACAATATAAAATCTATCTTGATGCTTGTTGTTTGAATCGTCCGTTTGATGACCAAGCGCAACCTCGGATTTATTTAGAAGCACAGGCAGTTATGACAATTTTGAGTCAATGTCAATCAGCAACTTGGAAACTGATCAACAGCAGTGCTTTAATTGCCTAATTAAACCAAACACCTGATTTAGAAAGAATACAAAACGTCAAAAAATTACTCTCCATTGCTAAAATCAAAATTATTAATAGTATCTTCATTAAAGACAGAGCCGCCGAACTTCAAAAATTAGGATTTTCAAGCTATGATGCCACCCAATCGCCAGCGCAGAAAGAAGTCGGGCTGATGTATTTCTGACAACAGATGATAGACTTTTCAAAAAAGCTCAAAAAACCTCTCAATTAATTAACGTTTTGATTAATAATCCCGTTCAATGGCTGGTTGAAGGGGTGCATCCCAGTTTTTATTTTCCAATGAGATAATAACTGTCATTGCGAGGAGGAACGACGAAGCAATCGCATCGACTCGCTCTTAGTTGGAGGATTTTGCGATTGCTTCGCTTCGCTCACAATGACATTCAAAAAAGTGGGATGCTCCCTGGTTGAAGTAATACAAGCTGAGGAAAGCAATGATAAAAACCCAAAATGAAATTATTAAACAGGGCTACGATGCCTTAATCAATTCTTTGGGAGTTGCCGATACTATTCGGTTTATTCAATATTTCAGTCCCGGTAAAGGAGACTACACCAAAGAACGTTATCAATGGCTAGATGAAAAAATTTTAGCTGATGTGTTGGTAGAGATGAAAGAATCACCCGAAGACGACACCAATCAGTATGACGAAATTATTGAGTAGCGTCAATTTTGCAGATGAGTCGGATGGGTGAGTGTCCGGCTTAGTTCAATAACACTATCCCAAAACATAAACTTCTAAGATTAAATCAATCAATTTTCCAGTTGAATCAAATTGACTTTTTATCTGTATCTAAATATGCAATACTGAATATTTTTGCTTGTTTGAGTTCATTTTTATATTTTTGTTGCTAATATTTAAGATTTGGCAGAAGCTTACTTGAAAATTGCCCAACGCCAAGTAACAGCAAGTGGTTTCACACCAATCTGTGAGCTGACGCAAGGTAATCCAGAACAGGAAATAGCTAACTATGTGGAAGCTCAAAACATCAATCTACTAATAATGGGAGCTTACGGACATAGCCGGATTCGTCATTTAGTCATTGGCAGCACGACAGCACAAATACTACGAGGAAGTCATATTCCTGTATTGTTATTCCGTTGACTCGATCAAGTTTGCCACGCCTTGAACCACTTATTTAAAATTGTGTTAATTGTTTGTTTGAATTGGTGCTTGCGATTCCACTTCTGGAAAGCGACTTCATATTCTTCGCCTTTAGCTTGAAAAGTATTCCAAACATCAAGCCCTACTGTCATTCCCCAGAATAACAAAATATACAGCGACCAACTCAGACCACCACCACCGATAAAATCCACAAGCATTAAACAACCATTAATAATGGCATAATTACCAAATCGCTTCTTAAATCTTGTGAGGCGATAATTGTCAAAAGCTCGGCGCTGTTGGATTTCACTGGCTTGCGATCGCCAGTCATGCTCTGCTAAATTTAAACATTCAGGCGATATTTCTAACTCAGTAGCAATTTCTACCAATTGCTCGTAAGAAAATTCTTTGTTTTGGTCATCAGCTTGACGGGCGATCGCAAACTGAAGAATTTTCTGCACATCTTCTTGGCTATAAGAACGGAGGCTCTTAGGTTCAAAGTCCGTCATAATTATAATCTCTGTAGTGTTACTTTGAATAACAATTGATCGCCCGATAGCTATTATGCAGCTATACCCTTACTATTAGTAATATTTACACTATTCTTACATTAGCAAATCTAGATAAAATGTAGGTACGGTTTTCTCGAATTATTTATGGGTTTGTTTAAAAGTATAAATATCTTTAATCACCTGTACCCAACCATCAGTAACAGATTCGAGGATGCGATCGCCTTTTTCTTTGGTTGCAGTTGTAGCATCACCAATAACTCTACTTTTACTGATATCTCGCGTCACCCAAGCCACAGGTAAGGGACTTCCAGAGAGTGAAATATACGGCAATAAAAATGATAATCATTTTAGTGGGATGAGAAGGAAGCGGGACAAAGGAAGTTGAAGATGATGATCAGGCGTTTGAGGAGAAAATGCTGAGAAAGTATCATAGGTGTTGACATGACCAGAGTTTATTTAGATACAAGTATTTATAACCGCCCCTTTGATGACCAAACACAGCCAAAAATCTTTTTAGAAACACAAGCTGTCATCTTAATTTTACAAATGGTCGAAGCAAAATTAATAGAATTAGTCAATTCTTCAGTTCTAGAATATGAAAATAGCCGTAACCCGTTTTCTGTAAACCAACAGTCAATGGAGCGATATTTACAAATAGCTACATTAAAAGTATTAGTAGATGAAAATATTAGAGTTAGAGCAAAACAACTAGAACAACAAGGAATTAAAGCCATTGATGCTCTCCACATTGCTTGTGCCGAAGCTTCTCAAAGTGATTATTTGATTACTTGCGATAAGAGATTAATCAACCGCTGTCATGGTTTAACACTTAAAACAATCAAGCCTACTGATTTTATTTTGGATATAGAAGATGACAATTAAAATGATTAACGAACAGCAAAATCTACAAGAAGTAATACAGATTTTACTCACACATTTAGAGCCATCCAAAGTGATGAAATTTTGGGCAGTTTGTAAATTAGGCGAAGGTAATTATTTACAACTAAAAGACAAACTGTTTGCTCAGGATGATGTTGATACCTTGTATGAAAAAATTAAAGCTTATCAAGATATGGAATCAAACAAGGACAAAACTTAATGACTGAAGAAAATGGATCAATTCGCACCTTATCTGTTGATATTGGCGGTAGTGGTGTCAAAGCTATGGTATTAGATATTACCGGGGTTCCTTTAACCGAAAGGAAGCGTTTAGATACACCACAACCTGCTACACCTGAGGTTGTAATTAATGCAATTGCTGTTTTAGCAGCTGCCCAAGGTGAATTTCATCGGGTTTCGGTAGGCTTTCCGGGAGTGGTGAGGTGTGGAGTCACAGAAACAGCAGTTAATTTACATCCAGACTGGATTGGGTTTGACTTACAAACAGCATTGACAAACCTTTTAAATAAACCTGTACGGGTAATTAATGACGCTGATATGCAAGGATTTGGTGCGATCGCAGGTAAAGGTGTGGAACTTGTAATTACTTTAGGCACAGGGTTTGGTTCGGCTTTATTTGTAGATGGTAAACTTGTGCCAAATATGGAAATGGGACATCATCCGTTTCGCAAGGGAGAGACTTTTGAAGAACAACTAGGACGTGCAGAACTGGAAAAAATAGGTGAGAAAAGATGGAACAGGCGTTTAGAAAAGGCGATCGCATCTTTGCACCATTTGTTTAATTATGATTACCTTTATATCGGTGGTGGTGAAGCCGTGAGAGTTGATCTTCAGTTGCCTTTAAATGTGAAACTTATCCCCAATATCACTGGTTTGTTAGGCGGTATTGCTTTATGGCGGAGTGAGAAAACACCAAAGTAATTCGTAATTAAGAAATTTAGATTTCATCTGAGTTAACAAATTTTGATCTGTTGCCAGATTTGAGAGAATTGGTACTATTTTGTTTTAGGTTCAAAGCTAATTTGCTCAGACTCGTATGCTGGTGGCTCGACGTGAATGACAATTCTCACAGGACTGAAGCGTTGTTCTAGTCGGCTTTCTACTTCTTCAGTGATTTGGTGCGCGGTTTCTACATCTGGTGCATCTACTATTAAGTGCATTTCAATGAAGACTTGACGACCAAGAACACCACGAGAGGCGATGTCATGACAGTTAATTACTCCAGGTACAGAAACTGCGATCGTATGTATTGCTTCAGGTGCGATCGCCATTTGATCTACAAGTAAAGGTAAATTTTCTTTCAAAACTGACCAGCCACTCCAAAATACCAATAATGCAACCGGAAAAGCTAATACTACATCCATCCATTGATAACCTAGCCAAACTCCTATCAAGCCACCAATGACTGAGATTGTCACCCAAATATCGCTCATCGTATGAGTAGCATCAGCTATTAAAATTGGACTACGTACCCGCTTACCTACACTACGTTCGTAAAACGCCACAAAAATATTTATACCTAATACGATTAGCAATAACCACAATTCAGGCGGTGATATTGTTACAGTCGCACCACCTTTAAGAATCCGTTCAACTGCACCTTGAAGAATTTCAAAACAAGCGATTCCTAAAAAGGCTGCAATACCCAAAGCGCCCACAGCTTCAAACTTTTGGTGTCCGTAGGGATGTTCGCGATCAGGTTGTGGCGAAGAAAATTTACTCGCGATTAATCCTAAAACGTTGTTGGCACTATCTGTCACACTGTGCAAGGCATCAGCTAACAAGCTTAAAGAACCTGTCCAATACCCCACAACTGCTTTCAATCCCATGACAAACAGGTTGAGAATTAGAGTAATAATTAAAACCTTTCGCACTTCGGCGCGATTATCGTAAGTCATAGATAATTTTTTATTTCTAGTTCTATGACTTCTAATGTAAAACTCATTACATCACTTAAATGTATCAAAGTCTTACGCAGTAAGGATTATATCTCTCTGTAGTCTCAAAAATTCAGTCTATTTGTTGCGATTATTTTTAACTAACAGTGTCTACAAAGTTGATGGATATTAGCGATCGCCTTGAAAGCGATAGCATATTTTTAGCATTAATAATAGGAAAATTTTCATTAGCCCAAGCACCTCATACCAATTCACAATTCGCAAGTCGCAATGACGCTCGCAGACTCGCTACCGCTTCGCTAACGCAATTAAAAAACCTAGACACAGTAAACCTTTCAAGGTTTACATCTGTATCAAATTTTTCGTGAAATGGTATCAGCTTAGCAGTGTCGTAGGTTGCGATCGCATAGCGTATTGTATAATCGCAGTACTCTAAATTGTATCTGGGTCAATATTTAATTCGCGCAGTTTTGCTGCCAAACGTTCTGCCGTTTCTTCAGGTGTGGGTACTAATTGCCCATCTGCTGTAAAAAATCGCAATAGTCCATCATAAATTCCCAGATGTAACCCTAACTGATGACTCCACAAATGTCCTTGTTCATTCATTTGCAGAGGTTGATATTCTCCATCTACTAAATGAAATCCCGCAAAATCTTGTGTAAAAGGGTCAAACCAAAAATAATCAGGAGTACGGAAAGTCTCTTGATAAATTTTTTTCTTTAAATTTTTGTCTGTATTTACTGTTGATTGGGAGAGAATTTCTAAAATGAAGTTAGGATATTTGCCATCTTCTTCCCAGACTACCCAACTTTTGCGTGTTTTGCGTTGGGTTCCTAATACTACAAAAAAGTCTGGGCCACGGAAGTATTCTGATTTGAGTTGGCGCGGACTATAGTAAATCGTCAAGTTTCCTACCGCATAGAAATCATTTCTATCTCGCCACAACCATTTTAAGCATTTGAGTAAGAGCATAATCTGCTCTAAATGTAATTCTGTTTCCAAGGGAGGTTCGTCACTATATAAGTCACCAGGGGGAAATATAACATCTTGGCAGATGCTTTTTTGAGAATCTAATTCTTTAGTGATGGTCATAGAATCAATACAGCATCAATTAGTTGTATATGATTTTAACAGAGTTGTAGAGGGAGCATCCCAGTTTTTATTGAGCGAGCAAAGATTAATCTATTAAGATCTGCGATATGTTTAGTAGACATAAATTGACCGATATTCATAGTTAGTTATTATATATATAGGACTCCTATTTGATTTTTGAACACGATTCAGTACATATCTATCCCTTCTTAACTGTTCCCTGTTTCCTGTTTTCTGTTCCCTACCTACACAAATAAATTCACCGAATCAAACCGGATTACTATAGTAATCTTTTTTTTCAAACGATAAGCTTGACGGCATAGCTATCGTTTACCGCACTACGTTAACGCTTGGCAAAAAAAGGTGATCGTATTCTTAAGTTAGGCACAAAAAAAGAGAGCGCAATCTTATACCAATTCTTTATGAAGTTGCGCTAAATAATGCTTCAAGAATAAAGTCATAAGAAGTAAGAGAAGCAATTATCTCAGGTGTAATTGCTTTGAGGGCGAGGCACTTTTAACTTCGCACCCAAACGGTTATGAACAACTTCATAGACCGTTTTGTAGGCAATCGAAAGCCCTAATTCGTTCTTGAACCATTGTTGAATTTGACCGTAGCTGTGAAACCCAGATGGCTCCTGCAACCGCTTTTTCAAGCGTTCTAAGTCCTCTCCACTAATCAGCGGAACTTTTGCGGGTGCATGTTTGACTTCAAGCAATCCCCTTCGTCCTTCGTCTTTATACTTCCTAACCCAACGAGTGATGTTTGATTCATCACGGCCTAAACGTTGTGCTAGCGATCGCCTGCTGCTCACTTGACCGCTCTTTAGCCAATAAAGCATTTGCAATCTTTCTTTGCTGCTCGCCTCTGTGGCATGTCTGAGAGATTTCTCCAATTCTTCTTGACGCTCTTTAATCTCGATTTGGAATGGACGACTCATAACAAAATTACTAAGGCGTAGTTTAGCGCATCTTCATACAGAATTGGTATAAGCGCGTCATTGCATAGCAGATTAGCGAAGCTATGAAAAAAAGAAATTTAAGCAAAACTGTAATGGCGCAGAAGATAGGAACAAGCAGATCATCTCTTGACAGATTGTTAGACCCAAACAACACATCTGTAACTTTAGAAACGATTGAACGTGCCGCTAAAGTTGTTGGTAAACGAGTTAAGTTTGAACTGGTTGATATATAGCGGTTTTCTTATGGATGCAATACACCACTCTAGCCTAAGCGTCCCAAGCGAGAAGCGCTATAGTTGGCTGAGGAAGCGGCTATAAACAATTTGGGTAGGATACCAGGAAGAAAACCAGTACGAATCTTGCATAACCTTATAAGAATTGCTGGTATCTGTTAGTTCAAAATGAATTAATCCCAAATTATTAACTCCTACTACTTCTTGTCCATCTTGAAACCAAGGAGATTTCCAGAACATTAGCTGCTGTAACCACTGCCATTGATCGTTTTTAGCTTTTTGTTGGGGAGTCATCAGCCATGATGGACTAGTGCCAAAGTTAGGAGTCTGAATACTTTGGCGAGGAATCCACTCCAACGCACAATTCCAATCTGCTTTGGTTTGGGTACGCTGAGATTGGCTCGTTTTTTGTTCTACCATATCGGGCGGATTGAGCCATCCTATCCAATGTCGGATCTTTTCGGGCAGAAGCCAGTGTTTCAGTCGTGTATGTAGGATGCGAGTAATTGTCTCTTCATTCTTCATGGCACTCGAAGTTAACTGCACCAAGACTGACTCTGTGGCAAAACTTCTAGAATTATCTGCAAAAGATAAACGCACAACTGAACTGTAGTGAATATCTCCAGATAGAACTACAATTTTTTGGCGTTGTTCAAATAAAGTTGTAAGAAATTTCGCCAATGCTTGGGTGTTAATATTCCAGGCATCTCCAACATCTGTAGCAAATACTTTGTCACGTTGCAACTGCCAATTGTGAATTTTATCAATTATTTTTAAACCAAACACATTTGTTGGTGCAATTACCATTGTGGCTGGCATTTTAGGTGTTTGTTGCAGAGGCAGAGAAAGTTGGCGCTCAAAGGCTTGTGGGCATAACAGCATTGGTGGTGCTGTCGGTTTTTTTTCAGCAGGGTAGCCCCGCCATGTGCGTGTATCTAAAACAATCACTTCGTGGCAATTGCTACGTACTGTGTAGTGCCAAGTAAGTGCCTCTGGATGTCGATCTAAAATCAACACTGAACCGTCTAGAACAAACTCAGGTAAGTTAGTGTGGGGGTTATTAGCTGGCATTCCTACATAACGAGCGATCGCCTCATAAGCCTCAATATCTGTTCCTTGAGAAGCAGACCAGTCACTAGCTGCCTTTAATAGTTTTTCACCAGGCTGATCGGCTGCAAATTGCCAGGGTGTATTACCCCATGCTTGAGAAACTGCATAGGCTAACATGGCGTTCTGCACAGATCGTTGCCCCAAAGGTTGTCCCAGTACCCGTAAACACCAAGCCTGATTGAGATTCCAGTCATCACTGACATCATGATCATCAAAGATACTGTACATGGGAATATTGGCTAAAGCCCGGCGGACTTTCCAAAGAGTGTGGATAAATTGCTGCATATTTTGCACTTGCCGATCCCACTTTTTAGTAGCTTTGCGAGTCTTCATCATTTCCCGTCCTTGCAAAAAAGTATCTGGCCAGCAGACTGGAGACCAAATCAATAAGTAAGAGGCATAATATTCACCCAAACTCAGAAGGTGACTCAGGATTTTAGCGCGTTTATTATCTAATCCGGCGGTGAAGCCGGCTTGGTGAGTAACTACATCAGCCCGATGTCCGGGAGGTAGTTGTTTTGGTGTGTAATAAGCAACATCTCCAGGCTTGTTTTGAGTGACTGGTAGCCGTTCTGACCAACCCAAAAGCGCATCACCCAGCATACTAGAAACCCACAATAACGGTTCAGCCACATCATCTCCATAAATTTGGTCGCCAGTCAGAAATAGTTGATGGGGGCGTTTTCGAGGCTGGTTGGCGTTTTCCTCAATCAAGCAATCTAAAATGGGTAATGTATCAAACCCATGTCCGTGGGGTTTGCGACAAGAACCATGTACAATTCGTAAATCTTGGAGATGATCAGGCGGTAGGACAAACGTTGGTTTTTGGTGGGCAAAATAGCTGATGTTAACGTCAGGAAAGCGATCGCAACATAAGGCTTGCTGTAGCGTTTGCCGATTTTGGTCAGCCTGATGAATAAACTGGAGATCGTAAGCATAGATGCGATCGCTCCTCAGGCGATACATATCCAAAGAACGAGCTGTTACGGCAACAATATGTAACGATTTGCCCAGAGCAATGGTAGAACGTCTTCCCTGGAATAGATAATTACCTAACACAGCACCGTTATTTGTGGTGTCGTAAACCTTGAGTTCTACCTGACAAGCCTGTTGGAGTGCCAACCACACCGTAACTGATTCCGGTTCTGTATGCTGTAACATTGGTCCTGCCAAAATTAGCGGCATGTCCTGTAAATACTCATCCCCAGATTGATAGTTCATTCCCAATAGCACAAACTGTTAAATAAATCAATGCATGATTAAAAATCCATATACCTGATTTGTTGCATACAAGGTTTATGGATATATAAATCAAGTATTCAATTATTGCATTCAATCTCCAGCGATGATCGAATCAATTGTGACTAAAACTTCAAAATATGACAATCTCGCCTAATTCTTCAAGCATCTGTTCCAGCATTTCTTCCATCATTTCTCGGTTTAATGAACGTAGAATTTCCGGGCCACGAAGAAATTCTTTGATTGTCATTTTCTGTTCTCGAAAATCCTTAACAAAATCGCGGATAGAAGCAATGACTTGAATTTGAGCTTCAACTTGTTCTACCACCTGATCCATCGGGTCTATACCTGCTTTAGTAGCTTTTCGACAATCAGCAACCATTTCTCCTTCTGGTGTATTTTTTACTAAGCGTAGTTCTCGCTTCAAGTTTTCATATTGAGTTTTAAGAAATTCATTTTCTTGTTCTAGACGATTACAGTTTCGGGTTAAATCGTCCTCGCTATTACTATCAATAGATGCACCCAGTTGATGTTGTTGCTCAATTTCTAATAAACGAGCAAAATCTCCTTCTTGGTAGGCTTTATTGATTTCTTTCATAATTTCTGTATGGCGCATTTGCGTTTCGCCATCTTTGACTTTATCGGGATGAAAGATTTCCGCTAATCTTAAAAAAGTCTGGCGAACTTTTCTGGAAGAACTATTTTTATTTGCACTAGGAGATGCTAATTCCTGTTGTGCTTTTTGATATTGATGGCGCTCTTCAGTAGGTTCTTGGGAGAAAGTTTGCTCTTGTTCATTGTTTTCAAACAATTCGTCTAGTTCTGCATCTTCATCTTCTTGCTCAAATTTTGGACTGATGATCCCTGCTGATTGAAGACTGCGATAAACTCCTTCAACATCTTTTTTAGTTTGTTTACCAAACTTTCTCTTAGTAAATATTTCATCAAACAAAGTATGAATTTCTCGGTCGATATCTGCCAATTTTTGAAACCGAGGACTACAGCGACTAAATATTTCTGTCGCTAAAGAACGCATCTGCTCGACAAAGTTATTTAACTCAGTCCGTTTTCTCTTAATTTGTTTTAGCAACCATTGATGTTCTTTATCTAAAGCTTCCAAACGAATATGAAAAGAAGAGAGAGCCAGCGATTTTGTTGGGTGGGGTTGGGATGAAGATGATGCTGGTCGATGCATAAAAAAGATAAGTTTAATTGGATTACAAGGCAGAATTTGCTTTTAGCTTTCAGTTGATACTAATTTGCGTTCTATTGTAGTAGTTCAAGGTTGATGAGATTGCTACCTTGCGGGAACGCTTGTGCGAACCTTCCATTTTGTTTCAGTCGCAATAACGGAAGAAGTACCGTATTTGACAGAAAAACTAGTATAAAAATTTACACAATAAATCTAAATACTGATAAATTTGAGCAATTGATATTGTCAGATTAAACAGTATTTACACCTTACTATTTTTTTGTATATACACATAGTCACAACAACTCTTTGAGCTATTGCCCCGTAACCCATGCCCCATGACGGCAGTTGCTCCACTTGGGGAGACCCCAAGACCCACAAGGGGTGCGGCAGTCGCACAAGAGGGGAAACCACGCCAGTTCCTTCAAGTCGAGAAACCCGCCCAATGCCCAATGCCCACTTGCCCTGAGCGAAGTCGTTCGACGGAGTCGTTCCCGAAGGGTAGGGATGCCCAATGCCCCATGCCCCATGCCTCTTATCAATTAATCGCCAGGAGTCACGACTGAAGATTTTTCAGATTGAGATTTCAGATATTTGCCTGGATATTTATGTTGAAAATAAGCTTCTAGTACTTGTAAAACCATTGGGCCACAATCAGTACCTCCGTGACCGCCAGAGTTTTCCCCAAACGCTACCACTGCAATTTCTGGCTTATTACTAGGGGCATAAGCACCAAACCAAGTATGATTGGGACGACCAACACCAGCCTCCGCCGTACCGCTTTTTCCTGATGTGGGGGGGATTGATGGCACATTTAAAAGTTTACCTGTACCTTCTGTTACCACTTTTCGTAGTCCATCACGAAGAACTTTGATAGTTGACGGTTTCATATCTAATGATTCCCGCCAGCTTTTTGCTTCTTCATGATCTTTGAGCAAATGTGGCTTGACTCTATACCCACCATTCGCTGGGACAGAAAACATAATCACTGCTTGTAGTGGTGTGACTTGTAAAGCGCCTTGACCAATGGACATATTGATAGTGTCGCCTATAGTCCAAGGCATTTTAAAAACTTTCTGTTTCCATATCTCATCTGGAACTAAGCCTCTTGATTCTTCGTTGGCAAACTCAATACCAGTTTTTTGACCAAATCCATATTCGCGACTCCATTTAATCAACGTTGGGCCACCGACTTTTCTGCCAACTTGATAAAAGAAGGTATCACTACTCATGGCGATCGCTCTAGGAAATCCTAATGGCCCAAATCCGGCATGATTCCATTCGCCAAAAGTCACTCCACCAATGGTCAGAGAACCAAATGTTTGTAGTACTGTGTCAGGAGAAAATTTACCCGATTCTAAACCAGATGTCGTAGTAATAATTTTGAAGGTACTGGCAGGTGGAAAGGCACTAAGGACACGATTAACCAAGGGATGGTTCTTACCTTGGACACTTTGCCAATCTTCCTGGGAAAGTTTTTGCTTGGAGAAAATATTAGGATCAAAGGTAGGATGAGATGCCATTGCTAAGACAGCACCATTATTTGGGTCAATTGCCACAACTGCACCTTGTAATTTTCCTAAAGCTTTGTCTGCTGCTTTCTGCACCTCTAAATCTAGGGTTAAGTGCAAATCTGTACCAGATTTTGCTTGTTGTTCTCCTATTACCCGGATAAACTTACCTGTACCATCTACTTCTACTTGCTTACCGCCCCATTCACCCCGCAGTGTTTTTTCGTAAGCTTTTTCGATTCCCATTTGACCAATTACGTCTCCTAGTCGGTAGCCTTCATCTTTCCTGGCTTTCAACTGGTCAGGAGTAAGTTCTCGTGTATATCCCAGCACATGTGCTAAGGCTTTGCCATGAGGATAATAACGAACTGCTTCTGTATTTATTTCTACTTCTGGAAGTTCGCTTTCATATTCTTTTAAAGCTGTAATTTGTACTTCGTTCAAGTCCCGTGCCACTCGGATTAGTGAAGAAGAGTTAGGACCTGCTTCTTCTAATTTTTTTTCCATCTCCTCTGGGGAAATGTGAAGAATTTTTTCTAAACGCGAACCGACAATTGACCAAGAAGGCTTAGTATGAGCCATTGGCAACAGATATACAGAATGGGGATAACGTGTACTAGCTAAAAGCTTGCCATTGCGGTCAAAAATATTACCCCGTTCTGGTAGTTTAGGAATCATCCGTATCCTGTTAGACTCTGCTCGTTGGCGGAGTTTTGGCCCTTCAACGATTTGCAAATATGCCAAACGAACTCCAATACCAGTAGTCATTAATAAGGTAAATATAATTAAAAATATTGACTGCAAGCCACGTCCTACTGTACGTGTATCTTTTTTGCTATTGGAGAAAGATGATGAAAATAAAGCCATAAAATAACCTTAATATGATTTTATACAATATTTTTTAACTATTACCGTATATATAGCGGTTTTATTTTGAATAAAATACACCACTCTAGCCCATAGACTCTAGTTCCTAGCCCCTTTTCCTTACTGGAGTGTATTGGATACAACCGAGAAGCGATACAGAGCTTGTAACAATTGAGAAAGTATATTCCTGAACAACTGTTTTTGACAGATACAATAAACCAAAGTGTTTACTGAAAGATGATGTATAAAGGATTAAAGTGAAGACTCCACGGATAAACCTGCTTAGCTGATATAGAAGCATCTAAAATTTTATCCTTCATAACTTTATCCTTCAAATTTTCTTGAGGCTACATTGACTCAACGAAATCACGTAAAATTACGGCATTCTACTGAAGATTATGGCTCAAACTTTCATGCAGAATCAGAGGGGGATAACGACTTTTCAGCCACTTGATGTTGAATTGCGTAACGTGTTCAAGTTTTTTAACGAAGAACCCGCAGTACATGGAATAGATTTAGATGTGAGGCAGGGGGAGTTCTTTAGTATTTTAGGTCCTTCTGGCTGCGGAAAGACCACAACTCTACGCTTAATTGCTGGATTTGAGAGGGTTGATGCTGGCAAGGTATTGATTCAAGGTCAGCCGATGACTCATGTCCCTCCTTATCGCCGACCCGTGAATACTGTGTTTCAAAGCTATGCTTTGTTTAATCACCTGAATGTGTGGGAAAATATTGCTTTTGGGCTGCGGTTGCAAAAATTACGCAAATCAGAAATTGAGAGCCGAGTTAAAGATGCTTTAAAGTTAGTAAAAATGGAAAGTCTGCGATCGCGCTTTCCTAGTCAGCTTTCTGGTGGTCAACAGCAGCGAGTCGCCTTAGCAAGAGCTTTAGTCAACCGTCCGGCTGTGGTGCTGCTAGATGAACCTTTGGGGGCGTTAGATTTGAAACTGCGTAAGGAAATGCAGTTTGAGTTATCAAATTTACACAGAGATTTAGGTTTAACTTTTGTATTGGTGACACACGACCAAGAAGAAGCGCTATGCTTGAGCGATCGCATTGCGGTAATGAATCAAGGCAAAATTGAACAAATTGGTACTCCCAGCGAAATTTACGAATGTCCTCAGACATCATTTGTCGCTGACTTCATTGGTGATACCAATTTATTTAGCGGTGAAATTACTGCGGTGGAATCTGCTTGTGTACAAATTGTGACTAAAACCGGACTCACAGTTGTTGTGACTCGCCATGAAGATACACCAACTGAATTATTACAAGCAGTAATGGTAAGTGTGCGTCCAGAAAAAATTCAACTATCACTTTATCCGCCCACTTTGTCAACTAATTGCTTTGAAGGACGATTAGTCAATGTGATGTATTTGGGAACCCATGTTAATTATGTTGTGGAACTAACAAATGGTGTTAGCATCAACGTTTTACAACCCAATACTTTTGGTGATTTACCAGACCGTGATACGCCGATTTATGCTTGGTGGGCAGAAAGTGATTGTCTAGCAATTAGTCAATAGTTGTTGAAATAAAGCTCTAACTACCAGCGATCGCCTGTCATAAATTTTAGTATAATTGTATACTTTTTTAAATAAAACTTGCCTTAAGAATATAGTATCCCCAAGGCAAGTTAACTGTCTAAATTCTTCCTTTGCGCTCTTTGTGTCCTTCGCAGTTTGTTTCTTTTAAAGTTGCTTCACTTCTGAAACCAACTTCGACACCATATCCTTGGCGCTACCAAAGAGCATCGTAGTTTTATCTTTGTAGAACAATTCATTATCTACACCAGCAAAACCTGCACTCATCCCGCGCTTAATGACAATTGTCTGCTTTGCCCGATCTACTTCTAAAATCGGCATACCATAAATAGGACTATTGCTATCACTGCGCGCCGCTGGATTTACGACATCATTAGCCCCAATTACCAAAGCCACATCTGCTTGCTCAAATTGGGGATTAATATCATCCATGTCATACAACTGGGTGTAAGGTACATTCGCCTCTGCCAATAACACATTCATGTGTCCCGGCATTCTTCCAGCAACGGGGTGAATGGCGTACTTGACATCAACGCCCATCCGTTCTAATTGGTCTGCCAACTCTCGCACGCTATGTTGTGCTTGAGCAACTGCCATCCCATAACCAGGGACAATTACCACGTTACGAGCATAACCCAACATCATCGCTCCTTCTTCGGGATCGATGCTGCGGACGGTTTGATCGCCTATAGTACCTGCTGCACCGCCACCGCCAGCAGCCGCTGAACCAAAAGCACTGAACAGCACGCTGAACAAAGAACGGTTCATGGCTTTACACATAATCTCGGTCAAGATTAACCCAGAAGCTCCTACCAAAGCACCAGCGATAATCAACATATTGTTCATTACCACAAACCCAGCAGCAGCAGCGGCGACACCTGACAACGAGTTCAACAGTGAAATTACCACTGGCATATCGCCACCACCGATGGGGATGACGAACATCACACCTAATACTAAAGAAACAGCAACTACTCCTAAAAATATGGGTAGGCTATCTGGTGTAATGATTAAATACGCACTTCCTACCAAGTAAGCACCCAAAAGCAAAAGGTTAAATGGTTGCTGAAATGGAAATGTAATCGGAGTACCGCTGATTAAACCTTGCAATTTGGCAAAAGCCAAAAAACTACCTGTTAAGGTAACACCACCGATTAACACATCCAATAGCATGGAAATGTTGACATCAAGGGGTATGGGCTGAGAAGTTCCCATTAACCGCCAAAATTCAGCAACGGCGATCAGTGCAGAAGCTGCACCACCCAAACCGTTGAGCAAACCTACCATTTGGGGCATTTCGGTCATTTGGACTTTGTAGGCTGCGATCGCCCCAATTCCTGTACCAATTGCCAAACCCAACAAAATCATTTCGTAATTCAACACATGCTGATCCAGCATTGTTGCCACGATCGCTAGTAACATTCCCACGGCTGCTACAACATTACCGTTGCGTGCTGTAGCAGGTGATCCCAGCTTTTTCAAACCCAGAATGAATAAAGATGCAGCAACTAAGTACGTCAGCTGAATCCCAGTTGGTAGAAAGTCGCTCACGCCTTAATCTCCTTCTTCTTGAACATTTGCAACATCCGATCTGTAACTAAAAAGCCACCAACAACGTTGACTGTTGCCAACACTACGGCAATCAAACCAAGAATCACCGATACACTTGTCTCTCTAGCACCAGCAGCCACAATCGCCCCTAATACCGCAATGCCAGAAATTGCGTTAGATCCTGACATTAAAGGGGTGTGTAAGGTAGGCGGTACTTTATTAATAACTTCAAAGCCAATAAAAGATGCCAGAACAAATACAAACAAAGCAGCAAGTAATGTCTCTGTCATGAAATCAAAACTCCTTGTGTAAATGGGCATGGGGCATAGGGCATGGGGCATGGGGCATAGGGCATGGGGCATGGTGTGGGAGGTGTGGGAGGATGGGGAAGAAATCTTTCCCCCTCTCTTCCCTCTCTTCCCACACTCCCTACTTCCCTGCTTCTTCTGCTCTCTAATTAACGGCTGATTGTTGATTGCTCAAAGCTTGTAGCGCATCCCGTACCCGCTGATTGCGAATTTCGCCTGCGTGGGTAATGCAAGCTGCATCAACTATGTCGTCGGCAAAGTCTACTTGCAAAGCTTTGTCTTTTATTAGTAGTTGAATCAAAGATGTGACGTTTTTGGAATACAACTGGCTGGCGTGGACTGGCATTGATGATGGTAAATTAATTGGGCCAATAATTGTCACACCATTCCACACAATATCTTTGCCGGGTTCGGTGCAGGCACAGTTACCACCTTGTTCTGCGGCTAAATCTACAATCACTGAACCTGGTTTCATTTGGGCAACCATTTCTTCTGTAACGAGCCGTGGTGCTTGTCTGCCAGGAACTTGAGCAGTAGTAATCACTACATCAGCATTTTTGACGTGTTCGGCGACAACTTCTTGGGTGCGCTGTTTGCTAGCTTCAGAAATTTCTTTGGCGTAACCACCAGCGGCGACAGTTTCTTCTTCTAGCTTGACTTCGACGAATTTTGCTCCCAAGCTTTGCACTTCCTCTTTAACAGCCGGACGAATATCGAAGGCTTCTACTACTGCTCCCAAACGTCTGGCGGTGGCGATCGCTTGCAATCCTGCCACACCAGCGCCCATGATAAATACTTTAGCTGGGGCAATTGTACCTGCGGCTGTTGTCAGCATTGGGAAATATTTTGGTAATGCCGCCGCCGCAATCAAAACTGCCTTATAACCTGCGAGTGAAGCTTGTGAGGATAAAGCATCCATACTTTGCGCCCTAGTAGTACGGGGGATCATCTCCATACTCAAGGCTGTGATTTGGCGATTTGCTAGTTGCTGCGCTACGACGGGATTACCCAAGGGATTAAGGAAGCTAACTAAAACAGCTCCTTCCTTAAGCAACTCAACTTCTGAACCTCCATTTTCTCGTTCTTGTGGTGGACTAACCTTCAATAAAATATCTGCTTGTTGCCATAACGTGGCAGAATCACTGATAATTTTAGCTCCTGCTGCTTCATAAGCAGAATCGCTAAAAAAAGATCGCTCTCCTGCACCTGTTTCTACCCAAACTTCCAAACCTTGTTTTACCAAGCGGGCAACAGTATCGGGATTTAATGCTACACGACGCTCACAAACTTCTATTTCTTTAGCAACTGCTATTCTCATGAAATCTCCTGGAGATAAATACCTAATCTCTACAAAGTATGCACTTTTCCCGATTTAGGGATGTCTCATATTCATAGTTCAGGATAAAAACTGTCAGCGACTACTTTTTTCCTAGATTAAACCTTGAATTTTTCCTTTCCCACTCTCGGTTCTCCAGACAAAGTAAGACTTTGCCGCTTACAGGTGTCATCCTTGCTGATAGTTACGCATAGATTTACATATTGCAAATCCTATGTTGATTCCCAATTTTGCCTCTGTGTCTTTAGCTTGTTTTAGGGATTGAAAATTTTTGGTCTTCCTTACTTACATAGTCCAATATTTAGCAAATTTTTTAAGCTTAATAACTTCCCAACTAATTTTTAATGATTATTCCTAACGATTTAAGCTTATTTTAATCAATCTATCTTAAGTTCAATGGCGATCGCCTAGAGCATGGCTCAATTTTTATAACAAAAACCTTAAATTAAGATACACTTATACATATTCAGAAACACAATCAAATCCTCCATGTGTTTGTATCTAGTTCAAATTTAGCTGAAATTCTCAAAAAATGGCTATAATCAAGCGCTCATCTGAATAAATTAAATAAAGGTTAAATATATTACTACGTATTTTTTCTAGCATTTTGTTCTGAGAGGAAAAGGCACTTTTTGTTTTAACTTCAGGTCAATTGTCAAGAAGTCAGTAATAAAGTTTAGGAACACGTACTAAATTTTAGTTATTTAAATAACAGATCTGTTTTGGTGGAGGAAGCTTAATATTATGCGACATTTACTGTTTTCTAAATCTCAGCGTCAGCTACCGCTAAGACTTTTATCAGCTTTGGCTGTAACTAGCTGTTTAATAACCGGATTGCAAACCGCCACTTGGGCGCAAAATGGTTTACCTGGATTTACACTATTTAGCGGTGTTAAAAGTGAAAATCAGCTACCCTTCCGGTTAGATTTTGGTGGACAAGCTAATTCCTGGGATCGCTACAATTTGAGGATTCCAGCCAATAAAATGAAGTTGGCAGCTGCTCAGTTTGCTGTTACATACCCAAATTATTATAAAGGAACTTTTGACCCCAAAAAGATAGAAGTCCGGGTTAAAGGCAAAGCAGTTCCACTTTCAGAAGTCAAGTGGGATAAAGAAGGCGGGGTGATTGAAATATTTCCCCAAGAACCAGTGCCAGCAGGAACCAAAGTTGAGTTAGTTTTTTCTAATGTCCAAAATCCTGCGTTTGGTGGTACTTATTATTTCAACTGTCAAATTCTTTCTCCTGGAGATGTGCCACTACTGCGTTACTTGGGAAGTTGGATTTTGACTATTGGGTAAATTTTCAGTTGTCAGTTGTCAGCGATGCACTGAGTTTCGACACTTCGACAGGCTACTTCGACTACGCCCTTCGGCTACGCTCAGGCTAAACTCAGTACAAGTCAGTGCAGCGCTGCGCGGTAATCGAGTTTCGACTACGCTCAACTGCCGCGAAGTCGAGATTCAACTACCGCTTGTCGAAATGTGGTTAGTTGTCAGTAGCAACTGGCAACTGATTCAATTTTTCCCTGGATCTGTATATTTTATCTGTAAAGTGATAAGGTTATAGATTGTGACTTTTTATAAAAATCGCCTAAGAGGAGAACAATATGCAGAGAACCCTGGGCGGCACTTGCCGTAAAAGAAAAAGAACTTCTGGTTTTCGTGCCAGAATGCGGACACCAGACGGAAGAAACGTGATTAGGGCTAGAAGAAAAAGAGGACGTTATCGTCTAAGCGTTTAGGGTAATTCAAGCTAAAGGAGCAACTGTGGCTTTGCCCAAAGCGAATCGACTAAAATCCCGTAAGGATTTCCAGGCAGTTTTCCGCGAAGGGATTCGGCGACATAGTTCTTATTTCACGTTGAGAGCCTTACGCCCGTCACAGACAATAGAGTCTTCTTTGAGTACTGCTGTTCTACCAACTGATCCACACCAGCTAGCCAGTACCCAAATTGGCATTACAATTAGCACAAAAGTTAGCAAAAGAGCAGTAATTCGCAATCGAATCAAACGCCAAATTGCAGCTGCTTTTCAACAATTGTTGCCGAAATTGTCACCGGGCTGGCGGTTAGTAGTGGTTGTAAAACCAACAGCAGCAGAATCTAAGTGCGTAAGCCAACAATTTCTGCAAGAATTAGAACAGTTGTTGGCACAAACTGAGGTATTCAATGGGCATTCGTGAAGAAATTTATTATGAAGGCGGCCCCCATGTTGGGGATTTAATTCTCAACTTGTTAATTGGGCTAACCGTCGTAGGCTTGCCATTAGCGGTTGGAGCAATTGTCAGGGCATTGTGGTTACGTTACCGTATTACCGATCGCCGAGTTACCGTGACGGGAGGTTGGAGAGGACGCGATCGCACTGACGTAATTTATTCAGAAATAGTTAAAATTGTCAAAGTACCTCGTGGTATTGGTCTTTGGGGCGATATGGTGCTAACCCTCAGAAACGGTAGTCGTCTAGAAATGCGGGCTGTTCCCAACTTCCGTGAGACTTATGACTACATCAATGAGAGAGTTATAGCGAAAAATCCTCTATACACTGGTGCAGCCAAATAGCAGGGGAGGCAGGAAAGCTGAAGAAACAGGGGAGCAGGGAGACAAGGAGAGAAGTGCGGTCTTGGGGTCTCCCCCTCCGGGTTCGGAAGTTTCAACTCGACGGGAACCGCCAAGACTTGAACTTCCTCACCAAGTGGAGCAACTTCGGGAGAAAGATGTAATTTTTCTTCCCCCTTGCACCCCGCACCCTGCCCCTCTGCCTCTTTCCCATGCCCCATGCCCAATTTTATTTGAATGTGCGGCTATCCGTAGCGTAGGATAGTCGCAGACGAATCTTGATTTTAGATAAATTAGATTCAGTTGAATTTACAGTACCTCAGGTTGGATTCAGAATAATGGATTTTGGTATCGGGTTTCTCTCAAACAACGTAATGCTGCCAATCATAGATTTTTTCTATGGTATTGTGCCTAGCTATGGATTGGCGATCGTTGCCTTGACATTGATAATCCGCTTTGCGCTCTATCCCCTGAGTGCTGGCTCAATTCGCAGTATGCGGCGGATGCGAGTTGTGCAACCTTTAATGCAGAAGCGGATGGCAGAAATCAAAGAGCGTTATAAAGACGAACCGCAAAAGCAGCAGGAGGAAATGGTCAATGTTCAAAAAGAATTTGGCAACCCCCTAGCAGGATGTTTACCACTGCTATTACAAATGCCAGTCTTGCTAGCATTATTTGCGACTTTGCGGGGTTCACCTTTTGCTGGAGTGAACTACTCTGTTAACCTGCAAGTTCTTCCATCTGAACAAATCGAACGAATCCAACCCCAAGCTTTTGCTACTTCTCCCCAAAACATCTATGTTGCTGATGGAGAACATGCTCGAATTACAGCGATTCTCCCTAGTGGTAACAAATTAGCAGTGGGAGAAACAACCAAAATACAATATCAAACTCTTGAGGGTAAACCATTTCAGGTTTTATTAGCTGAACACCCAGAAAACAAGCTAATTCCTCAATGGAAAGTCATCAAAGGGGAAGATAGGGTCAAAATCGATGCTGAGGGCAACATAGAAGCTCTACAACCAGGAGATGTCACAATTCAAGGCACAATTCCTGGATTGGCAGCAGATAAAGGATTTCTCTTCATTGATGCCTTAGGTAGAGTTGGTGCTATAGATCCCGACGGTGCAATTCATTGGGATATTGTCTCTATGATTGTCTTTTTTGGGATTAGCCTTTATGTTAGTCAACTACTTTCTGGGCAAAATTCCAGTGGTGGTAACCCGCAGCAGGAGACAGTAAACAAAATTACCCCAGTTATATTTTCGGGGATGTTTTTGTTCTTCCCTCTACCAGCCGGGGTGTTGATGTATATGGTAATTGGGAATATTTTCCAAACAATACAAACTTATATCCTCTCGCGTGAACCACTATCAGAGGAACTACAAAAAATTGTAGCCACTCAAGAGAAAGAAAAAGAAGCAGCAGCGGCAGAACAAAAGACATTACCTTTTGAGCCAAAAAGTTCTAAGAAAAAGACTACAGGTTGATAATGCTCGACAGTCCCATGCAAAGAGGGCAGCAGTGGTTAAAAACCCTGCTGCAACTAACAGGAGTACCTGCTGAAATTCAGGGTAATTTAGCAACTGCCTTACTTCAAGAAAGTGATGCTTCAGAACCAGATAATTACTGGTTAACGATTGATGAAACCAACCTGACACCAAAAGAAATTCAAGTTCTGATTGGCCCTAATGGTTCTGTACTGGATGCAATGCAGTATCTAGCTAATTCAGTTCTTAATCTGAATCAACCGCAAGAGGGGCAAGCCTCTTATACCATTGAGTTAAATGGCTACCGTGTCAAAAGACAAGCGGAAATTAAGGCAATGGCAGAAGCCGCAGCCGATGAAGTACGTTCTACTGGTCAAGAAGTAGAAATTAAATCCCTTAGTTCAGCTGAGCGTCGTCAAGTCCACACCTTCTTAAAGGATTTAGGAGATTTGGAAACCTTCAGCCGAGGTAAAGAGCCACATCGTCATTTGGTTGTTCGTCCGGCTGATTTGGGAGAAGTTGGAAGTTAGGAGTTAATTGAAAATTCATAACCATATAGGGAACGAGGAACAGGGGTGAAACTCCCTTAATATATGCTTTTTTTGAAAGTTTGTACCTCATGCCTGTGCAATCTGCTGTAATTTCAAGATTTCTCTTATTCCTAAAGAGATAAACTAAAAATGTAGTATCAGTAGAATTGCTGATAACTCACATATATTTTTCGTGAAGATATATCACTAATCCTATGGACGCAATTTATATTCCGCAGCTAACTAGAGCATCGGAGCGAACAGAGGAAGTTCAGGTTAAAGAGTTTCTGCCTGGTCTAGAGACGTTGACACCAGTTCGCGGTCATGTTCGTGTGCAGCATCATGGCAACTACCTGGAAGTTTCCGGTCAAGCAGAGGCAATTATTACTTGTACCTGCAACCGCTGTTTGCAGCAGTATAACCAGCGTTTGGGGGTTGATACCCAAGAAATCATCTGGTTAGACGAAACTGCTAATCAAGTGGAAGACTTGCCCTTAGAGAGGGAAGTGGCTGTAGAAGACTTGATAGAAACTCTACCGCCTGATGGTTATTTTTATCCCAGTGAATGGCTGTATGAGCAAATGTGTCTAGCAATACCCCAGCGCCAGCTGTGCGATCGCAATTGCCCTGGTATCATTAGCAATAGTGGTAATGGTTCAAATCAGCCAGTTGATAACCGCTGGGCTTCTTTAGAAGCTTTGAAAAAGCAACTTCCGGGATAGACAAATTGCTTTCACTTTCTTGATTTAGTCTCAGCTAGATGGTTGATTTAATCGTCTTCCACACTTAGTACAAAAATTTAAGTTTCCTGGATTATTCAGACCACAATTGGTACATTCTACTAAAGTTTGAGATGAAGTATTTCTACTCGAATTGTTATTTGAATGAAATTCAGTAGAATGATGAATTGGTTGTGAGTTTAATTGAATAAATACTGGTTCCATTTGGGCAAAATGCTCTAGCAGCATTCGATGGATAAAAATATAACTACCTCCAACCTTTTGTAAAAATATGTGTTCAGTCGCATATTCAAGAAAGCGGGCATAGTTTCGAGGTATGTAATTCTTGGCGTAAAGAATGAGGCGTAAGGTAAAGTGTTGTAGACACGCTTTACCACCTCCAAATACTAGCCCAAACGCTACTCCAAATACTATCCCTAATTGCAGCCATGAGGGGTGATTTAAAATTATCAAACCAATTAATCCACCAAAAAATCCGCCAAGTAATCCGCCAAGTAATCCTACTATCACAGCATTCTTAGCTGAGTTCCATATACCTTGGTTAGGAATCGTTTTTGTCTCTATTTCTGGGCCTCTCAATCCACCTAATAATCCTAAAATTAATCCACCAGTTAGCCCATGTATTAACCCTAATTCTAGACCATCAATGATATTTGGTTGAGGTTCCGTTAGCTTAAAACCCACTCCTACAATTAGTCCCAGAGATAAGCCCCCTAGTAGCCCATTTGTCAGAGATTTTCTGGCTTCTTGCCAAGACCATCTCAAAGTTTCAACTGGCTTAATTTCTGTATTACTTAAGTAAACAGTTAATACAACAGTGATTACAACAATATATACCAGATTGATTGACTGTGATTTACTTATGAAATTGCTAAAAATGCCGATTAACCCACAAATTATGACTCCAAATAGAAAAACTCCCAATTGATAAAATATTTTTGGCACTCGATTTGACAACCAAGAAGGCTGTATTCTTTCAATAACAAAAACCGTTTGAGACTTTTGATACATCTGTTGTGCTAGCCAAATTAGCCAGCGCCTTGCTTGCACTTTTGAGTATCTTTGCTGAGATTGACGACGTTTAAACATCCGTTCAATATAAGCATCAAACAAATGTTTGCGGCGTTCTTCTTTTGAGCCTATACTGGATAAATCTTCAAGTTTCTTACCTTGATAAGCCAAAGTCATAACATTTAAAGTTAAGGGAGACTTGGCTAACTCTTGCAGCGTAGTGTCTTGTTGAAGCAAAGTTTTTACAGCTTCGAGTTGTTCACCAGCTCTATCTAAATATTGGTCAACTTGCTGAGATGTCAAAGATTGGATGCAGATAGCAGCTTGCAATTGTAAACGTTCAGAAAGAGCTTCATAATCATGAATGCGGCTTGTTACCACAATTTCAATTAGTCCATGTTCTTGCATAAATTGGTTGATGGCTTTAATGCAAGCTTCTCGTTGCTCAATTCTTACCTCATCTAAACCGTCTAGTAATAGTAATAGTTGTTGCTCTTCAATCCAAACTTTACCAAGTGCCGGAGAAACTTGATATATACTATGCAATTCTTCAATCAGCCAATCGCCAAGTGTTTGATGTTTATTTCCCCAAGAAGATAAGTTCAGCACTACTGGGAGAGGTTGGCTTAAATCTTGTTCGGTACGAGTAATTAATTCTTGTGCCAACTTTAAAAGAGTGATCGTTTTTCCGGCTCCTGGTTCTCCTAAAATCAGTAAAGTTCGTCCTTTTCCCATCTGATTGAAGACATCAGAGACACTTTGACCTTCAGGTAAAATTTGCTCAGACTCATCAGGGATTTCTGGGACATTGCTCAAGGGATGTTTTACTGCGTCTAATCGTTCTTCCAGTCCCAAATCAATTAAAGCTTTGGTATATAGCGACTTTTCTAGTACGCCTTTAATCCAGTACTGTTTTACTTTATTAAGTATAACTTCTCGGAAACGGTACTCTTGTTTTCCTGAAGGAGGTTTTACCTCTCTGTGACCTATGAGTTTAGCTAGGCTGAAGCTTTCGTTTACAGTTAGGTACTGGATTTGGTGCAAATCACGTCCAGCTTGTCCAATTTGAGCTTCTCGAATCAAAGCACCATCAATGTTCAAATTTTGAAGTGGCTGTGGTTCTTGATGCATAACCTTTTATTATGTAAAAAGTAAAAGACTTTTAACTGCAACTCCTAACCAAGGAGCTAATTGTTTGGCAATTGGCTCTAATTTTTGCCAAATTCCTTGTCCAGCATTAAACGTTTCGTTCGCTTCTTTGAGGACTTTGCTAGCTTTTTGCAAACTTGTGACCGCAGTGTTTTTGTCTGGTTCTTTTTCTTTCACTGCGTCGGTTGCGTAATCGAGATGTTTTAGTGCTTGTTTTTTTTGGTCTTCTGGTAAATCTGAATTACGAAATATAGATTCAATTTGTGCCATTAATTCCGCAACTTCAGGTAAGGTCAATTGTTTTTCAGTCCCACCTTGAGTATTTTGCTGATTTTGGGTGATATCGCCAGCCGCTTGGCCAACTTGAACACCTGAAAATTGACCACCACCAATGTTTAGGGACATTCCTCCAGTGTTTTGGGGTTGTGAGTTATTTTCTGCCATTTTATTTGCTTGATAAAAACATAATTTAATTTAAGCTCTACTTCAAGTTGCGTTGACAACTTTCCTGAAATATTTCCAAAAGTTGTTTATGTGGTGAGCTGATTATATCATGTCCGGATAATCACTTACGATTAAACTCCAATCTGAAGCCACCAATGAAAACCAGTTAACCCACGAATTAAATCTTGCTGTTGAAGTAAAGACTGACAGCGATGAAATAAAATATTCTCCAAATCATTGAGTGAGTTAAACGATTGATTAGCGATTGGTTCGTCCACCAAAGTCCACAACCTTTCTGCCGGCTGTAACTCAGGTGAGTGAGAAGGCAAAAATGTTAAATGTAGTCCTTCAGGAATCTGTAAATTTTTACTGGTATGCCAGCCAGCACGGTCAACAGCTAATAAAATGTGTTTATTTTTACCTAATCCAAATTCACGAGCAAAATCAGCCAAAACCTGATTAAACAATTCTGTGTTCACGTAAGGCAGAATCCACCAATAGCTCTCTCCTGTTTTGGGATGTACAAAAGCATACAACCATAACCATTTAAACCGCCAATGGACATCAGCAATTGGTGTTTCTCCTTCAGGTACATACACTCGTCGCAAAATCGGTTTGAGTCCTAAACGATGTTCATCTTCACACCACAACTGAACTTCTGCATCTGGATAGATAGTTTGGAGTTGTTTTACTTGTGTCGCTAGTTTTTTTTCCAGGCTTCTTGCTCAAAATGATCGCTTTTAGTGTGAGACGGGCGAGGTACTCTGAGTCTAAAAGTCATCTGCCGTAATATCTCCCATCCCCTCTGTCGGCTGATCTGATTTCCTGTGACTTCAGTTAGCCAGTCTGCTACCTTTCGACCGTTCCATAGCCCTCCATCTGGTGCTTTCTCTTGTAATGCCTGCCATAACTGTGCTTGTTGCATATCATCCACTACAGGCTGTTTACCTTGGTTTAACTGCCTGCGATCGCCTAAGTATCCCACTCCAAATTCGTTGTATCTTTTTACCAATCCGTATATCCATGTTTTGCTGTAGCCTGTTATTTCCTCTACTTCTTCCGTTTTTTTACCTTGTGCTACTAACCAAATAATCTGGTACTGACGGCTTTCTATGCCATCTTTAGCTTGACGATAACGTTTTTCTAGCTCTTCAATACTTAAATGTTTGGCTACACTAATTCGTTTTGGCATGACTCATCTTTGCGCTCCCTGCTTTTATCGTAAGCGATTATCCGGACATGATATTATTACTATAAGTTGAGATCTATTGACGGAAGAATAAAACCGCAGGGGAGCAGGGAGCAGGGGGCAGAGGAAGACAGGGAGACAAGGGGATAGGCAGATAAGGAGACATTTGTTTCCCCAGTTCTCCAATTCTCCTTGTCCCCAATTCTTCTTTATCCCCTCTGCACCCCGCACCCCAAAGTTGCTCCACTTGGTGAGGCTGCCCGCAGAAAGTTGTTCCAACAAAGAGGAGCCAGCGCGATCATGGGGGTTTCCATGCCACTTGCGGGACTCGGGGGGAACCCCCGCAACGCAGTGGCTCCCCAGGAGCGACTGGCGTTGGACTGCCGTTAGCGTAGCGATAGCGAGCTTGCGAGCGTCACCCGGAGGGGGAGACACGCCAGTTCCTTCAAGTCGGGAAACCGCAAGGGCGGACTGGCTCCCCAAGACCGCACTTCTCTTGTGCCCCAATTCTCTTCTTCATGCCCCATGCCCAAATCCTTATTGAACGAGAATATATTAGTTTTTAGTTGTAAGACACAATACAAACCTGAACAATGATAAAAGAACTAATAACCACAGCTATATATGAACTTTCGTGAAGAATTTAAACTGCTATTACGCGCCCGTTATCCTTTAATTTATATTCCCACTTATGAAGAAGAACGGGTAGAAGCAGCGATTCGAGAAGAAGCCGCTAACCAAGGTAATCGGCCTGTGTATACTTGGGATTTTGTCGATGGCTACCAGGGAAACCTTAATGATGCAGGATTTGGGCGGCGTAACCCGCTGCAAGCTTTGGAATTTATCGAAAAATTACCCGCTTCGGCATCAGCAGTATTAATTCTACGAGACTATCATCGTTTTTTAGAAGATGTGGCGATCGCCCGCAAACTCCGCAATCTAACTCGACTTTTGAAGTCGCAACCAAAAAATATTGTACTATTATCGCCACGCATCGCCATTCCTGACGATTTGACCGAAGTTTTGACAGTGGTTGAATTTCCTTTACCAGCTGCTCCAGAAATTAAAATTGAGGTGGAACGCTTACTACAAAGCACTGGTAACTCTCTTTCTGTGAAAGTTTTAGATGACTTGGTGCGTTCTTGTCAAGGGCTTTCAATGGAAAGGATTCGGCGGGTTTTGGCGAGAGCGATCGCTACCCACGGCGAATTGCAACCAGAGGACGTTGATCTCGTTTTGGAAGAAAAACGCCAAACCATCCGCCAAACCCAAATCCTGGACTTTTATCCTGCCACTGAGCAAATTTCCGATATTGGCGGACTTGATAACCTTAAAGATTGGCTACTTCGTCGGGGAGGCTCATTTACAGATCGAGCCAGACAGTACGGATTACCACACCCCCGCGGATTGATGTTAGTGGGGATTCAAGGTACTGGCAAATCTTTAACAGCAAAAGCGATCGCTCATCACTGGCATTTACCTTTATTGCGCTTAGATGTCGGGCGTTTATTTGGTGGTTTAGTGGGTGAATCAGAATCCCGCACCCGCCAAATGATTCAGGTAGCAGAAGCCCTCGCTCCTTGTGTACTGTGGATTGATGAAATTGATAAAGCTTTTTCGGGACTTGGTAGTAAAGGTGATGCAGGTACTACGAGTCGTGTCTTTGGTACCTTTATTACTTGGTTAGCTGAAAAAACCTCACCTGTGTTTGTTGTGTCTACTGCTAACGACATCCAAGCCCTACCACCGGAAATGCTCCGCAAAGGGCGATTTGATGAGATTTTCTTTGTCGGTTTGCCTACCCAAGAAGAGAGAAAAGCCATTTTTAATGTACATTTATCCCGACTGCGCCCCCATAATTTAAAAAGCTATGACATCGACAGACTAGCTTATGAAACACCTGATTTTTCTGGAGCAGAAATCGAGCAAACTTTAATTGAAGCGATGCATATTGGATTTAGCCAAAACCGTGATTTTACTACCGACGACGTTTTAGAAGCTGCGAGTCAAATTATACCCTTAGCCCGAACTGCCGTTGAGCAAATTCAGCAACTACAAGAATGGGCTGCGGCTGGTAGAGCGCGCATGGCATCTAGACAGACTCCTTTGAGCGATACTTTTGGTAAGCTACGCTAACGTAAAAACTTAGAAAGGAGCATTGGAAAGAGGCAGGGGGGCAGGGTGCGGGGTGCAGAGAAGATGAAGAGGAATTACCTCTTTCTCCCGAAGTTGCTCCACTTGGGGAGACCCCAAGACCGCACTTCTCTCCTTGTCTCCCTGCTCCTCTGCTTCTTCTAGCCCCTAGCCTCTAGTTCCTAGCCCCTTTTGATTACTGGAGTGTTTGCATACAACCGAGAAGCGCTATATTTCTCAATAATCATTGACGATTGACGATTGAAGATTGACTATTGACTATTGGTGATTAGGTTTTAATTATGCTTTCTGGTTTACTAAAATTTATACTTGGGGTTTCCTTAGCGATCGCTGTTTTAATCGGTAGCGGCGTTGCAGTTGCGCTCTATTTCATGAATCGAACTGCCATACCTCCTGCTAAACCCATTTTCTCAAATGATAGCCCTGCCGTGCAGAACAAATCTCCTAAGGCGACTAATAAAGAAACCGCCTCTAGTTCATCTGATAGCGCAACTCCTAATGAATCAGCAGAAGCATTGCCACCAGGAGCTTACCGAGGACGTGTTACTTGGTCTGAAGGTTTAAGTATGCGAGCAGAACCCAACCAAGATGCTGAACGTATTGGCGGGGCAACTTTTAATCAAAGAGTGATCATCTTGGAAGAAAGCCAAGATAAAGACTGGCAAAAGATTCGTCTAGAAGGTGGTACAAAAGAAGGTTGGGTAAAAGCAGGTAATATTGAACGTGTTGATTGACGCTTCGCTATTTACATTAAAGTTAAAACTATACGCTAAATTTAAAAATTGCCTAATTTCAACTTAAAAAGCCCAATTTCACCACAAATGAAATTGCAAATCAGCGTGCATCTAACTTGAGTCATCTGTGCAAAATTAGTAAACCTTCTTTCCCCTTACCTCCTGTCCCCTGCGGTCTTAATGATAAGTCTTTAACCAAACACGATATTAGATGTTTTGATGTGGGTACATTTCTAACTTTGGTTGATTGCGCTTGGCTCCATATAAATTAGTTCCCAGATGTGACCATCTAAGTCAGCAAATCCATGTGCATACATAAAACCATGATCTTGTGGTTCATTATAAGTTGTTCCACCAGCGGTAACTGCTTGGCGAATCATTTCATCGACTTGTTCTCGGCTATTGCAGGACAAACACACCAGCACTTCCGTATTTTTGCTGGCATCACAAATTTCTTTAGGAGTAAAAGTCCTAAATTTCTCATACGTTAAAAGCATGACGAAAATGTTTTCGGACACAATCATGCAGGTGGCAGTTTCGTCAGTAAATTGAGAATTAAAGCCAAAGCCGAGTTGAGTAAAAAACTGGATTGAGTGATTGAGGTTTTTGACTGGCAGATTGACGAAAATTTGGGTACTCATGATCTTTGTGGTAAGTTATCGTACAGTAGTTTGTTAGCGAAAAAGCACTGAGGTTTTATTTTAGGGAAGATGTTCAAAAGCACCTGCCGAAGAATTAAGCAGTCTTCTGGCAGTTGACCATCCACGGAATGCCGAATTGATCAACCAACATTCCAAAGCGAACAGACCAAAAAGTTTGATCAATGGCCATCTTCACTTTTCCGTTTTCTGCTAGAGCATAAAATATGCGTTCTGCTTGGTCTGGTTCTTCAATACTCAACTGCACGTAGAAACCTTGAGGTGTTTCAAAGTAATCCGGTGGACTGTCAGACCCCATCAATAATTGATCGCCCAGATCAAGACAGACGTGCATAATTTTGTCATGCCACAGGGTAGGTATGTGTTCTGCTGTCGGGGCATCGCCATGAGTGAGCATCATGACGATTTTGCCGCCTAGACATTGTTCGTAGAATTTGAATGCTTCTTGACAGTTGCCGTTGAAGTTCAGATAAGAATTAATTTTCATGAGGATCTCCTTGGGTAGGTTCAGTAAATTGGGCTATAGGTCTAGCGTCAAGACGGCTTGAGATGTGTGCGGATCGAAAGGGACGGAACAATGCTCATGCACGATTAGCCATTTACCCTGTTGTCGCTGGTAGCCAGCAGTAAACCGCAGCCAAGTCTGCATTGCTGGATGATCCTCTGCCATATCTGTGAAGCGTAACAGCCAATGGGCAAAAGCTAAGTCGCCACTCACGAAGATGTTGAGATCCCGCGTCTGTGTTCCAAAAGAGTCTGGGAAGTAAGGTAAACACTCCTCCCAAATGCGGCGAAAGGCATCTGCACTCTTAATTTGAAACGGCGGTTTACAATCAAAGTAAATAATATCTGTGGTGTAGTAAGCCATGATTCGGTCTAAGTCTTTAGCGCAGATGGCACTTTGTTGATCGTCGATCAGTTGTCGAATCTGAGCTTCGTCGTGTGTACTGGTGGTTTCTTTTGTTAAGTTAATAGCCATATTTTGTCTTTGTGTAAATTCATCAATTAGTGTGTTTTGCGTCATGATTGCTTTAACGCGCGATCGCTCCTATTGCTCTGGCAGACCTGCAACTTCAATCACGGGGCGAATTTCGACAGTACCAACTTGTGCTGCTGGAATTTGAGCAGCGATCGCCATTGCTGCGTCAAGATCCTGGGCATCAATCAGGAAAAATCCGCCCAATTGTTCGCGCGTTTCTGCAAACGGCCCGTCGGTGACAAGCGGTTTACCATCGCGTACCCGAATGCTGGTTGCAGTCGCTACAGGGTGGAGTGGGGCAGTAGCTAAATACTGTCCTTTAGAATTGAGTTGCTGTGCCAGCTGCGCGGATTTTACATAACACTCCTTCCGCTCGGTTTCGCTGAGGGCGTTTTCTTCTAAGTAAATCAGCAGTACATATTTCATTAGCTTGCCTTTGTTGTCTTTCTTTGTAAGAAAGTCGAACGGCGATCGCTTAAATCGACACCTCCCCAGAAAATTTTTTATTATTTAGGTAAAATCAAGCTTTGCTTGACTTTTGTTGCCTCCCTTTGTGAATAAGTCGAATAGCAATTACTCAAATCGACATATCTCCCAAAAATTTTTCCAACTCAGCTATGACCTCAAACGCACAATCAGATGTAGTTCAAGCAATCTCCTCTATTTATCGTGCTGAGTGGGGTCGGATTGTCGCCACGCTCATGAGGCTGGTTGGGGATTTCGATGTAGCTGAAGAGGCGGCACAAGAAGCTTTTGCTGTTGCTCTAAATCAATGGCAGTCCAAAGGCATTCCCGATCTTCCCCGTGCCTGGATTATCAAAACAGCTAGATACAAAGCCATTGATCGCCTCCGTCGCCGCACAAAGTTGACAGAAAAACTCTCATGGTACGCAGCATCTGGGTTAATTCCCACAAGCGAGGAACCAACCTATGACACCGATGAAATTCCAGATGATCGGCTACGACTGATCTTCACTTGCTGCCACCCAGCATTGGCAACAGAGGCTCAGGTTGCTCTGACGCTACGGATGTTAGGTGGACTTGAGACGGATGAGATCGCACGAGCATTTCTTGTACCTCCGGCGACAATGGCACAAAGACTTGTGCGCGCCAAGCGCAAAATCCGTGATGCAGGTATTCCCTATAAAGTGCCAGACACAACCGAATTATCGACGCGGATGGAGGCAGTGCTGACGGTAATCTATCTAATTTTTAACGAAGGCTACGCTGCAACCAGGGGCGAGGAGATGGTGAGAGCCGATCTGTGTACAGAAGCCATTCGGCTAAGTCGCCTTGTGAGGACATTGATGACACCACAGCCACCAGCCCAAGTTACGGCACTGCTTGCACTGATGTTGCTACACGACTCCCGGCGTGATGCCCGTCTTGATCAGGCTGGCGATCTTGTCCTGCTTGAAGATCAGGATCGTCGTCGCTGGAATCGACAGCAGATCAACGAGGCACTACCGATGGTCGAGTCGGCATTGCAAGGCGAGATTAGTTCGTTTGCACTGCAAGCAGCGATCGCTGCATTACATTGTCAGGCGGCACAAGCCGAAGAAACAGACTGGTTGCAGATTGTCCGTCTCTACGATTTGCTTGAACGCTTACAGCCTTCGCCGATAGTGAGATTGAATCGAGCAGTAGCTATCTCAATGGTAGAAACTCCTCAGACAGCACTCGAACTCATCGATGGGCTGGCCCAAGAGCTTGATAACTATCATCTATTTCACGCTGCTCGTGCCGACCTCCTGCGCCGTATGGGAGCATTCCTAGAAGCAGCCAAAAGTTATACACAAGCGATTTCGTTAGTTAATAATGATAGCGAACGCCGTTTTCTAGAACGCCGACTCAGCGAAGTTCAAAGATGTTATACCATTTCACGAAATTCTTTATACAAATTACTTTTCTTTCTTCCCCTGCCTCCCCTGCTACCTCTGCTCCCCCTGCTTGCCCATGTGTATCAACTTTAAAGTGAAACGGTATTAGAGCCAGATTCATATTCGTGCTTATCATTCGCTAGATAAAGGTGATTCCTCGACGGGGCGAATAATTGCCGGGGCTGGTGTCACTTCTGGTTGAAAGATTGCTTGTAATGCTTGTTCTAAAGTTTTGGTCATGACAATGCGGTTTTCGTAAGCTACAACTACCCGAACTAAGGTAGGTAAACTATTTTGAGTAGCTTCTATATAAATTGGCTCAACGTATAACAAAGATTGTTCAATGGGAATAATTAAAAGATTTCCCTGAACAACTCTTGAACCTTGGCGATTCCACAAAGAAATTTGTTGTGAAATTACTGGGTCTTGGTTAATTCGGGCTTCGATTTGTTCTGGCCCGTAAACTAAGCGCTGTTTAGGAAAGATATACACCAACAATTTACCGTAGTTCTCGCCATCCGATCGCGCTGCTAACCAAGCGACTAAATTATTCCGCTGTTTAGGAGTATATGGCAAAAACAGGAGAAATTCTTCTCTACCAGAGGCTGCATCAACAGCATTTAAAGTAGGTAAACTGGTAATTAAATAGTAAGGCTCTACAAGCCGGGTTTCGTTACCATAAATTTCGTTAGGAATCTGCCATTGATCCTCCCGGTTATAAAACACTTGGGGGTCTGTCATGTGATAAACCAATAACTGATCAGCTTGAATTTTGAAAAAATCTACCGGATAACGAATATGGCTTTTAAGGTTAACCGGCATCGCACTGAGAGGTTTAAACATATTGGGAAATATTGCTGACCAAGTGGCAATAATTGGATCTCTAGGATCGGCAATGTAAAAGTTAATACTGCCGTGGTAAGCATCAATCACTACCTTGACAGAGTTACGAATGTAGTTAATGCTGTGAGTACCCGTATCTGAGTAGGGATAGCGATCGCTGGTTGTATAAGCATCAACAATCCAGTAAAGATAATTTTTTGTTCCTGATGACTGTTGATTAAGATTATCAGGATTAGCATCGGCAGTTACTAAATAAGGATCGCTGTCAAATTTTAAAAAAGGGGCGATCGCTCTAATTCTTTGGTTAATATTCCGCCGGAATAATACCTTAGTATCAGGTAGAAAGTCCCGTGTTAGTAACATTTTCCAGTCTTTCAAATACAAGGCAAATAAACATCGTCGCCACAACGAACCGATTTGCACACCACCTTGACCATCGTAGCTATTGTAAACGTTATCACTCCCACTAGGATAATCTAGTTCCTGGACTCTGGTCTTGGTCATTACATAAGTATTAGTAATTTCACCGTAATAAATTCGAGGTTCTCCAATGGGAATGCTGTCACGAATAGCTGTACTAGAAGTATCAAGAGCGCCTTCATTATTGTCGGCAATATCTTTGACAAAATATTCAGGTAATCCACCGGGTGCAACTGTATTTACTGGACTTAACGTAAAACCATAACCATGTGTATAAATTAAATTACGGTTAACCCATGTCTGCGCTTGCTGCGGTACAGCACCATAATCTAATTCTCTAGCTGCAATCAGTACTTGTCGCCGTTCTGTGGTTCTAGCTAATCCTTGATCTGATTCTGATACGGGTGGGGTAGCCTCTGTTCGCAGAGTATATCTATCGATATCAGCATCAGGAAACCGATAGTAAGGTCGAAATTGTTGCAGCTGGCGGTTAGTTTGTAATAAAGGTCGTTGATCCCAAAGCCGAACATTGCGAATCGTCGGGTCATTGGCTTTGATGTCAGCTTCAGTTAGTGTTCCTTGGGGGTCAAAATTGATGGCATCGATTGCTTCTAAATCAAATGCTTGCCTCGTCAAGGCAATAGTACGTTGAATGTAAGGTTGTTCTCGTTGTAATTCATTTGGCTGGACAATTAGATACTGCACCGCTGTCGGCAGAATAAAACCAGCAGCTACAACCATCACAAGATAAAACCCTAACCCATAAAATACTAATGGGCGATAACGAGACTTAGGTCGCCAAAAAAATGTTCTTAGTAATAGATAAATGGCGATCGCTACTGCCAAAATGCACAATACATTATAGGCTGGTAACTGGGCTGTAACATCGGTATAGCTAGCACCGTAACTCACCCCGCGCTTAGAATAAACCAATTCGTAACGACTCAGCCAATAACTTAGCGCTACCACCAGCATCAACAAGCCACCCAAGCCGTATAAATGACGCTGTTGTTGGGATGAAAACCCAGGAAAAATTCCTTGACTGAGACTGTCTGCTGATAACAGATAAGTTAAAGCAACAGCCAAAAAACCATATAAAAATAACCCCATCAGCCAGAGTTCTAGCAGTTCCCACAAGGGTAGAGAAAATATATAGAAACTAATATCTTGATTAAATAAAGGCTCAGATTGATTAAAGGAAGTAGAATGAAAATATTGCAGCACCTTAGCCCAATTTTGGGAAAGTATAAAACTCAACAAAATACTGAATACAATTGCGATCGCTCTCAGCAAAAATCGAGGATATATTAGTACAGCGATCGCTGCTACCAAAAGCAAGCCAAAATACAAAATTTTAGCAGTAATCTCTCTGCTCAATTGCCAGATAACCTCCGGCCGGAACAAGGCAAAAACGGGTAAGCTAACCTGATTAACTAAAGAACTCCAGTAAGATAGAGCAATTTCGCCATAATGAACTAGCATTAACCCTATTAGTAAACTGAATACCAAAGCTAAAGGAAATAACCAGTGCAGTCTTAATGGCACACTTCGGGTATCTGGTTTAGTAATTTGCTCACGTTTTAAATACTGGGGACTGAGCAAGTTTTTTAGTTGACCTCTAAGTCCTGCTTCTTCACGCCTAACCTCTGCGATTTTCATTGAATCGGCATACTTTAGCCGTTGTGCCAAAGCGAGATTTCCGAGAAAGTAGGTAACAGTGATACCAGCTACAAGTATCCATAAACCACCCTTAGTCATTATTCTAAGTAAAAATACTTGTAGATATTTGACTTCCTGAAACCAGAAAATCTCTGCACCTAGGCGGGAACTCAAATCCAAGAGTAGCCACAATCCTAGGAAGATGATCAATAATCTAAAGCTCCATTTCCAGAACATGGCTTTTTTAGGTATCGAGTATTAGGTGTTGGGAAAAGTCTTAACTCCTCTGCTACTACTTTAGAACCTTGTGAATAATCTCGTTCAATTCGCAGACTTAATGATCGCTTCTTAAACTAAACTAATTCTTTATCTCTTACTCTCTGCGCCTTTGTCTTTAAAAGTTTGTTACGGAGGGAAACTAACGCCACTTGCTACTCTACGGAAAGCCGCAGAAGCGTCTATAAGTCGGGGAACCCCCCAATGGAGTGCCTTGGAAACCCGTCCAACGCAGTGGCTCCTCCTGACAACTTTTCGCTGCGATTCTGCGTAAGACCAATTCATATTTCTTCAGCAACGCCACAATTTAAAATGCAGGACAGTGACCATAACTAATCACTGTCCTGCAATTATAAATCAGCTATCAAGCGTTTGCTTACGCAGGAATCAACACAGTATCAATGACGTGAATAACGCCGTTATCAGCAGCAACATCTGGTGTTGCAACAGTAGCATCATTGATTTTGACACCATTTGACGCATCAATTTTTACATCAGAACCTTCAACAGTGGTAGCTGACTTCATCTTCACCACGTCAGCTGCCAACACTTTACCTGAAACTACATGATAAGTCAGGATTTTCTTGAGTTTTGGAATATCCTTGAGTAATGAGTCTACTGTACCTGCTGGAAGCTTCGCAAATGCTTCATCAGTGGGTGCAAAAACGGTAAATGGGCCAGATCCTTTCAAGGTATCTACTAGACCAGCAGCTTTGACCGCAGCAACTAGAGTGTTAAAAGAACCAGCATTTGCAGCAGTATCAACAATGTCTGCCATATTTTTTGATTTAATCCCTTTACATTTCTTTATAAATGTAAGCTTTTTAACAGTATATAGTATCTGTCTTCAGAGGTATACCTCAGTGAAATAACAGGAAGCAATAAAAATGCTATCTATAGTTTTTAACTATGGTTCATTTGTTCCTAGCATAAAATCTTTATGAGCAGTAACAAGCATCTGTGCCTGTCTTAAGACATTACCAAATAAATAAGTAGGAATCTGCCAAGCAGCAACAGTCACTTCTTTGGCAATATCCTGTACACTAATTGCTATTAGTTCATGCTCTGGCGGCTCTCCTTCAACTGCACCAGACCAAGTAAAAGCTAATAAAAAATCATCGTCTCCAGGCAAGGATGCAACCAAGCACTCTTCTGGCGCTGCATGGCAACTAATTCCATGTTCATTTGCAATTGCGATTAATTTTTGGAAACCACTCAAATTTGTCATTGATTGTTGCAATTACTATCAAATTGTTCTCAAAGATGAAGATTTAATTATTTAGTTTTAGTTTCAGCCAAGTTAGTAATTCAAAAATCCTATCCCAAGCTGTTAGTTCTATCAGCAACAATTGTTACTATTTTATACAGTACCCAGATCTTTAAGAAAAATATCCATAGTTCGGTGCGTATAAGCTTTTACTGATTCTGTTGTGAGTTTAAAAATAAATCAGTACGTAATATAATGAACCGATCAAAAGGTCAATAATCAGGTTAATGTCGGCATTGTTTTGGCTTTCACCTCTAAATCTTGATATAATTAATGTGTAATTTGTAACTTATAATTAACTATTTATGCTCAGTAGCGTTGACCGTTTATTATTTGTCCGGCGAGTCCCAATTTTTAAAGAACTGCGGGATGATTTTATTGTGCGGTTGACTTCAGTGATGCATGAGCTGCAATTTCCCGCTAATTACACCATTTTTCGGCAAGGAGAAGAAGGGCGATCGCTTTACATTGTTGTCTCAGGTAGAGTTAAAGTCCATATAGGGGATAAGCAATTGGCAGAAGTAGAACAGGGAAAATACTTTGGTGAGATGGCAGTATTTGATATTCAACCCCGTTCCGCTTCTGCTACGACTTTAGAACCCTGTGAATTTTTGGAGTTGACGCAAGAGCAACTTTATGATGCGATCGAAGAAACACCAGAAATTGCAGTAAATATTATTCGTGAATTATCTCGTTTGATTCGCAGACTTAACGATAACGTCAGTGCGATCGCTTCTTAAATCAATTAGTGATTAAAATTCTTAATAAAGTTAGAAATAACCTCCAGGATGGGGATATCACTGGAGGCAATTAGCAAAGACATTTTATAGTTGACTAGTCTATAAACAAACTTATCTTTTTGTTCAATTGTATTCCCTCCATCTGGAGGAGAGGCTAAGGTTAAGTTTGGCAGTCGTCAGGGATACAATTGATCAGTACCTTTTCTTCAAACTGCAAGTATTCTTCGCAAATTAGCAGATTTTTAAGAAAAATTATGAGTTGTAAATTAGCAAACCTTAAACAAGAACTAATTTCTATTTCAGAGGCTAGTGAAATGGGGTTTAACTACACTTCCATAGCCCAACAGCAAATCGAAACATTAGCCCAAAAGCTTGAGTCGCTTAATCCCACTAATGAACCTACAAATCATCTTGCAATGATTCAAGGGCGCTGGCGGCTTTTGTACAGCACCTTTGGACTAGAGCGAGAAACTACTCTGCAACGTCTCTCTTTTGGTAAATTACCTGATGTAAATATTAGAGTTACTGGTATCTTCCAAGAAGTTTATATACTTAACCAACAGTACAATAACCTGATTGAATGTACGGTAGGCTCTAGTATCGGTGGTATTGTTTTAGTTAAAGGACGCTATACAATAGAAGATATTAAACGCCTCAATATTGATTTTTTGAAAACATCCGTCAACAGCACTAATAATGAATTAAGTGACTCTGCTTTTCGAGAGGTTCTACAAGTAAATAAAGAATTACCTTTAGAGGCATCACTCTCATTTAATGGCTGGGTGGATATTACTTTTTTAGATGAAACTTTACGTTTGGTGCGTGGTAATCAAAACAATTTGTATATATTATTGCGGAATGAATGAAATAATCTGAAGTTTTTGACTATAGCATTACTTGAATAACAAGATCCCCGACTTCTTAAAGAAGTCGGGGATCTGAGCCTCTAGATTTTCGCGCATCAAATAGGATTGCTATATGAACTTAAGTTTCACAGACCACTAAATTTTTGCTTTTTTAAACACTTGCTCAGCAGTAAATTTTAATCCTTCAAATAGGGAATCTGTGAGAAGTTGATCTCCCATATAAGTTTGTGGTGCAGCATCTGGGTAAAACACAGTAATGCTTCTAGCTTTGCTATCTACCACCCAAACCCGCAACACTTTAGCGTCTAAATAGTCTTTCGCCTTTGCTGTCATTTTTCCAAAGGTTTGTCCTGGTGAAATAATTTCAATTACCAAATCGGGAGGAACAGGACAGGCTGTATCTTCGCTCCAGTCGGCGGGTAAACGTTCATAAGAGATATACAAAATATCTGGTGTCGGTACCCAGTCTCGCCCGTGACGGGTTAATGCAATTGCCCATTCTGGAAAGGCTTCCCCTCGTTCTTCACACCACTGCTCAATTAAGTAAAGCAGGGTACGGGTCAGCTTAGAGTGAAAAAACTTTGGTGACATCTTAGGAATTGCTTGACCATCCACAAGTTCGTAGGTGACATCTCCCTCATCTGGTGGCAGATTGAGGAACTCTTGCAAGGTCAATTGATTGTTGGCTTGGAGTATCATGGCAAACCAGCTGGCGGCTAGTTTTAATTGTAATTTGGTTATGAATTACATTCCTTGCAATACTTGCCGGATAGTCTCTGATGGTACATCATCTGTAATTTTCACGACACCAATCTGCGTCGGTAAAATAAACCGCACTTTACCAGCTTTGACTTTTTTATCTAATTGCAGTGCTGCAATAATTTCTTCAATATCTATTCCCTCTGGTAGCCGAGTGGGTAAACCCGCTTTTTGAATCAGGGCATTTTGACGTTCTGTATCTTCTTGTTGCCAAAGTCCCAATGCTACAGCAATTTGCCCAGCTGCCACCATACCAATAGCAACAGCTTCACCATGATTGACTAATCGATAACCTGTCAAGCTTTCCACTGCATGACCAATGGTGTGTCCATAGTTGAGAATTGCTCTTAGTCCACCTTCTTTTTCGTCTTTACTAACAACATTGGCTTTAGCTTGACAAGAGCGCGTTAGTATTGCGTCTATCACCTCAGGCTTGACGTAGCGTAATTGATTGAGGTTTTTACTAGCTTCTAATTGAGCGAACAATTCCGCATCCCAAATTATGCCATATTTGATAACTTCTGCCATACCAGCCCGAAACTCTCGCATAGGCAGAGTTTTCAGTACTTCTGGGTCGATGAGGACTTTTCGCGGTTGATGAAATGCTCCAATCAGGTTTTTGCCGTGGGGATGATTGACACCTGTTTTACCACCAATTGCAGAATCTACCATTGCTAAGAGAGTGGTAGGCACTTGCACAACATTAATCCCTCGCAACCAAGTTGCTGCTGCAAAGCCTGTCATATCACCAATTACGCCTCCGCCTAAAGCCACCATTGTCGAGGAACGTTCTAGGCGGTTTTCTAAGGCGATATCGTAAAGTTTTTGGATAGAATTGAGGGTTTTGTAGCGTTCACCTGCTGGTAGGCAATAGCTGACTACTTTAAATCCAGCAGATGTGAGCGAATTTATCGCTCTTTCTCCATAATGCTTGAAAATTGTCGGATTAGAAACCACCAATACCTTCTTACCTAGGTTCAGATTAGCCATCTGTTGACCCAACTGCTCTAAACTCCCAGGTGCGATCGCAATCTCATAAGACTGCTGTGGTAAATTGACATTAATGATAGAAGTCATTGCCTAACCCTAAACAAGCGCCCGTGGGCTGTATTTTATCGCAATGTGGGACATCAGAGATTGGTACTCTACCCATTCCATAAGCCCAAACTAAATGATTCAATAGATTTATTGAAGTATGTGGAGAAACATCAATGTTTGGAATTGTAGCTTATATCGGCTTCTTGGCTTTGTTCATGGGTATAGCCGTAGGTCTGTTGTTTGGTCTGCGTTCTGCCAAGATCATTTAGTGCTTCTGTTTTGATGAGGTACGTGTCGTTGAGGCATGGGGCTAGGGACTAGGAAAGAAGCAGGGGAGCAGGGAGCAGGGGGAAATAGGCAGGGGAGCAGGGAGCAGGGAGAAAAGGAGAAAGATTAAAGATTAAGTACACATCTTTAAATTCAAAGCATTTTCTTAACTTCCCCCTTGCACCCTGCGCCCTGCCCCTCTGCTTTTTCTTTCCCCTCTGCACCCAGCACCCTGCCCCAATTCCTCTTCCCCATGCCCAATGCCCCACGTCCCATGCCCCATTCAACTTCATCCCACAACAGCAGGACTTGCTACCTTTTGTTGTCTTTGGGAAGAAGGACGCATTTCTAGACCGAGTAAATTCAGCATTTCTCGGTCAGCGTCGTAATCTGGACAAGGAGTAGTAACTGTTAACATCTTGTTGTCGTCACTAGAAAAAATAGAATTTGCTCCTGCCATAAAGCATAAAGCTTGTTCAACGTGAGAAAGTCTTGCTCTACCTGCACTTAAACGCACGTCGGCAGCTGGCATTAAAATCCGGGCTGTGGCAATCATCCGCACTATATCCCAAATTGGCACATCGGGTTGATTTTCCAAGGGTGTACCCGGTACTTGGGAAAGAATATTAATAGGTACAGATTCGGGATGAGGATGGAGGTTGGCTAAAGTATGTAACATACCTATACGGTCGTCAACGCTTTCGCCCAAACCTAAAATACCGCCGGAACACACTGTAACATTCGTTTGCCGGACATTTTCTATAGTGTGCAAGCGATCGCTATAAGTCCTGGTAGTAATAATTGTGCTGTAATATTCTTGTGAGGTATCCAGGTTATGGTTGTAAGCATATAGTCCTGCTGCTGCCAATCGCTTTGCTTGGTCTGTTGTTAACATTCCCAAGGTGCAGCATACTTCTAAACCCATGTCGGTGACTTCTTTAACCATTTCCAACACAGTCTCAAACTGAGAATTATCTCGCACTTCACGCCAAGCAGCACCCATGCAGACGCGGCTAACTCCAGTTTCTTTGGCTTTTTGGGCAATGTTAATTACTGTTGTTTTATCTAAAAACGCTTGGGGTTTTACTTTTGTTTGATACCGAGAAGATTGGGCGCAGTAGCTACAATCTTCGGGACAGCCTCCGGTTTTAATAGAGATGAGTTTACAGACTTGTATTTTTGTTGAGTCATGATATTGGCGATGAATGCTAGCAGCTCGATAAATAAGCTCTAGCAATGGCGTATTATATATCGCCTGGATCTCTGCTTGCTGCCAATCATAGCGTATTCCCGACATTACTATACCTTCTTGTAGACTGAATTTATTGTAAAAATATTCACTATAGCGCTTCTCGGTTGTGTGCAATACACTCGTAAGGAAAAGGGGCTAGGGACTAGAGATTAGGGACTAGACGGGTGTATTTCATCACATAACAACTGCTATGTTAAATAGCTGAAAACGAAGTATTTATTGTTCATTTTAGGCACAATAACCATAGCTGTTCGGCTAAGTTTTCTAATTGCAATACGATAACACAGCAAGAATGAATGCTACTAAATTTTAGAAAATGTGGGCATTACTTAATTACATTTTTGTAAGCTGCGTTACATTTATCTTAAATTTTGCTAAACGATAAAGATTAAATCACTTAGTTTATGAAATCAGAACTACCATTAATTACTAGCGATCGCCTATTATTAAGAATTGGTATAAAAGAGGATATACCCAAAATAGTAAAATATTTTACTGAAAATAGAAATTATCTTACTCCATTTTATCCTACTTGGGTAGCAGATTTTTTTACACAACAGTACTGGCAATATCAAATCGAAAATAGTTTTTTAGAGTTTATTCATGAACAATCTTTAAAACTTTTTATTTTTATTAAGAAAAATCCCAATGAAATTATTGGGGTGATCAACTTCAATAATTTTGTTCGAGGAGCAGCCCACTTTTGCTATGTGGGCTATAGCCTTGCAGAAGCTAAGCAAGGTAATGGATATATGAGAGAAGCGCTAAAAGTTGCTACTGATTATGTATTTCAGGAACTAAATTTTCACCGCATTATGGCAAATTATATGCCCCACAATCGGCGGAGTGGTAACGTACTTAAAAGTCTCGGTTTTGTTGTCGAAGGATATGCTAGAGATTATTTATTAATTAACGGCCAATGGCAAGACCATATTCTTACTAGTCTGATTAATCCTAATTGGCAAACGAATGAAAATGGGGATGGGGCATAGGGCATGGGGCAAAAGAGGCAGTGTTTCGACTACGCCCTTCGGCTGCGCTCAGGACAAGCTCAACAACCGGGGCAGGGTACGGGGTGCAAGGGGGATGAAGAAAAATTACCTCTTTCTCCCTGCTCCCTGCCCCCTGCTCCTTTTCATCTTCTCCTCTACTCCCCTGCCCCTTTTCCTCATTTCTTAAGTTTGATAGCCGTAGTTATCAGTGTCATTCGCAGGGGAGCGATATTCACTGCTACCAGCAACATTGCCACTAACTGCGTAAGGATTAACTAAAGCTACAGCTTGCTTGAGTGCCTCTACACGATTCATAAAGAAATGATGTGAAGGTACAAATCTGGCAATACCAAACTTTTCTAAGCGCTGTTTAACTTTGCCAGCAGCACCAACAATCAAGACATGACGACCTTGGTCACAAGCATCTTGAATGGCATTTTCAATTGCCAAAGAAGCGGTCACGCCTAACATCGGCACATCGCTCAAATCCAAAATTAGTACGTCAGAATCTGCCATTGCTGAATGTTCACGAGCGATCGCTTTGGAAACTCCAAAGATCATCGGCCCACTCAGGTAAAATAATAGGACGCGCCCATGAGCTTGGTCGAGCAATTGTTTTTCTTCATTGTTCAAGACAATGGCATCATCAGCATCGGTAATCGTCTTCACATCCTGAGACTGTAACTGAGAAAGACGTTCGATAGTTAAGATGTTGGCAATAAAAACGCCTACACCGACAGCCACAATCAAATCAACAAATACGGTTAAGAACATGACACCGTACATGATGGCTGTACCTTTCCAAGATACCTTGTGAGCGCGTTTGAGGAAGCTCCAGTCTAAAATATCAATCCCGACTTTGAGGGCAATACCCGCCAGCACTGCCATCGGGATACTTTCAGTTAAACCCGCAGCCCATAAAACTACCACTAGTAAAATCAAGGCACGAGTTAGACCAGATAAAGCCGTTTTTGCACCAGTCTGGATATTTACCACCGTTCCCATAGTGGCCCCAGCACCAGGTAATCCACCACATAAACCAGAGAACAAGTTACCGATACCTTGACCAATTAATTCTTTATTAGACTTGTGTTCTGTGCGAGTCAAACTATCTGCAATGACTGCTGTCAACAAGGTATCAATACAACCCAACATCCCCAACATTACCCCATCGACAATCATCACAGTGATCTGTGATGCTGTGAAGGTGGGAAGTTGTAGTGTTGGTAGTCCCATTGGAATTTCGCCAATTCTTCTAATTTCAGCATTTCCAAAAAAGACCAGAGAAATTATGGTAACTAGTACTAATGCCACTAGTTGCGGTGGAGCGAAGCGCTTAAGTTTAGATGGCATTAAGAAAATAATTGCCAAAGTCATCGCTCCCAAAGCTGTTTCCACAGGATTGATATTTGCTAACAGCTGGGGCAGATTTTGCACCATTCCCAGCACACCACCTTTAGGATTTAGCTGTCCTACAAAAGGTGCAATCTGGAGGATAACCAGAATGACTCCAATCCCGGACATGAAGCCGGAAATGACACTATAAGGCATGAGGGTAATATATTTACCCAGCTTAAATATTCCTAAGATAATTTGAAATATCCCGGCAAGCATGACTACAGTAAATGCCATTGCTAAGCCGTTCTCAGGATCACTTGCAGTCAGAGAAGCGACAATTGTAGTCATTACTACAGTCATCGGTCCGGTAGGCTCAGAAATCAGAGTAGGTGTGCCGCCAAACAAGGCAGCAAAAAAACCAACACAAACAGCACCGTAAAGACCAGCTACAGGCCCAGCACCAGAAGCAACGCCGAACGCCAATGCTAGCGGTAAAGAAACGATCGCGGCAGTTAAACCACCAAATATATCGCCTCGTAAATTCCTAAAGTTGATAGTATTTGTCAGAGACATTGTCGGGTATTTGGTTACAAAAACAGCAAAATTGAGGCTTGTAAAACTTGTTCGCTACTTTGAAGAAATTTCATGTTCTATAAGCATGAAAATTCAGGACAAGAAAACATTTTCTTGCATTGCGAAGTATAAAAGCTATTGCGTCTTGACTAGATAAATAATCTCTAGCGCAAGACAAATGGAAAATTAACTTATAAGTAATACTTCCCACACAGGTAAGTATTACTTATAAGCTTTAATTTCAAAGCGTTTAAAATAGCTTACAGCTTTTAGCCTCAAATATTGTTTATTTGAGATGTTAATTATTAAATTAATATTAAATTGGTATCATAGATAAAACTTTATACCACTTGAAAAATATATAGTTACAACCACATGATTATTGAGCAGAAATACCGTATTGTTGTGCCTGTATATTCCACAGTGCGGTGTATTCACCTCTACGCTGTAAAAGTTCTTGATGAGTACCATCCTCAATCAAATGACCATCTTTAAGAACTAAGATTCGGTCAGCCATTCGTACTGAAGCTAATCTGTGGGTAATCAAAATGGTAGTCTTACCCTCAGTTAGCTCAATAAACCGAAGGTAAAGATCAGACTCACTACGGGGATCAAGCGCAGCAGTAGGCTCATCCAAGAGTAATAATTGAGCTTCTTGGCGGACAAAAGCACGAGCTATAGCTAACTTTTGCCACTGACCTCCAGAAAGTTCTGTGCCGCCAAATTGTTTGCCCAGTGGTGTATCCTCTTTTGTGGGAAAATGATCGACTAGTTTGACGATATCGGCTTTTTCAATTGCGTATCTGAGAATGTCTGGATGTTCCAGAGCAGCTAGGTTTCCTAAAGCGATATTTTCTCTTAGGGTAAGCGCATAGTGACCAAAGTCTTGAAAAACCCCAGCAATTTGCTGCCGCCATTGCTCTAAATTAAAATTTCTCAGATCTATACCATCAACTAAAATGCTTCCTGTTGTTGGATCGTATAGTCTAGTCAACAGCTTGACTAGAGTAGTTTTACCTGCTCCATTTTCTCCTACTATGGCTACTGTTTGTCCAGGATACAGGCTAAAAGAAATATTCTTGAGGGCTAATCGATTATCTGGATAGCGAAAGTCAACTTTCTCAAAAGTAATACTCGAACGAATCGGAGTTGGTATTTTCTCTCCAGGTATGCTCAGTGGCATGGGGATTGGGCTATCGAGAAAATTGAAAAACTGCTGCATGTAGAGAATATTTTCCAATAGATCCAGCCAATTAGCAATCAATCTTTCTAGATTATTCTGGAAGTAAGTTAATGACTGTACGAACAAAAGTACACTTCCTGGGCTAAATTCTCCTCTGAAAGCTTTCTGTACTACCCAGTAAAAAGAAAAACCATTGCCTAAAGTACTCAAAATAGCTAAGCTAGATGACCAAAATGCTTGCTTGCCCCTCAGATGACGCATTGATTGATGTAAAGATTGAAATGCTATCAGGTAGCGCTGCATAAAAAACGAACCTAGCTGAAACAACCTAATTTCTTTGGCGTAGGTGTCAGTCAGCATTACCGAAGTGTAATACTCCATGCGCCGGGCTTGAGGACTGTTTTCAAATAAAGTTAGCCAAATAGCTTTTCCATACTGGGAAGAAACCACTATCTGGGGTATAGTTGCGATCGCAATCACTAGGGGTATCCAAAAAGCGAGAGGAACTAGTAGCCCGATTATTACAATCAAAGTTACAAAAGATCGACCTAATTCCACCAAGTTTTCCAATAAGTTCAATGGCTTATAGCTAACTTGTTCTTGGAGAAGTTGTAGTTCATCATAAAACTGAGAATCTTCAAAACGGCTCAGGTCTGGAAAAGTATCAGCTTTGTGCATTAACAATAAGCTAATGTGAGCCGTTAACTTGTCATTGAGATTTCCCTGAAGTGCGAATACCCAAGGAGATAAAAGTGTCTCTAATAACAAGGCTCCAACCCATCCTGCTACCAAAGGCCATAAAATTGAGTAGCTTAATTCTCTGCCAGATGTCAAGGCTGTTGTTACAGTATCTACTACTAGCTTGGTAATCCAAACACTGATAGCAGGAAGAAACCCTTGTAATAAAGTGACAGCGACAAGAAAGGTCATTTCCTTGGGTGCTGCTGTCCACAACAAGGGTAAAGAACGAAATAAAGCTCTAATGTAGTCTTCAAACCAAACTCTTAAATCGTTCATCAATTAAACCTGATTATTATAAGGCTTAGATCCCCGACTTTTTAAAGAAGTCGGGGATCTTGTGGTTTAAAAATTGGTCTTAACTGTCAAAATGCTTTTTATTCTCAATTTTCTGTAGTTTTTCTACATTAGTAACATAATGCAGTCTCATATCTTAGGTGCTATCAAAAATGAAAATAATCCTACTTCAGAAATAGTAAAACTACTTTCGATAATAAATAAAGTACTACTTCAGAAAGAATAAAAACCTCTAGAAAAAGATATTGTTATAGGAATCAGATGATCAAAAAAAGACAACACGACGCTAACAGCAGCAAAAGTTTTCTCAAAAACAAGGTTTTAGGGAAAATAAATCTCATCTGGGAGTTTTTTGCACTTATCAGAAAGTAATTTTGACCTTTTATGGACTAGTTAAGACTCTGAATATAAACTGTAGTGTTTTGTGTTTAACTTGACCTATATAAAAATGATAGTTAGACATGAGAGATTGTCTTGTTTTTTTTTGATCATTTTTAAAACTAGCTTGTGTAAATATGTATCTTTTCGTAAAAACTGGTTGATTTAAAAACATCATCCAAGTTTTTCACAAACTTGAATGCAGATTTACGAACAAGTTATGAAATTGAAGTGAAAAGGAGTTAAGTGATATGACAATGCTTGCAGAAAAACCACTTACCCAACAAACAATAGATATACGTTTGGTAGACAAAGCAGACAAACTAGAGAAACTTCTGTTGTCTGATGAAGAAATGGCAGCTTTAGAAAAATTAGCCATGCCAGGAGTATTTGACTCTTCCACTACCCAAAGATGGTTTGCTAATTGTGGTGGATGTCGTGGGTGCGGTGGATGTCGTGGATGTCGTGGATGTGGCGGATGTGGCGGATGTCGCGGATGCGGATGCCGTGGATGCGGCGGATGTAAAGGTTGTCGTGGATGTTGGATTAGTGATTTTGGAACATTATCAGGTGTGATAGAAGACAATAACGAAGTCGGATTTGGATACTAAATTAACCTGGAGATAGAACAGCAATTCAGTAACTAGAGAAACCGAGATTTTTAAGTTTAGAGCCATAAAATATTGCTTTCATAGCCAACAAAAACCCTGTTTTTATTTAACTAATATTGTAGCGAAACAGGGTTTTTCACTTTCTGAGTTGCTACTTAATATTTCCCTTATTCCTATCAGGACTTACGCACAGATTATGATTTAACGTCATCAAAAGCAAAGCATAAAGCCTACGGCATAGCTACGCTTAGTACGAAGTGTTCCCGCAGGGTAGTAATTGCGAAGATCTAGTTTTCGTTATGAGTGCGTAAGTCCTACTATATCAAACCGAGTTTTCATATTGTTCTGTTTTTTCTATGAAGATCGAGACAATAAAACAAAGCTTATGAAATTAAACGATAATCAGCGCCTGCGTCTTTTAGAACATATCGTAATTCACGTTGCACCGCCAGATTGTAATGATGAAGAAGCTATGATCTTCAATACGACACGACGAACGCTAACAGTAAAAGGTCAATCACTGCACGATGTAGAAAATATTGTATTACCTTTACTAGATGGCTCCCGAACAATAGGAGAAATCCGGGCTGCGATTGGGGAAAAGTTGACAGATTCTTCACTGAATCAATGTTTAGAATTTTTGATAAATAATCGCTTAGTTGTAGAGGATGCAGTTGATTTAGATAGTCGTGCTTATTTACTGCCTCAAATCAGCCTTTATCACGAGCTAGGCTTTGAGCAAAAAGATGTCCAAAAGCATTTAGCCAACGCTAAAATTGCTGTTTTCGGACTTAAAGGTTCAGGGCTGGTAGCAGCAACAAACTTGGCTACTGCTGGTATTGGTTTTCTGCGTCTATGCGATGATGATTTCCTGATGATGTCAGACCAAGTAAATAAAATCGGTGCTTTTCGAGATCATGTGCAAGCGGCTCAACAAATCGAGGCGATAACTTCATTAAGCTCTGCTAATGCAGAAGTAACCCAAACTGAAATCGTCACAGATTCTTTAACTGATGACGCAACAGTAAATACTTTGCTGGATGACGTTGATTTGGTGATTGTCGCAACCGATGCTGTATCTGTAAATTTGGCGTATCGCTTGAATCGATTATGCCTAAAAATGCAGCGACCATTGCTACCGGGCGGAGCTGTTGGTGTTGAGGGAAATATTGGGCCATTGGTACTTTTTCAGGATAGCCCTTGCTATCTGTGCTATCGGATGCGGTCTATAGCCTGTGCCAAGCTGCCAGAGGCCGAATTGGCGATTGAGCAGTTTCTTGACCGAGAACGGCGTTCTCAACCACGGCTGCGAGAAAGTTTGCCGATCGCCCAGATGCTGGTTGGAAGTTATTTAGCTCTTGAGGCAGTGAAAATGATACTTGGTTTAGCGATCGCTACTAATGGTAAATTACTGCATTTAGACTTGCTCGGCACAAAGCTAACTCATAACGTGGTGCTAAAAAAACCTGGTTGTCCACATTGTTCGCAACAGGAGAGAACACAGTGAATGCAGCAGTTGCTAGTCCACGCTGGCGCGATTTAGTCAGCCCACATACAGGAATTATCCGAGCAATTGATAGATTTACCAAGCCTTATACAGAGTTTGATCTGCCAGTCTTGTGGCAAGCCGAATTAGCCAATTTTCAGCTTCGTAAACAGCAAGATGATTTACGCTATGGCGTAGGCAGAGGCATGACTGATGAACAAGCAATTTTTGGGGCGGTAGGTGAAGCCATAGAGCGCTACTGTGGTGGTATTGTTGATCGTCGGCAATTAACTGTCAGTAGCTATGCAGAACTAAGCCAACGCGCCGTTTATCCTCCAGCTTTTTTCTCTTTTTCTGACAAACAATACTCTGACCCAACTTTTCCATATCCAGCTTTTGATCCAGCAACGCAGACTTCATGGATGGCTGCCCTTGCTCTAGGAAGCAACCAAAAGGTTTTAATCCCAGCGTTTATGGTTTATTTAGACTGGAACAGCGATTTAGAAGGAGATTACATTTTACCCATAACTTCTAACGGCATGGCTAGTGGCCCTTCTTTAGAGTTTGCCGCCTACGGTGGCTTGTGCGAGTTAATTGAGCGCGATGCTTTCATCATTACATGGTTAAATCGCTTACCTGCTCCACGTATTTATTTTGACCACCGACCAGGAATCGAGACGGAAATTTTACGCCATTATGCCCGATTTGGCATTGAGCTAGTTGCCTTCAATTTCACTACCGATATTGAAGTCCCGGTTGTAATGGCAATGTTAATTGATTATTCGGGTAAAAATCCGGCTGTTGCAACTGGTTTAGGATGCCATCTTGATGGTTCAACAGCGCTTCGCAAGGCAATTTTTGAAGTTTGTCAAGCCCGTTTTGGTGACATAGAACGCATGGCTGCTGGTGCTGGAGCTAATCTCAATCAATATGAAGATGTCAAGGATTTAGACGATCACAGCGCTTTTTTCTACACAACAGCTCGGTTGAGCGAGTTAAATTTTTTGTTTCACCATGACCAATATCTAAAAGTTGAAGATTTACCAACTTATGACTCTCAGTCCGAAGCAGAAAAATTGCAATCAGTAATTGCCAAGTTGCATTCAGTGGGTGCTGAACCTTATTTAGTAGAGATTACAACTCCTGACATCGCATCGCTGGGTTTTCGAGTAGTGCGGACTTTGGCAAGTGAATTAGTCCCTATATATTTTGGTTATGGATTAGAGCCACTGGGAAATCGGCGTTTGTTCGAGGTTCCAGAAAGATTAGGTTATGGTGGACGACGTACTGAAAATGACTTAAATCCCTGTCCACATCCTATGGCCTAATTCGTAATTCGTAATTCGTAGTTCGTAGTTCGGAAGATGAGGAAATCAAAGCGATGTACAAAGTTAACGAACCTCTGGAGTTAGCTCTTTTGTATCATTTAAATTCTCCAGTACCTCAAAGTTATGTCAAGCGTGTTTCGGCTACTGAAATGCGGTATTTACCGGAGGCTGCTTTTTTGGAACTGCCGCCAGCACCACGCGATAACCCACTAATTGAGCTTTTGCAGCGACGTTGTTCTATGCGATCGTTTGAGAATAAGGTTATGCCGCTGATCACATTGGTTCAGCTACTCGATGCAGGATGCGGCATCAATGGGTTGCGTGAAATGGATGGTTACACCTATGAAGCGCGAAACTCACCATCTGCGGGAGGACTTTATCCGATTGAAATTTTCGTATCTACCCAGGCGGTAGAAAATCTAACAGCTGGGTTGTACCACTATGAAGGCCGTGGTCATGGGCTTCATCGGATTAATGATGCCGTACCAGCAGACTTTGTAGAATCTTTATTGCAACAAGATTACGCAGTTAATGCCAATGCTTTGTTCGTATTTACATCTGTGTTTATGCGCTCGATGTGCAAATACGGTGCGCGCGGCTACCGCTTTGCACTTTTGGAAGCTGGTCATCAAGCTGAAAATATATGTCTAATGGCTGTGCAATTGGGATTAGACAGTCTTTGTATTGGTGGATTTCATGACATGAGCATGAATGCCATTTTAGGTATTGATGGAAAACATCATGCAGCGGTTTATTGTGTTGCAGTTGGTACTCGTAGTAACCAAAAATTATCGTTTTAAGATGTCTAATTGAAGCTAAAACATGATTAGACAATACAAATTCTTTTTAAAACAGTCTTATCAACTAGCTGCATCATTAATGCTGGCTATCTCAATAGTTATGATGACAGCCCAAGAAAGTTTAGCCATACCTCTTGAACCTATTATTAATCAACAAGCTATACGCCTTTTAGAAGAATGGTTGGGGATTGACTCTAATAATCAAGCAGCACCATATACCAATCAATCTTGGATAAACACACAGCAAAAACCTAACTTTGCTACATATTCACCTTGTCCAACATCAACTTATTCACAAGTCTATACGGGATGTCCATCAAACTTTCCCCAAACATCTCCAAATATTCCTGTACCAACTTATATACCAATGTATCCTCAAGGGTATCCAGGATATTTACCAGGTTCTTCCGCACCAACCTACATACTGATTTATCCCCAAGTGTCTCCAAGTTTTTCCACGCCGACCTACATACCAATATATCCCCAAATATCTCCGGGTTTTTCCGCACCAACTTATATACCGATGTATCCCCAAGGGTATCCTTGATACAGTAGTTAACGTAAGTTCGACGGCCTTAAATAACCCCTCTCCAAACCCCTACAGTGGCAGAGGCTTTGAAACCTTGATTTTTTCGTTTAAAACTAGGAAATTTTCTGCCCTTCTTTGCGTCAAAGAGGGGTTAGGGAGAGGTTCATCGAACTCACAAAGGCGGCGGTCAGCCCACTTCTTTGAGGAGTGTTCGTGATAGCACTTCGGCTCCTTTCGACTGCTATATTATTCGATAACTGCTTTTTTGACTCTAGGTTATGCGCCAATAAATACCATTCTCTCGTTGCATTAACTGGTGGCTAATCAATTCTCGCCGTAAGGTAGCGCAGTCAGGATGGTAGCGCTTGAGAATTTCGTTGACTGTGCATTCAGGGTACTGAACCCCTAAATCAAACTTGTTTGCCAACCATTTGAGAATTACTAAGCGCTTTTTGCGACTAGCGGGAATTTCTTTGAGGCGTTGTATTCCGTTCAGGCTGCTAGTATCAGCCTCTAAATAGTTGTTCATGACTTTGCTTTCCCAGGCTTCAGTATCTATACCCTCCATAAAAGAGGCTATTTTCTCAGCGGTGAAAATTTCTTTGCTAATGCTTTGCAATACTTCGCTATCTAACTGATACAGACGGCTATTACCATCAGGGCGCATAGTCACCAAATTTAGCTCTTTGAGTTTCGCTAAATGGTGAGATACTGTCGGTTCCTTGAGTTGCATGAGTGCTGCCAATTCTTCGACGCTGCACTCCTGATTTGCTAAGATACCCACAATCTTCAATCGGCTTTCGTCTGCCAAAGCTTTAAAAAATTGTAGTAGTGTCTGAAACTGTTGTTTGTTCATAATTTGTGATGCTTAATTCGATTCCAATCGAATTAGAGAGAAATCAAATTACTCGTGTTGTTCTCCTCCAATGCACCAGAGGCTTGGATTTTAGTTAATTGTGAATTAATGTTAATTTTGAGATTCGTTTTGTAAAGAATTGAGATTTCTTAATTTGTTCTTTACATTTGCCACCTTAAGACCCAATGAAAAGGCGGATATCTTCCCAAGAATAACCACAGGAAGCAGCATTATCTATCAAATTGCTGATCCAATGTGTTTTGAATTGTGTAAAGTTAGTGTGCGATCGCTCAATACTAAGTTGCGTTCAGAGGTAGTACCCTAAGATAAAAATTTTTGGGATGATATCATGTCCGCGTAATTAGTTCTAATTCCCGCATTTGTACAAAAAGCATGAAACCCTCTTTTCCCCCTGCTCTTTGCTCCCGGTCACTGAGCGACTTGTACTGAGCGTAGTCGAAGTAAGCCGAAGTGCTGCCCCCTGCGTTCTTAATAACAAGTATTTGATTTTAATGTTTCTGAGGAAAAGTAATCGCCTTTGGTAGAGGTTTTCTTAGCTCTTCATACCATTCAATCAGAGATTCAATCATTTCTTGTGTATGTTTAGCGGCTTCTTCATGAGTCTTACCATGAGTGTGGAATTGCTGCTAAGGAAACTTTAGTAAGTGTACCAAGTAGCAGTTATCTTCATCTGACCATTGAATTACCATACTGTAGCGATCGCTCATTCTTCCTATTTCACATAATCCTAGTTACTTATAACACTGGGGAGTAATTACCTAATTCATCTCAACGACAAAGGGGATTGCTTCATTAGAGTCAACAATTTTTGGCTCATCTAAATGTAGATAGTGGACATTTTGAAAACTTTCTTGCCTGTCAAATAAAATTGATCACGGCAAATCTTAACGTATAATCCATTACTTGATAATCAGAATATTTTTTGCTTTCTGTATAGTAGTATAAATATACTAATAATAGCTATAAATCGCTAAACTAAGGTTTTGCAAAGGATCATACCTGATGAATATCGATCAAGCAAAAGAAAAATTTGATCTACTGTATATAGAATTAACACAAACCAGTATAAAAATTGAAACAGAAGAGGATGCAAGATTTCAAGTTATTGATCGCATTTTAACCGAAGTTTTGGGATGGGAAAGAACGGAAATTATTACAGAACCCCATACTGATTCTGGCTATATTGATTACCTAATAGCTTCCGGAGGACGTAGCAGACTGGTAGTAGAGGCGAAACGAAGAGCAAAACTACTGATTGATACTTGTCAAGTACGTATGGCTTGGTACAAAGTTGGTGGTCCTGCTCTTAAGTCTGCTTTTGATGCATTTGCTCAGGCAAAGCGCTACTGTGCTGACACTGCTGCGCTGTTTTCTGCCATAACAACTGGCTTTGAATGGATTGGTTTTTGGGCTATTCGCACTGACGGTATACCACCATCAGAAGGTAAAGCAGTAGTATTTCCTAGCCTTGAAGCTGTGCAACAAAATTTTGCTATCTTTTATGATTTGTTTTCCAGAGAGGGAATGCTAAATAATTTATATCAGGTACATGTACGTAAAGCAGAAGGTTTACAGGTTAATCATAGTGAATCGCTGGAATCTATAATTAGTATTTCTGATAGACGTTTACTTGATAAATCTACATTTTTTGCTGATATTGAGAATGTTTATCGTAGTTTTTTTAGCAGTATGTCAGGTGAAAATGATCCTGATATGCTAGCGAAATGTTTTGTGGAGTCTAAAGAAAGTAGAACAGCAGATGAAAACCTTCAAAAGATAACACGAAATCTTTTGAATCGAATTGATATTGTAAATTCGGACAAAGGAAGTGAGTTAGAAAATAAAATAAGAAATGCTGTTGAATTACAGAGAGGAGAATTTGTTATAATTATAGGTAACAAAGGAGCTGGTAAGTCCACTTTTATTGACCGTTTTTTCCGTCTAATTTTGGATAAACATTTAAGCGATCGCTGCCTATTTCTTCAGATTAATTTGGCTGATTCAAGTGGGGAAGAAACGAACATAGTAGGATGGCTTACTGATAAACTAAAAATTGAACTAGAAAAAAAGCTTTTTAAAGGTGAATATCCTTCCTATGAAGAACTTCAAGGAGTTTTTATTAAAGAGTACGATCGGTGGAGATATGGTGAACGAAAACATTTATATGAAAGGAATAAAAATGAATTTAAAGAAAAATTTGGAGAATTCATGGCAGATTTGATTGAGAGGCATCCTGATAAGTACGTCATGAGATTAATTGAAAATGCAGCTAAAGCCAGATTATTAATGCCATGTATAGTATTTGATAATACCGATCACTTTCCGCAAACTTTTCAGGATGCAGTCTTTCAATATGCCCAATCAATATATAGAAGTGTCTTTTCATTTATAATTTGTCCGATAACAGATCGGACAATTTGGCAGCTATCAAAATCAGGACCATTTCAGTCTTACGAAAGCATCAGTTTTTACTTACCTGTACCATCTACAAAAGAGATTCTTGCTAAAAGAGTTGATTTTATTAAAGAAAAGACGATAGAAGATTCTGAAATATCTAGACAATACTTTACTAGAAAAGGAATTCGAGTTTCAATATCTAATATTAGCGCATTTGCTTTAGCTATAGAAGATATATTTATTAACGAAGATTACATAGGACGCGTGATCGGGTGGCTTTCTAATTATGATATTCGTAGAAGTTTACAAATAGCCCAGAGAATTATTACTTCACCAATTATTGGAATTCCAGAGCTTGTTAAAACTTATATTGTTGGTAATAAATCTCGTCCAAATCGTCGTCAAATAAAAAAAGCACTTCTAGTTGGAGACTACAATCGTTTTGAACAGAAGGATAGTGATTTTATACTGAATCTTTTTGAAGTCAATTCAAGTAGTATTACAAGTCCCTTGTTAAGGCTGTCAATACTTCGCATGTTATTAGATGTCTATTCGGAAACAACAGATTCAGAAAAAATCTATCGCTCAATTGAGGATATTATGAATTATTTTGAGCCTGCTGCTGTTAGCAGGGGATTAGTTAAAGAACATCTTGAAGCTCTCATGAGTTATCGTCTAATTGAGCCTTACGATCCAACTGATATTAATATTTATGAGTCACAAAGAGTCAAGATTACTCCTTGCGGACGCATCCATTACGAATTTGCTGTAGATGATAAAGAAGGAAGTTATATGATAGAAATGGCTTTGACAACTCCCGTAATTGGTAAAAACTATATTGGGAAAGTACGAGATCTGATGAATAAAAGAAAGTTAAATTGGCAAGACTGGTGTACAGTTATCAAATGGTTTATTAATTATTGTCTTGAAAAAGATAAAGTTTATATTTCTTTGCCAACATCCGAAGCTTATGATAGTCAAAGATTTTTGCGAGAACGTATTCATCAAAATTGGGCTTGATTGAATTCAATAATTACGGGGAAAATATCATCTTTTATCATTTAAAGGCAAATTAAGACACCAGTGCGGGTAAGTGCATCGCCTCCCCTCCCCCACCATTGCCGACTATCTTAGATAAAATCATTACGGTGCTACTTAACCCCAAGCCTGATGAAAAGCGATCGCCCCATTTTCCAACCCTTTCTTCAACGTCCTGAACTCCTTGCACCGGCAGGTAATTGGGAATGTGCCAAAGCTGCTGTAGAAAATGGGGCTGATGCGATCTATTTTGGTTTGGATAAGTTCAACGCTAGGATGCGGGCGCAAAATTTCACGGAGTCGGACTTACCGCAACTAATGCAATTTCTGCACCATCGGGGTGTAAAAGGCTATGTCACCGTCAATACATTAATATTTCCCAAAGAACTAGCACAGGCACAGCAATATCTCTGCACAATTATTGCAGCAGGTGTAGATGCAGTGATTGTGCAGGATGTAGGTATCTGTCGTCTCATCCGTTACTTATCGCCCGATTTCCCGATTCATGCATCTACGCAAATGACCATCACTAGCGCTGCTGGGGTGGAATTTGCTAAGTCTTTGGGCTGTCATTTGGTGGTACTGGCGCGTGAATGTTCTTTGAAAGAAATCAATAAAATTCAGCAGCAAATTACTAAACAGGATACTTCGCTACCCTTGGAAGTTTTTGTCCACGGTGCTTTGTGTGTGGCGTATTCTGGTCAGTGTTTAACAAGTGAAGCTTTAGGCGGACGTTCTGCGAATCGGGGCGAATGCGCCCAAGCTTGCCGAATGCCTTATGAGTTAATTGCTGATGGGGAAGTTGTAGATTTAGGGGAACGCAAATACTTACTGAGTCCTCAAGATTTGGCGGGGTTGGAAGTACTGCCAGATTTGGTCAAGTCAGGTGTAACTTCTTTGAAAGTTGAAGGTCGTTTGAAAGCCCCAGAATATGTTGCCAATGTTACCCGTGTTTATCGGCAAGCTTTAGATCGGGCGATCGCAGAATTAGAAAGACCTAACCCCCTAACCACCTTCTCTACAAGGGAAGGGGGGATAAAAGCTGCCCTCTCAGTTTCAGGGAAAAGTCGAATAGATCCAGAACGCTACAATCTAGAGATGGCATTCTCTCGTGGACTCTACACAGGTTGGTTTGATGGAATTAATAATCAAGAATTAGTTCACGCCCGTTTTGGTAAAAAGCGCGGGGTTTATCTAGGTGAAGTCACTCGTATTCGCAACGAAGAGGTGACACTTAAACTGAAAGCGCCAGTCAAACCAGGAGACGGAATTGTTTTTGACTGTGGTCATCCAGAGGGTAAGGAAGAAGGCGGTCGGGTTTATGGGGTGGTACACAAAGGTCAGGAAACTGTACTAAATTTTGGCCGGGACGACCTGAATTTTCGTCGGATACATGTAGGTGATAAAGTTTGGAAAACCAGTGATCCAGAACTCGATAAACAACTGCGTCAGAGTTTTGCTGGGGATAATCCCCAATTTCAGCGTCCTATTTATTTAGAAGTTCATGGAGAAGTTGGTCAACCATTAATTGCGATCGCCCGCGATGAACTTGGTAATATTATCCAGATGGAATCTGCTATTTCTCTGGTAGAGGCACACACTAAACCCCTGACCACTGAACGTTTGCAATCACAGTTAGGTCGTCTGGGTAATACTCCGTTTTATTTGGGGTCGCTAGAAAATCATCTCATTGGTGCTGCGATGTTGCCTGTAAGTGAGTTGAACCGAATGCGGCGGGAGATAGTCGTGCAGTTAGAGGAGTTGCGGATTCAACCCAAACGCTGGCAATTGCATTCTGATGTTTCTTTTCAAGATTTACTTCCCCCTTCATCTCCATCATCTTCCTTATCCCCTTCACTTATAGTTCTGGTACGAAACCTCAAACAACTCCAAGCTGCCCTAAAAGCTGGTATTGAGACACTTTACTGTGAATTTGAAGACCCCCGCGCTTACAAAGAAGCGGTGCAGCTAGTACGTCAACAAAATCAAAACTCCACCATCTGGGTTGCACCACCCCGCATTACTAAACCTGGAGAAAACTGGATTTTGCAACAAGTATGCGCCTCAGAGGCAGATGGTTATCTGGTACGAAATTATGACCAACTGCAATTTTTTGGCACAGACCGTTGTATTGGTGATTTTTCACTAAATATTACCAACCTCTTAACAGCAGATTACTTTCACCAGCGCTTCGGTTTAGAACGGTTAACAGCATCCTACGACTTGAACATTAATCAATTGGAAGATTTGCTTACTAGTTGTCCTCCCCAGTGGTTTGAAGCGACAATCCACCAACATATACCAATGTTTCACATGGAGCATTGTGTTTTTTGTGCCTTCCTCTCTACAGGGACAGACTACACTAACTGTGGACGACCTTGTGATAAACACGAGGTGAAGTTAAAAGACCGCGTGGGTAGTGAACACGTTCTCAAAGCAGATGTCGGTTGTCGTAATACTGTATTTAATGGTACTGCCCAAACTGGAGCCGAGTATATACAACGTCTGATAAACATTGGTTTACGCCACTTCCGCATTGAATTTGTGAATGAAACACCAGAACAAGTAAGCAAAACAATACATTGCTACCGCCAACTACTACAAGGTGAAATTACAGGTTCTCAACTCTGGCGAGAGTTGAAATTGCAAAATCAATTAGGGGTAACTCGTGGTTCTATGGAAGTGTCTGCAATTCGGTCATAATTGCAGTTTGTAGTAGGGACTTTAGTCCCCAAAGTCAGGACTAAAGCCCTAATTACCAATATTTTTTATTCAGCTTGATTAACGAGACATGGTATAAGTATTGAACATTTCTAGATGTAAACTCCAGATGAACATAGATGAGCAACCAAAATTTACAATATTAGAAATTCAAGACCTTAATGTTAATTATGGCGGTATTCAGGCTCTCAAAAAAATTAACTTAACTATTCAAAAAGGTGAGGTAGTTACTTTAATTGGTGCAAATGGTGCTGGTAAAACTACCACACTCCGGGCTATATCTAAAATAGTTAATCCTAGAAGTGGTGAAATTATCTACAATGGACGCAATATTACTCGCCGCCCAGTCCATAAGATCGTCAAAATTGGTATCGCCCACTGTCCAGAAGGACGCAGAGTGTTAGCGAAGCAAACAGTTTTAGATAATTTACTTTTAGGTGCTTATATTCGTTCCAATAAAGCAGAAATAAAAGCAGATATTCAGCATCAATTTGAATTGTTTCCACGCTTGGCACAAAGACGTAATCAACTAGCAGGAACCCTCAGCGGTGGTGAACAACAAATGCTAGCGATCGCCCGTGCTTTAATGAGTAGACCAAAACTACTGCTTTTAGATGAACCTAGCCTGGGTTTAGCACCTGCGATCGTTCGAGAAATTTTCTCAATTATTGAAAACTTACGTGCTACTGGCGTGACTATTTTGTTAGTTGAACAAAATGCTCATTTAGCTCTACAAATTGCCGATCGCGGATATGTTTTAGAAGCTGGTTCTATAACTTTGACAGGTGTAGCATCAGAATTAATTAGTGATGAACGAGTCAAAAAAGCTTATTTGGGATGAAGACTTGAAAGGCAAAAATAGATGGTGAAATTACCAACTAAACCCCTAACATAATTGCGGGATGATTTATCTCACGCAGAGGCGCAGCGAAAAGTTGTCAGGAGGGTTTCCCTCCGTAACAAACTTTTCAAGACAGAGGCGCAGAGAGAATAAGGAGTTTAAGATTTCAATACATCGTGCTTCATCCCATGATTCAGCAACGCCGAAATTCTTTCACCAGATCAAAATCAAACGAAAGTCACCGGAAATATTTTGCACTGTCTCAAATACGGTAGTAGTTTCGGATGGTTGATTGATCCAGAGGAGCGATCGGTTTTAGTCTATCCCCAACAACAGCAACCGGAACTTCAACAAGAAGAACATGAAGTATTACCAGTTCTTGATTTAGTTAGTAATTTGCAATTGACTGTAAGACAATTATTTGGATGGTTAAAATTGTAGGAGTTGAGCCGAATGGTTTTTAAACTGGAAAACGTTATTCCTTGGGGGCGTTCGATGAAGGAATACGTCAAAATGTTTAATTTAACTCCTGAAGAACTCAAATTAAATATACTTGATTGTGCTGGTGGGCCTGCTAGTTTCAACGCAGAAATGACACTTCAAGGCTATAAAGTTATTTCTTGCGATCCAATTTATCAATTTACAGCCGATGAAATTAGTAAACGGATTGAAGATACTTATGAAACAGTCGTCGAAGGTGTTAAAGCCAATCAAGAATATTATATTTGGCAAGATATCCAGTCGCCAGAACAAATGGGCGCAATTCGCATGGCGGCAATGCAGCAATTTTTGGCGGATTTTCCTATAGGAATTATAGAAAAACGCTATATAAAAGATGAACTACCTATATTACCGTTTGTCACAAATCAGTTTGATTTAGCTTTATGTTCCCACTTATTATTTACTTATTCCGATAACTTTTTAGAAGCATTTCATTTATCATCAATTTTAGAAATGTGCAGAGTTGCTAAGGAAGTACGGGTTTTTCCATTATTGAATATATCAGGTGAAACATCGCCTTGGTTAAATCCAGTAATTAATGAATTAAAAAAGCAAGGATATTCAGTAGAAATTAAAAAAGTCCCTTACGAATTTCAGAAAAATGGCAATCAAATGTTACGTGTAAATTCAGATAGATGAATCCAAAATTTTTTATACGCGAGACTTGGCTTTATCAAATAATAATGAAGCGGTAAGTGCTGCCATTCCTATAAATGATATTCCCAGACGAATTAAATGATAAAAATGCCACTGATAACGAAGAGTAGACCAATTAGTGGGAGCAGTGAGCAAAGTCCAATTATCAATTTGCTGATTGAGTGGTTGAATAAATAATGCCCAAACAATCAACATCAAAATCATACAAGCTAATCCAACTAAAGTTAGCCAAAAAGACTTTCGCTGGCGACGAATTAAAATAGTTGCTAGCCCAGCAGAAATGAGAGATGGAATCTCAATGAAAGATAATTTGACTTTATAGCTAATTACTTGATTTTGTACCAAGATGTAGCAATCAAGAGGCAATGATAACTTTCCTGGCATCTGCATAAAGTGTGCGTAAGAAACGCCCAACTGTACGCCCATTAAAATAACTGCTAGTAGCTGAAAAACTTTGAGTGCCATTGATAATTCCTAATTACGATTAAAACAGACGTAAAACTAGGGCTGACACAATACTACTCGCTTAAGGATCATTGTAGGTTGGGTTAAACGAAGTGAAACCCAAAAAAACCCCAGACATGTTGGGTTTCGTTCCTCAACCCAACCTACAAATATTAAGCTTTTTGAGCTTAACCGAGCAGTATTGAGGGCTGACAAGCATAACGACTTTTTACTAGACAAAGCTCCTCATCATCAGAGTATATTAAATTGAAAGCCTACTTAAGCGTGGTTCTATTTTGTGTAGCCCAAGGCTTTAGCTAGGGGAAAATATATAAAAACTCATGAGTCAAATAGTCTGGATCGCAAGACACGCCAACCGCCTCGACTTTGTAAATCCTGATTGGTTTCTCACCGCAGAACGACGCTACGATCCACCTTTGTCTGATGACGGAATTATCCAAGCACAGCAGTTAGCTAAACGCTTAAAAAGAGAACGAATTGCCCATATTTTCGCTTCTCCTTTCTTGCGGACAGTACAAACAGCCAATGCGATCGCCCAAGTGCTAAATTTACCCATTAAATTAGAAACAGGCTTAAGTGAATGGCTTAACCCTGCTTGGATGACAGAGGAACCAGAAAGACTGTCAGTTTGGGCGCTAGCAGAATTATTCCCCAGAATTGATACTAGCTACACCTCACGTATCGCGGCTAAATATCCTGAAACTCACGAAAAAGTGCGCGAACGTTCTGGGCAAGCCGCTAGATGTTTATCTACAGAGTTCTTCCCACACGATATTCTACTTGTAGGACATGGTGCTTCCGTATTAGGTGGGGCAATGGGGTTAGTAGGGGAAATTGCCAAAACAGAAGTTAAGGCTTCCCTGTGTTCCTTAGTAAAAGTCGTGCGTCAAGATCCAGAATGGTTGCTAGAACTAAAAGGTGACACTTCCCATTTGACTCATATAGAAGAAGTAATTCGATTTAACTAATTCCCATTAACTATAACTGGTATGACCTTATTATTAGCAGGAGACACTGGCGGCACAAAAACTATTTTACGTTTAGTTGAAACCTCAGATTCATCAGGGTTACATACTATTTGTGAAGAAGTTTATCTTAGTGGTGACTTTCCTGATTTAGTGCCGATGGTGCAGCAGTTTTTGCAAAAAGCTAAAACACCAACACCACAAAAAGCTTGTTTTGCGATCGCTGGGCCAGTGGTTAATAATACCGCCAAGCTGACTAATTTGGCATGGTTCTTAGATACCCAACGCCTCGAACAAGAATTAGGCATCGCCTCAATTTCTTTAATCAATGACTTTGCTGCTGTTGGTTATGGTATTTTTGGTTTAAATAAACAAGACCTACTAACTTTACAAGTTGGCAAACCCAAACCCGATGCCCCTATTGCCATTATTGGTGCTGGTACTGGCTTAGGACAAGGCTTTTTAATGAAACAAGGAAATCAGCATCAAGTTTTTCCCTCCGAAGGTGGACACGCTGATTTTGCCCCCCGTACCGAGTTAGAGTTTCAACTCTTAAAATATCTGCTGGATAAACATGATATCCAGCGTGTTTCTGTAGAACGAGTAGTTTCTGGATTGGGAATTGTCGCAATTTACCAATTTCTGCGCGATCGCAAAATAGCCACCGAATCACCAGAAATTGCCCAAATTATTAGAACTTGGGAACAAGAAGCAGGACAACAAGAAAAAAGTGTTGATCCTGGTGCTGCTATTGGTAAAGCAGCATTACAAAAAAGCGATCGCCTTTCAGAACAAACTTTACAATTATTTATAGAGGCTTACGGTGCAGAAGCCGGAAATCTTGCCCTTAAACTTCTACCCTACGGCGGCTTATACGTTGCCGGTGGCATTGCACCTAAAATACTTCCTTTAATCCAAAACAGCAATTTCCTGCTCAATTTCACTCAAAAAGGTAGAATGCGTCCTATCCTTGAAGAAATACCTGTATATATTATTCTCAATCCCCAAGTGGGGCTAATAGGGGCTGCTTTATGCGCTGCTAGGTTATAAATCCTCACTAATAAAAAACTTCACGCCACTTGCGGGATGAAGTTTTTGGGCATGGGGCGTGGGGCATGGGGCATGGGGCATGGGGAATGGGGCATGGGGAATGGGGCATAGGTTATTTTCTCCCTCTGCTTCCCCTGCTTCCCCAAATGTATCAACTTTAAAGTGAAACGGTATAACTTGTGGTTTAATAATCGCAAATTATTAACTTATTAGACTGAATAAAGGTTTGATTTTGTTGAGTAACGATTATGACTACAGAGGAATTTCTACGATTGATCGCAAAACAGCGCCCATGCCCCCTGACATTACCAAAAGCATTGCAAGCCTTATGGTATGACAAGCAAAGTGATTGGAACCAAGCTCATGAAATAGTTCAAAATGTGAGCGATGCTGATAGTGCTTGGGTTCATGCCTATTTACATCGTAAAGAAGGCGATTTGAACAATGCTCGTTACTGGTATCGACGTAGTGGCCAGCCAGAGTTTTTAGGAGAGTTAAATCAAGAATGGCAACAAATCACTTCTTTATTATTGAATAAAGTTAACACAAATCATGGATGCTGAAGAACTGACACGGCGTTATAACGCAGGAGAAAGGTATTTTCCAGCAACAGACTTAAGTAAAACTAAGTTGATTGGAGCCTATTTGCCTGGAATTAATTTATGGGGAGCCGACTTAAGTAGAGCTAACTTAGCTAAAGCCAAACTTTGGGGAGCTGATTTAAGTAGAGCTAACTTAGCCAAAGCAAACTTAACTAGAGCGAATTTGAGTGGTGTGAAACTACAAGAAGCAAATCTGCGAGGAGCTAAACTTAACCTATCCAAATTGTACGGAGCAGATTTAACTGGTGCTTGCTATGATGACAGCACCAGCTTTTCTCAAGGTTTTGACCCCATCAGCAGAAATATGAAAAAGCTTTAGCTTTAGAACATATACCATGAAAGATAAAACTGTCAGTTCGCTCATTTTTAGGGACGCTCAATTGCTTGTTTGGGATTACCTTTATCAGCGAGATTCATCGAACTTACGTTGTTAAATATCTGACGGTTGTTTTTAGTTGTAGTCGTCAGATTTGCCTATATCATATATCTTTAGATTGGGAAGTTAGTTTTTAATTTAAGCTGTCTATTCAGAGCGAGTGCGTTTGATTGTCAGCATTGGAGAATCAATATCTAAGATAAAATTTTCATCAATAAATTCCAGATTTTCATCATAAATAAGAACCAACTTACCCACTTTTTGAAAATTATTATTTGTTTTTTGTATGTCATCAATAGCAAAAGCTATTAGAAAAAACTTCAGTTGTAGAAAGCGTTTATTGTAGGTAACGCCGATAGAACTACTGACTAGTTCTGTTTCTATGGTACGAGGCAAAGTAACTATTTCATAATATTCGTCTTGTTCATCCCAGTAACCGCATATTTGATAATCACATAGTTTAAGATGCTCTTTGACAAGAACATCAGTATTTAAATTTTCTAGTATTTCAGTCAAATATTGCCAGACTGGATGATTTTTTAATTCGATTCTTGTCATACTTAATACTGATTGAAAAATATACAGTATCAGCTTGGATATCTGACCAATTTTTGGGTAAAGCTTCCATTTAGTTAAAAACAATTACACGAACGATAATCTCTAAATTTGTTTTTGTAAAAAATACCGCTGATGACCTGGGGGAAAGTTTTCTAAGATCCCAAAAATTTCGTAGCCTAGACGTTTATAAAAGCCCAAAGCCTGAAAACTGAAAGTATCGAGATAAGCGCGATCGCAACCACGTTCTTTAGCTGTTTGTTCGGCTTTGTGCATTAATTGTCGTCCATATCCCTGACCTCGCAGTGTATCCAAAACCCACAAATGCGAGATAAATAACCATCCCCAGTGTGTTTTGCCAACTAAACCCCCAACAATTTCACCTGTAGCATCTCGAATTAAAACGGCTAGAGGATACGCTATATCTTTTTCTATCTGGCTGTTATTGTTGTAATCAAGAATATTGCCAATTACAACCTGAATATCTTTTAATTTCGGATTATCTTCAACTGTTATTGTTAGTTCTGTCACTTGAAGTTATACCATTTTGAAAAAAGAATGCGACAGATGAGTAGGGAACATTGCCCATTGGTGTCAACTGAACGCGAAGCCTTTGCCCCGCAAGGAACTTCAGTTCCTTGCTAATAGCCAAAGTAATCTTTAGATTACTAGATATTGCCCAAAATCTTGAGTCTACTTTAGTAGACTTTCGCTATTAGCCTGGGAATTGATTCCAAGGCGGGTGAGAAGGCCAAGCCTGAAAATTGCTGTAAATTGACACAGGTGAGTGATGTTCCCTACGAAGAATTTATCTGTCGCAAACATTATTTGAATTGGTATTACTAGCACTGCATGGCTACAAGATCATAGAATTATACACTTTTAGCTTTATGTCTTTGATCTTTGACCATCTTGTCACTTCACTGTACCCCTATGGGTAATAGAATAAAAAGCGAAGCCTTTGTACCACCTTTAACTATCTAAAATGTAGAGGGTTAGCAACAGATTTAAAACTGGTAAAATAAAAAATCTGTATTCAAAATAGGCTTGTAGCATCTAAAACGCTCTAAAAATTTTTATGACTTCCCGGATTCGCTTTTTGATGTGCGCTCCTGACCACTACGATGTGGACTATGTGATTAATCCTTGGATGGAAGGGAATATTCACAAGTCATCGCGCGATCGCGCCGTCGAACAGTGGCAAAAGTTACACCATGTCCTCAAAGATCACGCCATTGTAGATTTAGTAACGCCCCAGAACGGTTGGCCTGATATGGTTTTTACCGCCAACGCTGGCTTACTACTAGGGGATAACGTTGTTCTTAGTCGCTTTTTACATAAAGAACGTCAAGGAGAAGAACCCTACTTCAAACAATGGTTTGAGGAAAATGGTTACACAGTTTATGAACTGCCTAAAGATTTACCCTTTGAAGGAGCCGGAGACGCACTCCTCGACCGCGAAGGGCGTTGGCTCTGGGCAGGATACGGCTTTCGTTCGGAATTAGATTCTCATCCTTATCTAGCCAAATGGTTAGACGTTGAAGTGCTGTCTCTACGATTGATTGATGAGCGCTTTTATCATTTAGATACTTGCTTTTGTCCTTTAGCTAACGGTTATTTACTTTACTATCCGGGTGCTTTTGACGCATATTCTAACCGCTTAATAGAAATGCGAGTAGCGCCAGAAAAACTGATTGCAATTACCGAAGCTGATGCCGTCAACTTTGCCTGTAATACGGTGAATGTGGACAGTATCGTGATTATGAACAAAGCCAGTGATACTTTAAAAACACGGCTAGCAGATGTTGGTTTTGAAGTCATTGAAACGCCTTTGACTGAATTTCTCAAAGCTGGTGGTGCAGCTAAATGTCTTACCTTGCGGGTAACAGAACCAGTACGAGCAGAAGTTCATGCTAATGTCTCAGTAGAAAGCCGGATTATTCGCATCGAAGGACACTTACTTGATTCTGGTTTAATTAACCGCGCTTTGGATCTAATTATCGATTCTGGCGGTAGTTTCCAAGTTTTGAATTTCGACTTGGGAGAACAGCGGCAAAGTACATCAGCCGCTGAGGTTAAGGTATCAGCACCATCCCACGAGGTGATGGAAGAAATCATCTCCCAGTTAATTGATTTGGGTGCTGTCAACTTGCCCGAAGACGAGCGAGATGCCAAACTAGAGCCTGTAATTCAAGCTGGCGTAGCTCCCGATGATTTCTACGTGAGTACGATTTATCCTACCGAAGTACGGATCGATGGGCAATGGATGAAGGTAGAAAATCAACGCATGGATGGCGCGATCGCAATTTCTCAAACTCCCAATGGCTTAGTTGCTAGGTGTAAAATCCTCCGGGATTTAGAAGTAGGCGATCGCGTCATTGTAGATGTGCTAGGTATCCGCACCATCCGTAAACCGGAATCACGAGAACAACGCAATACTCAAGAATTCAGTTTTATGTCCGCGGGAGTTTCTAGCGAACGCCGTGTGGAATTAGTTGTGGAACAGGTAGCTTGGGAATTACGGAAAATTCGGGATGCTGGCGGTAAAGTAGTTGTCACAGCTGGGCCTGTAGTGATTCATACTGGCGGTGGTGAACATTTATCACAACTAATTCGGCAAGGATACGTACAAGCGCTGTTGGGTGGTAATGCGATCGCAGTCCACGATATTGAGCAAAATATCATGGGTACTTCCCTCGGTGTGGACATGAAGCGGGGCGTTGCTGTCCGTGGTGGACACCGCCATCATCTTAAGGTAATTAATAGCATTCGCCGTTATGGCAGCATTGCTAAAGCAGTTGAGGCGGAAGCAATCAAAAGTGGTGTGATGTATGAATGCGTCCACAATCATGTACCTTTTGTGTTAGCTGGTTCGATTCGAGATGATGGGCCTTTACCTGATACCCAAATGGATTTGATTAAGGCACAGGAAGAATATGCTAAACATCTAGAAGGTGCGGAGATGATTTTGATGCTCTCATCAATGCTGCACTCGATTGGTGTGGGAAATATGACACCTGCTGGTGTGAAAATGGTATGTGTGGATATTAATCCAGCTGTGGTTACTAAGTTGAGCGATCGCGGTTCTGTAGAATCGGTGGGTGTGGTGACTGATGTGGGGTTATTCCTTAGTTTGTTGATTCAGCAGTTGGATAAGTTGACAAGTCCTTATGTGAGTAAGGTAGGTTAAGAGACGAACCGCAGAGGCGCAGAGGGCGCAGGGGAAGAGAATGGCGAGAGTCGCTTTCAACAGAGGGTTGCAGGTTAATTGGGTCAGTTGGTTTGCTGATTTTCTATTGGTGGGGATGGTTTTTGGCCCGCCTGTTGCTCCTTTTTTGGCTGCGTCTGGGGTGTCTTTGCTACCGGGTATTGCGGACATCATTTACTTCATGGGTAATCATGTATGTCCGCAACCCAATATGGGGTTAGATTTAGCGCCCCCGTTTATTATGGCTGTATGTATGCGTTGCTACGGCACTGTCACGGGTTTGTTGATAACTCGCTTACTGTATGGAGTGACTGGCGGTAAGGGTTTTTATTGGTTAAGTCAATATGGCTGGAATGGTGCAGCGTTAGCTAGTGTGTTAATGATGGCTTATCCTTTGGAATTGGCAGCGCAAATTTTTGGTTTATGGGGTTTTAATAATTACGTAGTAACGCCTTTTGGGTTGATTACGGGTTTAGCATGGGGGTTGTTTACGATGCCGATTTTACACGGTTGGCATGAAAACTGACTCTATTTTTTATCAGTTATTTCAAAACTTCCCCAGCATATTTTTTGAGTTAATTGGTGAATCTGCAACAACTGGTGATGCTTATAAATTTACATCAGTTGAAATCAAGCAAACTGCCTTTCGCATTGATGGTTTATTTTTACCTTCCATTCATTCTTCCAACCAACCAATATATTTTGTAGAAGTTCAGTTTCAATCTGATTCGAGATTTTATTCCCGCTTTTTTAGTGAAATATTTCTTTACCTGCGTCAATATGAATTACCTAATGATTGGCGTGCAGTTGTGTTGTATCCTCAACGCAGTATAGACCCGGAAGTGCATATACACTATCGCGGTCTGCTATTGACTCAGCAAGTACAACGCATTTATTTAGATGAATTAGGAGAAGACGCAGACCTTTCGCTAGGGATAGGGGTAGTAAAATTAGTTGTAGAATCAAAAAATAGAGCAACTGAAGAAGCACGACGATTAATCAACAAAGCTAGGCAAGAAATTGTTGATGAAACTGTCCAAAAGCAAATTATAGAATTGATAGAGACAATAGTTTGGTACAAATTACCACAAATGACTCGTCAGGAGATAGCAACAATGTTTGGATTAAGTGACTTAAAGCAAACCAGAGCATATCAAGAAGTCCGAGAAGAAGCCAAAAAAGAAATTAAAGAAGAAATTAAGGAAGAAATCAAGGAAGAAGTTCTATCAGAAGCAATACCCCGATTATTGACGTTAGGGTTAACTACCGAACAGGTAGCAGAAGCTTTGGGTTTGTCGCTTGAGCAAGTGCAGCAAGCGATGAATCAAAAAAACTCTGATTGATCAATGAAAACTGACTCTATTTTTTATTAGTTATTTCAAAACTTCCCCAGATATTTTTTGAGCTCATTGGTGAATCTGTACCAAATTCTGATAAGTGTCCTAGTAAATGCCTTGAAGTATGGTTATATTTTTAGGCGAAGCGATCGCAGTATTCATAGTTTTCTCTTTGTCTAGTTTTACTGACCAGTTTTAATTAAAAATTAAAGATTAAAAATTGTAATTGTCTTTAATTTTTAATTGAGTTGACACTAAATGCTTAACGGGTTTCTATGGAGAGTGAGAGATTGTGTTTGCTGCTAACCAAATTTTGCGATCGCGCATGGCTGACATTGCAGCTTCCCAAGTGAAAGTAAATGACTGAAACGATTCTGGTGTAATTCTATCTTTGTCTAAAGCTTCGACAACTTTCTCAAATTTATCTAACAAGTCAGAGCGAATGTTTTCTAAAGTATTGATATCTGAACAAGTTTCAATTTGTTTGAGAAGTTGAACAATATCGTGATTGTAGTCATCACCACGATTTTTTTGAATCTTCTCAATTTGCCCTTTTAACTGCCAAATCCAAGACCCCAAGAGTAGTACAACCGTTAATATTAATCCAAAGTACTCGGCATTTTCTTGAATAAAGTTGGGTTTTTCTCGATCATAATAAGCAGTTGCACCTCTATGGAGTGGTAAACCAGTCCCGCCGACTGTTTCCGGAGGACTAATGTTTGCTGCTAAAGACATTTTCCTCGCCAACTCTTGACGATACTCATACAAAATAGAGGTAACTTGGCGGATAATATCCCCATCGACTACTTTGGAAGCTAAAAGTGTTCTCTGTACAGTTACAGTAGGTAAATCTGTAGCTGGAATTGGAGGATTTCCCTGATAAGCTCCTTTAGGTATAAATGCTGGTTCAATAGCTGGCTGAGTAATTTTCATCGCCGCAGCTTGGTCAATTGGTACTAACCTACCACCACTGTTTTGCACAAGTTCTTGGATGGATAAATTACCTGGAGGACGGACGCGAAATACTGCGTCTACTTGCTGGTTGCGAAAGGCTGTATCAGCTGCTTTCTCAGACATTGGTTTGTATGTAAAATCGCTTGATGTCAGCCGATAATGTTGAGCCAGCAACCAAAATGATTGATATTGACCACCTCCTTGTGGTGGTAAAGCAATACGTTTACCCTTAAAATCTGCAACTTGCTTGATACCAGATTTATCAGTCACAATTAGCTGAAATGCGTCTGAGTATAAATTGCAAATTAATCGAGCTGAGGGAAGTGTGGGAATATCAGCTTGTGCGGTAGCTAGTTGTGCTTTGTTGTCTTCTAATAATTGGATATTTTCTTCAGTACCTTTAGTTTCTAGAAGTTGGATTTGAATCTTCGGCTCGTGTTTGGCGATCACTTGGGCGATCGCCTGACTTAAAATATAACTTTCCCCTTGTTTCGATCCCGCGGCGATCGTCAAGCGATGCACTTGGTTAAGATCGATAATGAAATGTACTGCTAGAAATATCGTCAAGCCAAAGCTCAACAGCAAAGGAATCAGCAGCCTGCGGTTCATTATAATTACAGATATTTTGGCAAAATATATTTATAAATTTTACCGTACACTGCCAAACCATTCAGTAATTCCTTGAGCGATCGCCTTTGCCATCTTTTTTTGTTCTAATGGGTTGATTACCTGCTCAAATTCATTAGGGTTGCTCATAAAGCCCAACTCCAGCAATACCGATGGTGCAGCATTAGGACGTGTTAGCGCTAGGTTATCCCAAAACACGCCATAGGAAGGTTTACCTAATTTTTTGACTACATAATTATGTAGAAACATCGCTAGGCTGTGGGCTTGGGGATGATACCAAAAAGCGGCAAATCCCTTAGTTTTTTCCGCATCGCCATTGTCAGGTAAGGAATTATGATGAATCGAAATTGCGATCGCAGGTTCTTCTTGATTGATAATTGCCTGACGCTCTGCTAAAGAGACATCTTTATCGGTGTCTCTGGTCATCACGACCGTTGCCCCTAACTGTACCAAATTGTCCCGTACCAACTTCGATACAGCCAAATTGACATCTTTTTCTAAATACCCAGTTGGGCCACTAGCCCCAGATTCTTTGCCACCATGCCCTGGATCAAGTACAATTTTGATACCAGATAAAGGCTTTTGTCTTTTACGCCCGATTGGGGGTGAATGACGCAAAGTCAAAACCAGGGTTGTACCGTCATATCTCAGTTTATATCCCCACTGTTGAGCTTTTTTAAGGTTAAAAGTGTATTGCACCTGTTCCGGAGTCACCTGCTGCCAATCTAATCGAGAAATTAAGGGGTCATCATCAAGACGAATAATGTCTGTTTGGGCAGTAGTGTTATAAAGTGTGAGGGTGAAATTTTTATCACCTTGTTGCACGCTGACAGGTACAGGAACTTGTAAAGGGAAAATGATCTCCGTTGCTTGAGGAAGCTGACGATATCCGACACTACGAATAATTGTGCGTGGCGGAACAGCACCAGTCAGAACGCGAGTCTCTTTACTATTAATCCAGGCTCCGTAATCTAGGCGTAACCATTCACCTTCTTTGCCTGTAATTGCTGCCCTAGTTCCTTGAGGCAGTGGGGTAAGTCGAGAATAATCGGTACTAGGGCCAGTGCGTGCTACTCCTGCATCTGCTACAACTTCAACAACTGGTAACTGTGCAGGTGAGAGAATTTGAATTTTACCAGCCCCAGGTTGAGTTGTCGTCTTACCGTTGAGTGTGAGTCGAAACTGAGGTGTTCCCAGATTTACCTCTTTAGTTGCATCTGCCACAACAGCACCAGAGGTGATGTTATTACCGTAAATCAGGGTTTGAGAAATGAGTTGTTGGCCTGTAGTGCAACCCTCATACTTGCCTGCAAAAGACTGAGCATTAGGGCGATTCTGCCCGGTGAGAGCTGCCGAATTACTTGGTAATTGCGCCTGTTGAGGTTGGGGTAGAAGGGCAATAGTTTGATTAGCCAGGTTCACAGATACACTGGCATTAGGGGGTGCAATAGCTTTAAAACAAATTAATTCCCCAGGTAGTCTGGCGATGTCAGTATCTGGAGTTAAAGAACCTTTAGCAAAGCCTAACCCTTGTGGTAACTCAGGCTGAGTAGACAGCCTAATCACCTTAATTTGAATTTCTTGATTTTGGTGACGTACAGTAAAGAGATTCTCTCCTAACTGCAATGGTAAGCTGGGGGAAAAATAACCGGCAGGGCTACGAGTTATTGGCTTACCATTAATGAAAACCTGACCATTCGGTGGCGCACTACCAAGAAAGAAGATTTTTTCCGCAGTTGTCTGATAGTTTGTCTGAGGAAAAACGACTAACACAGATGATTCTGCCAATGCTACGGAGGAGGTAACTACTATATAGCCTGATATTACTAACCCTAAAAGTTTTTTCACGGCAAAAGCCCAAAAAAATTTCACCACAGTTGAGTGTGGCACAATGACGAGATGTGTTTTGAGAAGTTGCTAAAAATTCCAACTAAATATGACTAAGTTTATCTTTGTGACTGGGGGTGTGGTTTCCAGTATCGGCAAGGGCATTGTAGCAGCAAGTCTGGGACGTTTACTCAAATCACGAGATTATTCGGTGTCGATTTTAAAACTCGACCCTTATATTAACGTTGACCCAGGTACAATGAGTCCCTTTCAGCATGGAGAGGTGTTTGTTACCAAAGATGGTGCTGAAACAGATTTAGATTTAGGACATTACGAACGTTTTACCGATACTTCCATGTCGCGGTTGAACAGCGTCACCACAGGTTCAATTTACCAAGCGGTAATTAATAGAGAACGTCGCGGTGACTACAATGGCGGCACAGTGCAGGTTATTCCCCACATCACCAACGAAATTAAAGAACGGATACTACTAGTTGCAAAAGATACTCAACCAGAGGTATTAATCACAGAAATTGGCGGCACGGTAGGAGATATTGAGTCACTGCCGTTTATGGAAGCTATCCGCCAGTTACGTAAGGAGGTGGGACGGCAAAATGTGCTGTATATGCATGTCACATTAGTACCGTGGATTGCCTCTGCTGGCGAGATGAAAACCAAGCCAACTCAGCATTCTGTTAAAGAACTGAGATCTATTGGCATTCAACCAGACATTTTAGTTTGTCGCAGCGATCGCCTGATCCCTCTAGGATTAAAACATAAATTGTCAGAATTTTGCGATGTAGCGGAAAAATGTGTGATTACTGCCCAAGATGCCAGCAGTATCTATGAAGTACCGCTAATTTTAGAACGGGAAGGACTAGCACAGCAAGCGCTGGAATTGTTGCAGATGGAACAGCGCCAACCAAATCTAACGCGTTGGCAAACGATGGTGGAACGGTTATATAGTCCCAAGTACACTGTGGAAATTGCCATTGTTGGTAAATATGTACGCTTAAGTGATGCCTATCTCTCAGTTGTAGAAGCATTGCGCCATGCAGCAATTGCCACTTATGGAGATTTACGCCTCCGTTGGATAAATTCCGAAGATTTAGAAACTGAAGCAGTCGAAACTTATCTGGCGGGTGTAGACGGTGTACTTGTCCCAGGAGGCTTTGGGATTCGGGGAGTAGATGGCAAAATTGCCGCCATTAAATATGCCCGCGATCGTCAAATTCCTTTCTTAGGTTTATGCTTAGGAATGCAATGCTCCGTAATTGAATGGGCTAGGAACGTAGCAGGACTAGCCAATGCTAATAGTTCTGAATTTGACCCTTCTACCAACTATCCAGTAATTAACCTGTTACCAGATCAACAAAATGTGGTTGATTTAGGCGGCACAATGCGTTTAGGTGTATATCCTTGTAATATTCTTCGCAACAGCCTCGCTTTCAAGCTTTATCAACAAGAGGAAATTAAAGAACGGCATCGTCATCGGTACGAGTTCAACAATAATTACCGCCAGATGTTATTAGATTCTGGGTATCTTATTAGTGGGACTTCTCCTGACGGACGCTTAGTGGAAATTGTGGAATATCCCCAACATCCCTTCTTTATATCTTGTCAATTTCATCCAGAGTTTAAATCGCGTCCCAGCAACCCACATCCTTTATTTAAAGGATTTATGGCAGCTGCGATTAGCAGAACTCATTCAACATCCGGCTTGCAAACACCCGTGGAGGTATCTTAAATTAATTTGTAATTCGTAATGGCGTTTGCGGATTCGTACTTCACAGTTACGTTTTGTAATGGGGGTTTTACTCTGACACAAAACCGTTGCCTGTAGAGGCAGACAGCAACATTAACTTGAGACTTAAGAAATTTTTTGATATACAGGGTGCCTATCTTTCATAAACTTTGGACTTAAGGAGATGTTGTGGCGTACTGGGTGAAAATCCTTTACGAGAGGAAAGAATATGTAGTAAACTTTGACCGTGTGAATGCTTTTTGTTATGAAAAGAATGGCAGGGTAACTTTTTGGTTGCCTGATAGTGCTATTCCTGTTGTGATTAACCCCCAAAGTAATATAGAAGATTATCAAAAGGTGCTGGACTATCTAGAATGCGTTACAGAATTGGAAATAGAGAATGCCTACTGGGTAAAAATTCTGTATGAAAAAAATGAATATGTAATTAATCTCACTTGCATTAGTTCTTTTTGTCAAGAATCTAATGGTAGGATAACTTTTTGGTTGCCTGATGGGACGATTCCGATTATCATCAACCCTGTGAGTAATCCAGATTCATATCACAAAATTTTAAAATTTATTCAGAAAACTACAGGATATTCTTTAAATAATTCGTAATTGATAATGGGCTACGCCCCGCTACGCTCTAAGCGCAGCTATGCCGCAGGCTTTACGTAATTCGTAATTCGGTTTTTTAAAAGAGATTTAGACTTTGCCATAAAAATTGCTGCTAAAATACGAAATTTAGGTATTGGTAAAAGCAAAAGGTTTTTAAGCCTTATACCCTTATTCTCTTGCACTTTTTTCTCAAAAAATAGCCCAAAAGCCTACATGACAAGACTTTTAAAGCTATTCAGCAGACCCTACTTATTTATGGCGTTCGAGAAAAACACCGCCTTTGAGAGTTCCTGGTTCACTACCGTAACTGCTGACTGTTAGCGATCGCAGATTGTTAAAAAATGGTTTCCCTAGTACTTCTACTAGCTTGAGAATTGGTAGCTGGCGTTCTAATAAATCTTGACTCTTTGTCCAATCTAAATATACGTAACCCTGATTTGGTTGGGGAATAGCAGCGATACTATTTTGGAAATTGCGATCTTTAATTAAGGAATTTTCTTTGATTGCGATCGCTTCATTCAAAGTTTCCAAGTTGGAGGCGAAAATTTCATAATTGCCTAGGGTGGTATGCACTCCTTGGACTTTTGCTTCCACGGCATATTTTGGTCGATCTTGAGGTTCAGTCTGTTGTGTAGCAGCAGTTAACTCTATCCAAGCAGAGATTTTTTGCTGATTTAGATTAAGGGAACTATTACTGAGTCCACTAGATGAGGCGATCGCATCTAAACGAGAAATCCCTTCTGCTACATTTTCTAATTTTTCTACTACAAACATCCAATCAGGAGTTGTTTGACCTTCACGAGGTAACAATGCTAGGGCGTATTCTCCTTTTATCCAACTGAAGATATCTTGTTGCAAGTTAATGTTTCGGCTTTCTTGCAATTTTGCCAAGGGTTGTACCACTCTAGAAATTATATCTGTTTTAGAACCAGATATAGCTGTTTTTATTTGTGTCCAAAGTTTGGCTAAATTGCTGTTAGCTAGATCGCTCAAATCAGAACTAGCAATTACCAAACTTGCGTTAGTTGGGATATATTGCAGTGCATCTACAGGTTTAGAGAGTAGCGAGGATGGGGTGACAGTTGCCGATGAAGTCAGAAAACTCGTTTCTGCGAGTAAACCCTTGGGGTTCAAAGTCAAGGCAATAATCTCGCTATTATATGTCGGTTCTGGTAGCTCTAACTCTTGCCATTGAGCAATGATAGGGAGATTAAGAAAAGCCGCCGCTATCAATCCTTGAGGCAATTTTTGAGTGGCTTTTTGGTATTGAGGTGAACTGGTTAAATTGAGATCGGGAACCTGGACATTATTGATTGCGTCTCGCAGCACTTTAGGATCATTGGCAAACAACACAAAACCATCTACAACTGTACCGACAAGTAAATCCTGCTGTGGTTGAGAATTGTCATAGAGCAATTTTGCACCTTTGTATTGTTCAACAACTAAATTGCCTCCAGCCAATACCTGCTTGGAAAACCACAATTCTACAAACTCACGACTTTTTTCTGGTTTATTGGTTGCTAATGCCATCAAATACCCTGGCTGCTTGCCGTTTTCAAAGTCACGATCAATGTCTAAAGTGGTGACAGCCAGTGTAATTTCGTTGCCTAACCAAGGTTGAATATCTTGTTTGTAATCTATACCACTCTTAGTTAATAAACTGGTTTTGAGTTTAGATAATTCTTCTTCACGCTCCCAAGCCTGCAACTGGTCGGGATTAGTCAATAATGATACCATTACAGGAGCCAACTTAGATACGAATATAGCAGCATTAGGCCCAGTAGTAGAAGCACCAAGGTTAACTGGACTTTTCCCGGAACAGCCAGCGATCGCAAATATTAGCACAGCGATCGCACTAGCTACTAAGAAATTGAAAAATGAGCGTTGCCTATTCACTCTAGTAATTGTCCTTTGATTATTAAGTCCTCTACTGTAGTGTAGAGGATTGATCATTCGTGAGAGATTAAGCTAATTGCACTTTTGTCAAGAGGGAAGCAGCGAAAGGAGATAAATCCAGTTTATAGACTGGCTTTCGCAGCGCTTCAACTACTCCTAAATCTTGATTCTATTGCTAAAATTAAAAGACAATAAATTAATATTTAACTTCAACAGATAATATCAAAAAATAACTCAGTTCACCTGAAATCATATAAAAAAAGATCCTAATTAATTGGATCTTGTGATGTACCCAATTCCCAGATTTGGGTAAAATTTTTGTACATTTATTAGTAAAGGTTAAGCTTGATTATTTTTTGCTGATTTAACTTTTTTTGACATCAGCCAAGCAATACTGCAAACACTGAAAAGACCAATCCAGGTTGTAGGTTCAGGGACAGAGGTATAGGAGACTGCATCGCTGAAGGTTTGATTGCCGACAATAAAATCATATCCGGCAATTTCGTAACTTATGGAAGCATCAGATTTGTTGTTAAATAAATATGATAAGCCGATAGATGAATTACCTACCACATTGGCAAATACAACAGGCCCTAGTGAAATTGGATAGTCAATATCATCCTTCTCTGTATAAACAGTTTGAGGATCATTGTTGAACGCAAAATTTAGTTGCTGAACTGGTGCTGTGGGAATGGCTTCATTATTGAAAGTCAAGTCATCAAAGCTGAAAGAACCGCTACCATTCACTAAAGAACTATTTACAGTGAAATCATAATTAATAATTGCAGCATCAGCTGCTTGTTGGCTAACAACATTAAAACTCAAAGACAAACTAGTAACAACTAGTGTTAATTTGGGAACTAGTTTCATGTTAACTTTCCTCAAGATAAATTTCTGCGATCGCTTTTAGAGGGAAATAGGCCATACTCTTGACTGCAAAGTGAAATTTCCTCAATACTTGCGGTCAGCTAAACTTAAAATCCCAAGTTTAAGCAGAATTTAATCAGAGGTAAACATAGCACCAAAATTTCACAGCACTTTTTAGCTCTGTACCCTCTTAATTGCGAATTACAAATTAATAATTAATTCCCTCGTAATGGAGCATTTAAGATTTTATCAATGCGATCGCGTGTTTCTAAAATGTGTGCTTTAGTATACTCATCACTGGAGTTAACCTGCTTGAGTTTATCGTCTAATTGTCCTAGTTTATACCACGCTAAAGTCCGGGCATCTTCGGGTACATACTTTTTCCGCAACACCATTGATGACAAAAGGTCTAAATATTCGCGTTGCAAACCCCGTCGCATACTGGTAATTTTCAGCGGTTCGCCTTTTGGTTTTAGCACCTCTGTCCAGATTCCACTTTGCAAAGTATCAAACAATTCTGGTAGTGTGAGTGCTTCACCTTGTTGAGTTTTAAGTTCGATATCTTTGAGGCGGAAGAGGCGATCGGCTGAGAGTAAATCCCGCAAAACTGAACTTTGCATGAATAATATCAATTCAGAAATGGGATAATCTAACCGACCAACCTGTGGACTAGTACCCCAATGTCGCCAACGTGAAGGTGCTAATTTATTCAGTAGTTCTGGCGAGAAGTTTAATGCACCCTCTGCAAACATATACTTTTGCAGTGTCTCTAATGCTTGCCGTTGTTCTTCTACGGGAACTGCTTCAAAGGGTAATCGCTGCTGTTGTGCTTTGCTTGATGATGCTTCGCTAGGCTTAACTCGGTGAAAGCTTTGTCCACCAATATACTTACTTGTATAGTATATTTGCTGAAAATAGCTATTTAAGACCGTGCTAAAGCGATCGCTCAAATCGCTATAACTTTCCCCTGCTACTGGGAAACGTTTATTAAGTTGTTCCCACATCAACCGCGAATTATCCAACTGCCAACGAGAATACAGCAATACATTACTACTGTTATCCCAAGCATCCGCAGTAGGGTCAAGGTCATACACATCTTCGTCAGTAGAATAACTTAACTCAGGCTGATTATAAGATTGATCAGCAATTTCCTGTAAGATGGGCTTTTCGGCGATGGGACTTGTTGCTTGAGTTGGTATATAACCGTACTTAATTGCCCAGTCATCGTACACTCCCACCATATTAGGAAAATAATCTCCTTGTTTTGTCCCTTGAGGTGCAATATTTGGCGGAATGTAATCCATCACCGAAGTAGTCAAACCTTTGGCGCGGGTGATTTCAGTGTTATTCATCTCTTGCGGTGGTAGCAGGGTACTACCACGGAAGTTGTGACGTAAACCCAAGGTGTGTCCAACTTCGTGAGCAATAATTAACCGTAAATATTGATGGATATATTCTTTGAGTTCGTCTTGGCTAGCTGTAGTATCTTGCAGTAGTGTCATTGCCATAGAACCAAAGGCAAACTGATTTGCAGCTTCCATTCCATAGCATAAATCGTACTCACTGGCCATTTTAGATAACTGAGGAAACAATTTTTTTGATTCTGATTGTTCCTCTTCTTCATTTTTGTTCTCTTTGTCACCTAAACTGTTGGCACAAAGCAGACGATTTTGCATTAGTGCCGATAAAGAAGTGCGGGTTGACATTTGGTTAGGCTGGACAATTTGGCGATATTCACTTTTTAATGCCCGGACAAAGCTAGCATCTACAAGAATGTCTGCATCGAGAATTTCTCCAGTCAATGGGTTAACGCGGGATGGCCCCATCGCAAAATAACCGTCTACTGTGTTAATCCAACGAATTGTGTTGTAACGAATATCGCTGGGGTCCCATGTAGCATTATCCGGCATTTGGCGCACTTCGATCGCATCCTTAAATCCGGCTTTGAGAAAGGCTTTGTTCCACATCAGTACCCCTTCTTTAATGGCATCGCGGTACTCAAGTGGCACAGCATTATCAATCCAGAAAATAATCTGTTTTTTGGGTGGAGAAATTGCTGCTTTCGGGTTTTGTTTTTCTAAATTCCAGCGATTAATGTAGCGGACAAAAGGATCGCTGCGATCGTCTTTGGTTAAGTCTTGGTAAGCAGTAACGAAATAACCAACACGTTCATCAGCCAAACGCGGACGGTAATCGTTGTCTGGAAGTTCAGAAAGACTGTAATGAACGCGTAAAGTAAAGCCGCGTCCGTCAGCTAAGACGGCAAAATCTGGGATATCCTTCTTACTACCGCTACTGTTGGAAAAGTTCAAAACCGATTCAATTTCTAAATTTTGGGGAAAAGCTTTAGCATTGCCAAAATACGAATCGTCTGTACTGGCGGAAATACCTAAACTTAAAGACAATCCAGCCAAGTCTTTAAGTAGCAAATCACCCAAGTCAACCAGCAGAGTTTTACGTTCTGGATGAATACTTTTGATCGGAATGCTGTAAAGAACAGAATCACTAAAAGACCGAGCTAGCGATCGCGCTTGGGGATCACCGTCACGGGTGCGAAAATTTACATTGCGGACAACAAAATGTAAGTTGTCATCTACCCGTTGCCAATAAAACAAAAAATCTTGCAATGGCATCCCACTGTAAATACCTTTTTCACCAATGCCCGATTCTAGCGTTGCCGTGGCTAAATAATTTTTATCAAGCTGCTCTGGTTTAATTTCTAAATATATTTTATTCTTTTCTTGATTACGATAGAGAGTAAAAAGTCCCCCCTGTTTTTTAGTATCTTTAATTACTTCGTCAAATTCTTCTAAGTCATCCTTTTTTGGAGTTTTCTTATTTGTATTAGGCTTACTTTGCGATTTAATGGTGGTGTTTTCAGTTTGCAAAAATGGTTGCTGTCCTGCTTTGTTTGTATCTTTAACTACCCAAGTAAAAGGCTGTTGTTGTGGTTGTTGATCGTGATTAATCACCCATAGAGAAGAAGCAGGGGGCAGCACTTCGGCTACGGCTCCTGAGCGACTTGTACTGAGCGTAGTCGAAGTAAGTCGAAGGGCGCTCAGTGACCGGGGGCAGGGGGCAGAGGGAAAAGATGTAATTAACCTTGTCCCTGTCCCTTGTGTATCTTTTAAAGAATTTTGCTTAGAAGGAAGCCCTCCCACAGTGCTGCTCACTCTTGGCAACTTCTCTTCTTGTGAACGAAAGCACTTCTGTTCTTCTGCTTTTTGATTAGTAGACAAAACTGTATTGATTTTGTTATTAGGTAGTGACTTAGCGTTAGCATTTGATATTCCTAAAAATAAACTATGCAATAAAATTACATAAAAAGTTACTCTCTTCATTCATCCCATCCCTGATAAAGATCACTAGTTAGTTTTTAATTTTTGCCAAATTAAAGTATCTTAATCTCATCTAATATAGCCAACTCAAAAATACTCCTAACTAACTGATATTAAAGGGAGACTTTTGAGTTAAGTTTTAGCCGAGATTTTTATGCTTAATGGCGCTGTTTTACTGTAATATCTTTCCTAAAAGTTGCACTGTAGCAAACATTACGTCTGATTTTAAAATTCAGACTTATAGAGTCGCTGGGAAAAATATAGCAGTCTAGTTAGAATAGTGCCAAATAGTTGATTCCACTGAAAAATGAACAAATATTTAAGCTAAAACTTGGTTTCACCAAGACAAAAAGCTCCTTACACCTGCCCTTGAGCTTTAGGCAATAAATTCTCAACCGAGAATATATATATTACTTTATGTTTTTCTCTTTAGTCTCTAAAAATCAACCGGGTAAACATAAATCTTTAGAAAAATTTTGACAAAATACTAGATAAATAGTAAAAAAAGATACAGAAATGTCTCATTTGTCTCAGATTTGGCAGCTTTTGAAAAATGATGCTATTGCTTTATGGTTGCAAGAAATATCAAAGTTAAAGTCGCTGGGCTTTGCTGAATCATGAGATAATTTAGCCCAATTCGGAACGAATTATCAATGATTTCAAGCGCCGATTTATCCCGCATTTATGCAATGCCAAAATACTTATCTCTGGTTAAAAGCACAAAAAAGTACATTTGTCGATCAGCACTGGAATAATACCAACAAATATTATATATTGGTATTATATAAGAGGATATTGTATGCAAAAAAATACAAGTGTTACCTTGGGGGAGCATTTTGAAGCGTTTATCGCCAGTCAGATCGAAAGCGGACGTTTCAACAGTGCCAGTGAGGCAATTCGGGCTGGACTGCGCTTGTTAGAAGAGCGAGAAATAAAGCTTGCCGCTTTGCAACGCGCTTTAACAGAAGGGGAAAACAGCGGATTTACTGACTATTCTCTCTCAGGATTGCTTGCAGAACTTGACCGTGAATAGCTCATGTCATTATTTCGCCTTACTGAATTAGCCAAGCAGGACTTACTATCAATCGGTCGTTACACTCAAAAAACGTGGGGAATTGAGCAAAGAAACCGTTATCTTACTATGTTGGACGACTGCTTTCAAATCTTGGCACGAAATCCACACAAAGGACGTGCTTGTGATGAGATTAGCCCAGGATATCGGAAATACCATATTGGACGACATTTGATATTTTATCGGGAAACCGACGAATATATTGATATCGTTCGCATTTTGCACGACCGCATGGATATAGAGTCTCATTTCAATAAAGATTAACGCAAAGACAACCTAGCATTGCTGAATCATGGGATGATTCAGCCCAATTCAAAACGAATTATCAATGATTTCAAACGCCGATTCATCCTGCATTTATGCAACGCCCAAAAAACATCTTTTTTAAACTGGGCTTTTACTTCGACTGCGCCCTTCGGCTGCGCTCAGGCTAAACTTAGCAACCAACGCTCAGGCTAAACTTAGCGATCAGGGATGAAGAAAAATTACCTATTTCTCCCTGCTCCCTGCTCCCTGCTCCCTGCCCCTTGTCCTCTTCTCCCTGCTCCCTGCCCCTTGTCCTCTTCTCCCCTGCTTCTTTTCCCTGTTCTCTTTCTTTTTGTAAATGTGCCAGAAATGTTAAAGCAAGAATTGGGGTTGAGTTAGATCTAAATATCACATCTGTAGAAATAACTAAGTAATCAAACGGGCATGATATAAAAGGTCAAAAGTTAAAAATAAATTAAACTATTAGCCAATTATTCATGCAATCCAAAATCTTACCCCCATCCTTGCAACCTGGTGACTTATTAAGAGTAATTGCCCCTAGTGGTGCTTTGCGAGAATTTGAGGCGTTTGGACGGAGTTTAGAAATTTGGCGATCGCATGGTTATCGAATCGAGGTTATCCCCAATATAGACGAAAAATGGGGCTATTTAGCCGGAAAAGATGAAAATCGTCGCCAACAATTAGCCGCAGCTTGGCAAGATCCTGAATGTCGCGGTATCCTTTGCACCAGAGGCGGTTTTGGCAGTACCCGCATTTTAGAAGATTGGAGTTGGCAGTCTTTAAATAACCCCATAATTCCCAAATGGCTGATTGGTTTTTCTGATATCACTACGCTGTTATGGAGTCTTTATGCTGCGGGTATTTCTAGTGTTCATGCTCCCGTACTCACTACTTTGGTAGATGAACCAGATTGGTCAATTCAGCGATTATTTGATTTATTAGAAGGTCGTCCTCTCGCACCTCTTAAAGGTTGTGCGTGGGGTGGAGGCGTTGTTAGTGGCATTTTATTACCGAGTAACTTGACCGTGGCTACTCATCTTTTAGCTACACCCATACAGCCAAATTTAGATGGGGTAATTTTGGCATGGGAGGATGTCACCGAAGCACCCTATCGCATTGATAGAATGTTAACTCAGTGGCGTTTAAGCGGTGCTTTAGCAAAAGTCCGGGGTATTGCTTTAGGAAGCTTCACTAGATGCGAAGCACCGCCAAACATACCTAGCTTTAGTGTTGAGGAAGTACTCCGCGATCGCTTGGGCAATTTAGATATTCCTATTGTCTCAGACTTGCCCTTCGGTCACGGTAGTCCCAATGCAGCATTACCAGTAGGTGTATTGGCAACCTTAGATGCCGATCAAGGTGTTTTAAGTATAAACATGTAGGGAAGGGAAGAGAGCAGGGGAAGCAGGGGAAGCAGGGGAAGCAGGGGGAGTAAGACTTCATCTCATGCCCCATGCCCAATGCCCAATGCCCCATGCCCAATATATAATTTAGTACAAGCGAACTATATTTAATCTCAAATGTCTGATTTAATTTTGTTTTGGCATCGCCGCGATTTACGGATTTCTGATAATACAGGACTAGCAGCAGCAAGAGAGCAGAGTCCTAAAGTCGTGGGCGTATTTTGCCTTGATCCCAACATTTTAGAACGGGATGATGTTGCCCCAGCCAGAATGACTTATATGATTGGTTGCTTGCAGATACTACAACAGCGATATGCTGAAGCGGGCAGCCAATTATTAATTTTACATGGTGATCCGATCGCAGCAATACCAGCTTTAGCTGTGGCATTGAATGCTAAAGCTGTGTTTTGGAATTGGGATGTCGAACCTTATTCACAAATCCGCGATCGCAGCATTATTGATACGCTAAAAGAAAAGGGCATTGAGTTTCTTACCCAAAACTGGGATCAGCTTCTCCACTCACCAGAAGAAATTCGCACTGGTAATAATAGTCCTTACACTGTTTACACGCCTTTTTGGAAAAATTGGAGTAGTAAACCCAAAGCTAAATCAGTAGAAACTCTACAAAATACTGAAGCATTAACTAAAGCAGAACAGGAAACTGCCCAAAAAGCAGGAGCAATTGAATTACCCTCCGCGAAAGATTTAGGCTTTATTTGGGATGGAGAGTTAGTTATTTCACCAGGAGAAGCAGCAGCACAATCGAGGTTAGAAGAATTTACTAATCAAGCAATTATTGAATACCAAGAACAGCGGAATTTTCCAGCCGTTGATGGCACATCACAACTGAGTGCAGCTTTGAAATTTGGCGTTATTGGCATTCGGACTGTGTGGCAAGCCACAATTGCAGCCCAAGAAAATAGCCGTAGTGAAGAAGCACAAGCAGGTATTCGTACTTGGCAACAAGAGCTAGCTTGGCGAGAATTTTATCAACAGGCAATGTATAATTTCCCGGAATTGGCAGAGGGTGCTTACCGCGATACCTTCAAGAACTTTCCTTGGGAAACTAACGAAGAAAACTTCCAGGCTTGGTGCGAAGGGAGAACAGGTTATCCCATTGTGGATGCAGCTATGCGCCAATTAAATGAAATTGGCTGGATGCATAACCGTTGTCGCATGATTGTCGCCAGTTTCTTAACTAAAGACTTGTTAATAAATCCCCAACTGGGTGAAAAATATTTTATGCAGAAATTGATTGATGGCGATTTATCTGCAAATAATGGCGGCTGGCAATGGAGTGCTTCTAGTGGAATGGATCCTAAACCCGTGCGGATTTTTAATCCAGCTAGTCAAGCCCAAAAGTTTGATCCAGAAGGCGAATATATCCGACAATGGGTTTCTGAATTACGTTCTATGGATACAGAATATTTAGTAACTGGTAAAATTCCACCTCTGGAGCGTCACGGTATTGATTACCCTGAGCCAATTGTGGATCATAAAAAACAACAAAAGCAGTTTAAACAGCTTTATCAGCAGCAAAAAGCATCTACTAGTTAAAGAATCTTGGCTTGGGAATGTAGCAATTATTCTGGCTTTTTGTGCCACTGTCCATCATCACCTTTTTCATAGTCGCGCTTCACTGCACTCCAAGCAACACGAAAAGCACGTTCTTCTTCACCATATTCTTCTTCAGCGTTGTTAAACGCAGCCTGAAAAATTTCTTGAGCGTGCTTAGGTAAGTGTTTTTTTACTGAATCTGGTAAATCATCAATTTTTTGATAAGGCATATTACAGTAAGGGATCTGCGGGTTAATAGTGTCCCAACCAGCCGGGTTTCGACTGCGCGGTAGTTGAGCGTAGTCGAAACTCAACCCTCAACCGTCGAGAGTTGAGCGTAGTCGAAACTCAACCCTCAACCGTCGAGAGTTGAGCGCAGTCGAAACTCAACCCTCAACCGTCGAGAGTTGAGCGCAGTCGAAACTCGGTTTACTGGTACTTTATTTTCATGCAAGTCCCTAACATAGTTACTAAAAATATAGGACTTACGCACTCATAACGAAAAACTAGGTCTTTGCGATTACTACTCTTCGAGAAGCCGCTAACGCGTCTACGCTTTGCTCGTAATGACGTGAAATCGTAGTCTGTGCGTAAGTCCTGAAATATAATCAAATATTTCTAACTTTGTAAGGTATAAACCTGACTGGGCTAACTACAAGCCTCTCTATTGAGTTTCTATCAAAGATAGAATCCCCAACTACCTTTCTTAAATATATTTAGGGAACCGTTAAAATTTGCTGAATATGTTTTCCCAGATTGAGACCTAAATACACCTCTCTTAATTCTTTTACAACCCGCAGGGTAGGCACAAAGGCGCGAAAAATCTAGGTTTACTATTGGTGAACAAGCTCAATTCATCCCGCATTTATGCAACGCCGCTTATTTATATTTTGTTGATTATTCTTGAGAGCTTAACAAAAATTCTCAATAAGTCATGTTTGTTGCAAACAACTCAAAACATTTGTTATATTCTCAACTAACAGGCTTTGTTGAGAAAAACTAGTATGACTGTCTACACAAATACTTCACTCAAGGCAGAATTAAACGAGAGAGGCTGGCGTTTAACTCCCCAGCGCGAAACGATTCTACACATTTTTCAAGAACTTCCGCAAGGTCAACATCTTAGTGCCGAGGATCTTTATCATCGATTAGAAGGTGAAGGTGAAGGTATTAGCCTTTCAACTATCTACCGCACACTGAAGTTGATGGCAAGGATGGGGATTTTAAGGGAGCTAGAACTGGGAGAAGGTCATAAACATTACGAAATTAACCAGCCTTATCCTCATCACCACCACCACTTGATTTGTGTAAAGTGCAACACGACTATTGAGTTCAAAAACGACTCTATTTTAAAGATAGGTGCGAAAACTGCTCAAAAAGAAGGATTTCACCTGCTTGATTGCCAAATGACAATTCATGCAGTGTGTCCCAAGTGCCAGCGGGCAATAATGCCACTCTAGCACCTGGGAAAGATAACAAAGCAAAGTTACTCAAGTCAACTCATAATTTGAGCAATTTCCTGTTAATTGTTATCGGAGGTAAGCAACCAATTGAAGACTTGTAGTAATCAAACCGAAGCGGATGTTAAAAGCTTCCGCTTCTAATATCACTGAGGCTGATGCCGTAGTATTCCTGGGCTTGCTTAATCGCTTTTTTCGTGTCGTCCGCCATGACACCGTTGAGTTGGCCTTTATAAAAGCCCTTGTCTCGTAGTCGTCTTTGAATTTCGAGAACACTAAACTCACTCTTGGAAGCAGTCTTAACTAAGTTATATAACTTACCTCTGGTAGTAGGGCCAGCAACACCGCTAGCTGCCAAGTAATTAGCTGCTTGAAATCTCCGTACAGCATCAGCAGTATAGGGACCAAAGTAGCCGTTTGGTTCTCCCTCTAAATATCCTGCGCGGATTAAATGGTCTTGTAAAACTCTCACTGCTTCGCCGCGATCGCCTATAGTGAGTTTATCTTTGTCAACAACTTGTTTGGTGGGAGTATCTTCTCCACCAACACCAATTGGTGGTAGTTTGCTGAGTGTGGCAGGACCGACAACACCATCAACATCTAAGTTATAAGCCTTTTGGAACTTTTGCACAGCTTCTTCAGTGATTGGCCCAAATATGCCTGTGGCATTACCGTAGTAAAAACCTGCAACTTGCAAGCGTTTTTGCAGAGTTCTCACATCTTCGCCTTCGTCACCTTTGACAAGTAAACCAGGATTACGGCGTTTGCTGGTTACTGAATTAGCAGTAGTAGTTTTTTTGGTTGTTGTGCTAGGAACAGTGGTTTTTTTAGGCTGTGTATTGGTATTACTGATTTTCTGAATTTGGTTAGTGATTGGTTGTGTGCGCCAAGCTTCTAATTTTTGTAAGGTAGTTGTTCCCACAATGCCATTAACTGTGATGCCATTGGCTTTTTGAAAACGCCGGACAGCATCTTCTGTATTAAAGTCATAGACTTGGGTCACGGGAGCTTGATAAAAACCTGCTTGTTGCAATTTTTGTTGTAAATTCTTGACAGAAGGGCCTTGATCACCTCTTTCCAATGCTAAGGCGCTACCGACAGAACTGAGAATAGACAAGGTAAGGGCAAGGGGTAGCATACAACTCCAAGCCTTACTAGAAAGCCGTTTCCAGTCTGGTGCATCTCCTTGATTTAACAAAGATCTTAAAGAGACGAGTTCATTGGATTCGCTATTTTCATGGGCGAAAGCTAAGTGCAAATACGCAATACTATCCATGCTTGTTTCCTAAATCACTTGTTTTATTATGTTTCTTCGATCGTTGCTTCAGCTTGATGTACTAAGTTCCGCAAAGTTTCCAACATCAGTATATTTACATTCTCCCATAAACCGCGCTGAGATGCTTCTAATAATCTTTCGGCAATGTCACGCAAAGCATAGGGATTCTTTTGATGAATAAATTCCGAGACTATTGGATCAAGCAGATAAGCCTGTGCTATGCCTTGGTACATGTAGTCTTCCACACATTTGGCTGTCGCATCGTAGGCAAATAAATAATCTACAGTTGCGGACATTTCAAATGCACCCTTGTAGCCATGACGCATCATACCCGCAATCCATTTGGGATTAACTACGCGAGAACGATACACCCGTGCGATTTCTTCTTTGAGTTTGCGAATGCGTGGTTGAGCAGGAAGAGAATGATCACCAAAATAGGTTTGAGGATTTTTACCTTGCACAGAACGTACCGCTGCGGTTAAACCTCCTTGAAATTGGTAATAATCGTCAGAGTCGAGCAAGTCGTGTTCGCGGTTATCTTGATTGTGTAAAATAACTTGCATCTGTGCCAAGCGTTGCTCAAATGCTTCTGGTGCAGCATTTCCCACTAAACCTCCAACACCTTGATTAGCATCAGCACTTGTGTAAGCGTAACAACTCCAGTTGATGTAGGCACGAGCTAAATCCTCGTCATCTGTCCAATTTTGTGATTCAATTAAGCCTTGAAGTCCCGCACCGTAAGCACCCGGTTGAGAACCAAAAACCCGATAACGCGATCGCACTTCAGCCGCTTGAGAAGTTAAACCTTGTTGCATCCAAAAATCAGTATCTTGACGAACTTGTGCCGCGAGGGGATTATACTCCAAAACTTCATCTAAAGCTGCTACCGCTGTTACTGCTTGCTCAAATAAATCAATTAAGTTAGGAAAAGCATCTCTAAAAAACCCAGAAATTCGCAAGGTGACATCGACACGGGGGCGTGCCAAAATCGATAGTGGCAAGATTTCAATATCTACTACCCGTCGTGCTGCACCATCCCAAACAGGGCGCACACCCAACAAAGCCAAAGCCTCAGCAATATCATCACCACCAGTCCGCATCGTGGCAGTTCCCCATAATGATAATGCTAGTGTTTTGGGATACTCACCATGTTCTTGGGTATAGCATTCAATTAAGTTTTCAGCCGCTTTTCTGGCGACATCCCAAGCTGTTTCTGTGGGGATGGCACGGATATCAACTGAGTAAAAATTTCTGCCAGTAGGTATGACTTCTGGTCGCCCGCGTGTAGGTGCGCCAGATGGAGCGCTCTTGATATATTTACCATCAAGTCCACGCAATAAATTGGTAATTTCTTGGTGGGTTTGTTGTAAAGCAGGGAGGAGTTTGGATTTGATCCAGTCGAGGGCAAGAGGCAGGGGGGCAGCACTTCGGCTTACTTCGGCTTCGCTCAGTACAAGACGCTCAGTGACCGGGGGCAGGGGGCAGGGGGAAGGTTGACTGATGAGTTGTTCTACTAATAAAGCTGCGTGTTCTTCTAAAATTTCAACGGCATCCCCGACGGTGCGACAGGGGTGCTGAGTTTTTGCAGATAAAATTTTTAAATTATCTGCTGATAATTCAGTGCTGAAGTCTGTTGTGAGGGGGTCAAAGTCTAAACCCCAATCTTGGGCTAAGGCGCGGGTAATACCTATAGAATAACGGTTGGGGATACGGGCGATCGCTACTATTAAATCTCGTAATTGTTTTCCTTGAGGACATTGTCCAAAAATGTGCAATCCGTCGCGGATTTGGGCTTCTTTCAATTCACAAAGATAGCCACCGATAAAATTCAAAATTAGAGATTCAAACTTGAGAATGTCGTTTTCATTTTCAATACCTAAATCAAGGTGAAGATTTTCTTGGATAATCAGTTCACGGATGCGATCGCGAATTGCTGGTAAACGTGAAGGATCTAAGCTTTCCGCCTCATAATATTCATCAATTAAATTTTCTAGCTGCTGCAAAGATCCATAAAGTTCTGCCCGTGTCATTGGCGGCGTAAGATGATCAATAATCACCGCTTGAGCGCGGCGCTTGGCTTGTGAACCTTCACCGGGATCATTGACAATAAACGGGTATAGGTGCGGCAGCGCTCCAAATGCTACTTCGGGATAACAATGACTAGATAAAGCCAAACTCTTACCGGGTAGCCATTCTAGATTTCCATGTTTGCCTACATGTACAACAGCATCAGCGTTAAAACATTCCCTTACCCAATAATAAAAAGCTAAATAATCATGAGTTGGAACTAAATCCGGCGCATGGTAATTCAAACTGGGGTCAAGATCATAGCCTCGTGCTGGCTGAATACCCACGAAGACGTTACCGAGTTGAATCCCAGAAATGGGAATGGAGGCAGGGGGGCAGAGGGGCAGCACTTCGACTTCGCTCAGTGGCCAAGGGGCAGGGGAGAAAGATTTACTGAAATCTCCCCAACGCTCACTAATTTCCTGCTGCACTACTTTTGGTAAAGAAGCAAAATACTTTTGATAATCCTCACCAGACAAACTTTGCTGTACTGGTCGTAATTCCCTACCTTCTGGATCATTAGTCACACCAGCAGTCAGGCGTTGAATTAACTCATCTCCTTGGATGGGTGGATTTTCCACCAAATACCCAGCAGCTTGCAAAGCTTGAATAATTTCTACACAACTAGCTGGAGTGTCTAGTCCTACGCCATTGGCAAGGCGACCATTGCGGTTGGGGTAATTTGCCAAAATTAGAGCAATTCTCCGTTCTTGGGGTAATTTAGAGCGTAGATGCGCCCAATTTGCTGCCAGTTGAGCTACAAAGTCAATGCGATCGCTGACTGGTTCATAAACTACTACATCTGTTTCTAAGTCAGGATTTCGGGTTTGTACCGCCTTAAACGAGACAGCGCGGCTAATAATCCGTCCATCTACCTCTGGTAGTGCCACATTCATCGCAATATCGCGGGGAGAAAGCCCTTGTGACTGTACCTCCCACTGCTCAATTGAACCACCGCTGAGAATTACCTGCAAAACAGGCACGTTTAATTTTTCCCACAAATCGGTCTGGGGCGTTTCTGTTTCTAACCGCGCTAGAGAAAAACTAGTAGTATTTAGCAGCACTGCAATTTGCTTTGAATCTTTAGGCTGAAGCAACTCACTCAATTCTTCTTGTACAACGGGGTCACGCAATGAAGAAACAAATACTGGCACAGGTTGTAAGTTTCTCTGAGTTAAGGCTGCACACAAAGCATCAATTACTTTAATGTTTCCTCCCAGATAATGAGCGCGGTAGAAGAGAATGCCGACTTTTGAACAAGAGGAAGATGCCCCCCTGCTCCCTGCTCCCTGCCCCCCTGCTCCCTGCTCCCTGCTCCCTGCTCCCTGCCCCCCTGCTCCCTGCTCCCTGCCCCCCTGCTCCCTGCTCCCTGCTCCCCTGCTCTCCTGTTCCTCTGCTTTCCCTTGCCATTCATATAAACCGACACGAGGAACAGACCGGGGTAGTGAGGGATGAAATGAAGTTTTTAAACAAGTATCAGCAATTAATTTCAAAGAGTTAACAATATTTTCCACTCCACCTTCACTGAAATACTGCCATACTTGATTAACGACACCCAAAGGCACGGTAGATTGGGAAATCAATTCGGGATCAAGACCATCGTCTCCTGGCATTACAATTAAGGTTGTACCATTACGTTGCACAATTTCCTGCACTACTTCTAAGCCGTAAGCCCAATAGGAACGTCCTCCTAATAGGCGTAGAATAATTACCTGGGCAAATTCTAAAACTTGCTCTGCGTAAGTATCTATAATTATTTGTTGCTGTAACTGCAACAGGTTGGCCACTCTTAATGCCGGAAATGTAGCGGGTAATTTGGGAAATGCAGCTGCTAAGGTTTGAATATCGGTATCGGCAGCCGTAATAAACACAACAGGAGCTGGAGTTTGTGATAAAAAAACTAAATCTTCTGACTGATTCAATCCGATTGATGTAGCGCTTATACGATGCATAATCCTGTATTACCGTTTTAAACTTTTGGTTAGAACACGATCGCCAAAAACTTTACCTTAGCATCCACCTTCTTTCACCAGACCATTGAAAATGCTTAGTTCCTCTGATTTGAGCTTTTCTCGAAATTTGCCTTTAGTTGTATTTAATCAGCTGGAGGAACTATTAAGGCAAATGGCTCAAGCAATAGGGAATAATGCTCTGATACTCACAGAAGCTATAGTGGCGCGGATTCATATACCTGTAGAGTTGCAGATGCAGAGGTTTACGTTGGTGGTGGCTGATGGGTTTAGTGCATTATTACTAGGAAATATAGAGCAGGAACGATCGCCTATAGGTAGAGTAGTTGGAGAACCAGAAACTTACTTAGCCCTAAGTGCTAGTTTGACATTTAATCCAGAGGCGATCGCTTCCTTTCTCACAAAGTTAAAAGACTTGTTTAGGTGTGATTCTTCTACTTACCAAAATCTTGAATCCTATCGTCAACTAATTCGCCCTAATGATGCCACGCTGCAAAGTCAATTCACGCTGCTGTTATTAGAATGCCTTCTGCCGCAGTCAAATGAGCAAGCGACAGCACTTCCTAGGGAAGTTAATCCTGAAGTTTATGTCTGTCAGCCAGTAGAAGATGCCCTAAAAAAACAGATTTCCCAAGAGCGATTACTGAATCAAGTCACGACTCAAATTCGCAAAAGCTTAGATTTACCAGTCATTTTAGCAACAGCGATCGCCCAAGTCCGGGAGTTTTTAGAATTAGACAGATTAGTTATATATAAATTTGCAGGTTCTGGAGTCAACAGAAATCAGTGCGTTGCTAACAAAGGGTTAGAGAATTTGTCTTTGAGTGAACCTGGGAAGGTTTCTCTATTTGCAGCAACAGACACGCAACAGTTAGCAGTTAATGGTCAAATTTCACCCCAATCCCCAATTCCAGAATATGGGGGTTGTGTTGTCTATGAAGCCCTTGCTACAGATGCTATTTCATCGGTGTTGTATTACAAAGAAAAATGCTTTGGGCAAGCTACTCGGTGTTGGGAAAAATATCGCCAAGGATTTATTTTAGCCATAGATGATGTTGAAAAAGCATACTCTCTAGAAGAGTGTTTGTTAAATTTTTTAAGAGAATCTCAAATCCGGGCGAAATTAGCAGCCCCAATTATGTTTGAAGACAAACTCTGGGGGCTGTTGATTGCTCATCAGTGCCATGATGCACGTCAATGGACTGAAAGTGAAAAAAGCTTGCTGACTTCAATCGCTGAACAATTAGCAATAGCTATTCATCAATCGGAATTAATGGGATCTCTGCGGGATGCGGCACGAATCCTTACCGAAGAAAAAGAAACTCTCGAACAACGAGTGATTGAGCGCACAACGGCATTGCGCGATGCTCTTTTGGCTGCTGAAGCTGCTAGTCGTCTAAGAAGTGAATTTTTAGCTACTATTAGCCATGAATTGCTTACGCCTTTAACTTATGTGATTGGTATGTCTTCGACGTTGTTACGCTGGCCTTTAGGTGAATTAAGTCAACGACAACGCGATTATCTGCAAACAATTCATGATAGCGGAGAACATTTATTAGAAATGATTAATGACATCCTCGATTTATCGCAAATTGAGGCTGGCAAGACAGTTTTAAATATTACAGAATTTTCCTTAACGAATATTGCTGAAAACACTTTAGAGTCGTTGTTAAAAAAAGCCACAAGCGAACAAATTAATCTTCAACTTGATTTACAAATTGACCCCCAGCGCGATCGCTTTACAGCAGATACAGAACGAGTGGTACAAATTCTTTGGAATTTGTTAACTAATGCTATTAAGTTTACCCCTGAAGGTGGCAGTGTTACTTTGCGTTTGTGGGTGGAAGATGACACAGCGATTTTTCAAGTAGAAGACACAGGCATTGGCATCCCCGAAGAAAAATTACCATTGCTGTTTGAAAAATTTCAACAACTTGATACGCCCTATCGCCGTCGCTACGAAGGTACTGGACTCGGTTTAGCTTTAACTAAACAACTTATAGAACTGCATCGAGGTCGAATTGAAGTAGAATCCACTGTGGGGATTGGCTCAATTTTTACTGTGTGGATACCAGTCCAGCAGATGAGAGTGCTGAGTCAGTAAAAGAGGCTAGTACTACTGCAAGGCGGAATTAAAAATAAATACAACCTAATTATATTGTAGAGGTATAACATGCGAATACTGACTTTGGTAGCATTATTGATTGCGATCGCAGCTGTGACTTTCGCACTGCAAAACTCAGCCCCCGTAGCAGTACAATTTTTAATATGGCGATCGCTAGACTTGTCAATGGCGCTAATACTTCTGATTACCTTTAGTTTTGGCGTATTATTTGGCATTCTCGTCTCATTACCTCCAGCTATTAAAGGTATGAGAAAGAGGTCTAAACTCATGCAAAAAATCGACCAACAGAACTACGAGATTGAAAACCTCAATCGTCAACTTCCAGAAATAACCCATCAACTTCCTACACCAACACAGCACTATTTACCTAAAGACACGTCTTCAAATTATCCCTCAGATGCCTCTGTTGATAACCAATTATAATTAGGGCAACAAGCACTATCCCCGGCGTAGTTATGCTGTCAGATCAACTAAAACTTACTTTACCAACAACTGACGAACTACCTTGTTCTGACGATACACCAGTGGATAACGAAGATCAGAATTTTCTACCCAATCTATTGCTATTTTTACTTAATTCAATATGGACTAATCGAATGGATTGGTTCTTTGGTGTAGATATGGCAGTTTATCACACTACAGGAGTAAGTCCCAAAGTCCCTGTAGTTCCAGATGGCTTTTTGAGTTTAGGGGTGGAACGTAAAAAAGGTGGCAAATCCCGCAAAAGCTACGCAGTTTGGGAAGAAAATCAAGTTGTTCCTATACTGGCGCTAGAAATGGTATCCCATACACCAGGGGATGAATATGACCAGAAATTAGAAATTTATCGGAAACTTGGTGTACTTTATTATGTAATTTATAATCCCGAATTTTGGCAACGCGATCGCCAACAGCCGTTTGAAGTATATAAATTAATTGAAGAGAACTATCAACAACAAATCGGTGAACCTTATTGGATGCCAGAAATCGGTTTGGGTATTGGACGCTGCCAAACTGTATTTGGTGGCATTCAACAAGAGATTTTATCCTGGTATGACGAACATAATAAAAGATATTTAACCTCAGAAGAGCAAGTTCAACAGGAAAGACAACGCGCAGAACAATTAGCGCAGTATTTGCGAACTCTTGGTGTTGATCCTAATAATTTGCCTAGTACTTAAACCAGTTAACTGTGAACAGTGACTGATAACTGTTAACTTGTGGTTTGTCGTTTAAAAATAATCATCTCGTTTCCCACAACTGGGTTACGTGCTATTAGCCTATTTTGAGAATCGAAAATGTCTAAATGCGTGAAATCAAGTTCTTGAGAGCGTTGGAGGATTTCAGCAGCTAGTTTGTTTTGTTGAGACGCTTCGAGAGTATACCAATCGTCGTTAATTTTGAGAGTCAGATTGCTAGTGCGGAAGTTAGCTTGAATTGACTTTATCAGACCAGAGGCAAAGCGATCGCTAATTTCTGCTACTTGATTTTCGATAGCTGCAATCAAGGTTTGTTCTGGTGTCAATTCTAAGGTTGGTGTCGGTGTCGGCGTTGGGGTTGGTATTGGTTCTGGTATAAGTTCCGGTGTTGGTTCCGGTTCTGGTGGTAGAGTTGCTTCTGGTTCTGGCGGCGGTGTAATTTCTATTGGTGGTTGTACTTCTGGTACTGCTGACTCTGGTGGAGTAGTTATTGTTGGTGTTGGTGCTGGAATTTCCTCAACTGGGGGAACTGTGGCGATTTCAGTAGGCTTACTAGTGAAAACAGTTGCAGTTGTCCAAACTCCAAGTACGGTAACTACAGCAATAATTCCCGTCAAAGCTGTATCTGAAAACTTTGCCGATAAATTTGCTGGTAACAAAGAACGGATTTTCTCTAACAGTCCACTCCAGGCAGACTGAAACTGCTGCCAAAAACCGGGTGCTGCTTCTGCATCAGGCGGTGGTACTGTTTCCAGCTTTTCTACCGTTGTTTCTAAAACTCCAATTGTCCCTTTGAGAAGTTGGATAATTTTAGACTTCCAAAAGGGTTGGGCTTTCTGGTAAGGTGCTTGGGCAGCCTGATTCGCTTCCGGTTCACGGGACGAAGGCGGTTGTGAATGCTGATTGTCTTGTGACATGGAACTTTCACCAAAAGCAGCGAATCAAAGACAAAGAATACAAGTTTCTCTGGGTGCTGTCTCTACAGCCTTAATGTATCACTTCATTGCTCATTACTTCGGCTAAACTAACTATTTATTGAATTTGGTGATTTTATGACCTGGAAACGCCGTCAATTTTTATTTTTAGCTAGCATCAGCGCTCTTGGTACAGGATTTTTAACCCGGACGTTAGCTCATCAAAGTACTCAAAATACTAACATTAGTGACTTAGCGATCGCTGCTAACCCTGCAAAAAAAGATTTGCTATTGCGTTTTGTATCTGTGGCAGATACCGGGACTGGTGCTAAAGGGCAGTATGCTGTCGCTGGGGCGATGAATTTTTATCACCAGCAAAACCCTTATGATTTAGTAGTTTTAGCTGGAGATAATATTTACAATAATGGCGAAATTGAGAAAGTTAACGCAGTTTTCGAGCGACCCTACAAATATTTACTCAAGCAAGGTGTCAAATTTCAAGCTTGTTTAGGTAATCACGATATTCGTACCGCTAACGGTAATCCACAAGTTCAATATGCTGGCTTTAATATGAATGGACGGCGTTACTATACATTTCGCCGCGACCAAGTACAGTTTTTTGCCTTAGATACTAACAGTAATGCTGATTGGGAAAATCAATTAATTTGGTTTGAAAAAGAATTAAGCCGTAGTAATGCCGATTGGAAAGTAGTGTTTGGTCATCATCCGATTTATTCATCAGGTCATTATGGCAATAATCCAGATTTTATTAAAATCTTTACTCCTTTATTTCAAAAATACAATGTTCAACTTTATATTAATGGACACGAACACAGTTATGAACGGACTCGCGCTATTAATGGTACAACCTATTTAATTTGTGGTGCAGGTGCAGGTAATCGTCCCGTAGGGCGTTCTGAATGGACGGAATATTCTACAAGCAATTTAAGTTTTGCAACCTACGAAGTCTATCCCGATAGAATTGAAGTTAAAGCAATTGGCACTGACAAACGCATTTTTGATCAAGGTATAATTAAAAAAATATAACGAAGTGTAATGTATTTTTCTTAGTGTCTTAGTGTCTTAGTGGTTAAAAGTCAACCACTAAGATACTAAATTAGGTAAACTTTTGGAGTCTGAATAACTTCCCCAATCTACAGCCAGTCTTTGTAAGCAGAGATTTCGTTCACACTAATTTCAAAGGGGCCGCCTTTACCAAATGGCGGATAAACGCGGACTTTAGCATTACTTGTAAATCTCTCCAGCCTATTGCCTAATTGGGGAATATTGCTGACTATATGCCAGTAAGATACGAGATCAGGGCAATCAATTACTAGCATGAGAGTCGCATTATTTGTAGTAAGATACCATTGACAATTAGACAATAGTACTTGTGTAATGCGATCGCAAGCTTGATAAAAGCATCTACCTATAGATTGTTCTAGTTCTAGATGCAGCATTCCATCCTGTTTTGTCACCTCATTTGGCGGTAAATCATCGGGAGGAAGCATGGGTAGTTTGGACATAATTCCTTACCTCTTGGTTATAGCGCTGCAAACTTTCTAGGTTTTTTTGCAGAGTTAAAGCTGAAGGTTTGAGCGCTAGTGTACCTATATTTAATTCGTCTTGAAATTTTTTGATTTTGTTACGACAAGTAACTACATCACCAATGATTGAATTTTCAATCAAATAGTCTTCGTCGAAACAAATATTAGTGCGGTCAAAGGGTTTTTGTTGGGGATTCAAGTTATTTTGGATGACTTGAGTGGAGTTGGCTTTCATTTTCTGGCTAAATTTGCGAATGAAAGGCATTGCTTCACTGACTGCCTCATCGGATGTTTTGCCAACATAAAAAAAGCGTGCCAATACCAGCTTTTCGGAGCCGCTAGAATTGAAGGCGCGATATTTGGTTACCGTCTGCTTTAATCTTTCCAAAGAAAACGGTGGCCCTCCCATTAAAGCGAAGGAATTTTGAGCAGCAAATTCGATGCCTTCATCACCACCAGTAGCAACATAAACTGGAATTTGTGATTGTAATGGTTTAGGGTAAATCGTCAGGCGATCGCATTGATAGTGTTGCCCATTAAATGATACATCAGTTTCATATAAAAGCTTCTGAATCAAGGCGATCGCCTCTAGCATTTTGGCGCGAGATTCACCCATTGATGTGGCAAAATGCTTGTTCTGTTGTGGAAAAGGCCCTCCTTTAGCAACCCCAAATAATAATCTGCCATTGCACAGGTTATCTAGAGTAGCAATATCCTCGGCTACCCGAATTGGGTTATGGAAGGGCAGTAAAACCGCTGCTGTACCTAATTGGATAGTTGAGGTCAATCCTGCCAAGTGTGCCATCAACACCAACATGGATGGACTGAGATTAGATTCACTAAAATGATGCTCACTCACCCAAGCTTCCGCAAAGCCTAAGCTTTCTGCTTGTTTTACCAGTGCAACTTGTTCAAAGATGGCGCGGTGAGCATCCTGGTAATGATTGTCGTAATTGCAAAAAAGTCCAGTTTTCATTGTTTACTTCGCATTGGCAATTATTGCCCACCTTAAGGTTTCAAAGGCTGCGAGATCCCTAATTGAAGAAGTCGGGGATCTAACCACCATTAAGCCACCCACTGCAACTCTAACCATAAGCGTGGATTGTTGTGCTTGAGTTTTGACATTGGGTCGTGTAGCAATCGCCTTGCGTTCATACAAACTACTTGAACCAGTCCCATATTATCTGCCAGTTCTCGCAGTATTTCTTTTTGAGCTTGCACAAAAGGCAGCATTTCTTCAGAGCAATAAATCCCTATATATTGCAAACGTCTAGCAGGTCGTCCCCAGAAGCAGGTGATGACTTTCAAATAACACCCGTCTAGCAATTCCCCAACTTTTGGGTAATAGTGATTGACGACTCTGATGAATTCTTTAGCTAGGATATCTTCAGCAATCATTTCAACTGATATTTCTGTAGCGTTCATCACGCTATTTAATATAACACATATTTGTCAAATTTAGATGACATTTTACCCTGTATATCCTAAATATAAGATTAAATATAACATAAAAAATGAGGTGTTATCTTATTTTTTAACACCTCATGTCAGCATAAAAATTTAAATATCAAATTCAAAACTTTATGCTTTAAATAATATGAACTTTTAATTTTAATTGTTATTATCGGGACTTGCGTTCTGCAACTAAGACTTCGGCCACCATCTCTGGTACTTCTATAAAGTCTAAAAATCCCTCTGAACTACGAATAGGTGAAGTAAATGTATAGTTTGGGTCACACATTCCGGTATCGTAGACTTGAATAAACCATCTATCTGGAAACCCTTCTACACCTAGTTCCACAATGTACCAACTCTCACCAACTAAACGAGAGTCCAAGACTGTAAACCACTCTCTATGATCTTCTGAGATGTTCCAGTCTGCCATGAGAAACTCTAATGCTATTTGTCCAGCGTCGGTTTCGCTCAGCAACATCTTTACTCCTTATTGGCAACTTCAGGATTCACATCTTCAGGATTTGGAACTTCAGGATATAATCCCAATTGTTTAGCTAGTTCACGTCCTATAAAGAATAAAAACTGGGCTCCATCTTGATTACCTTGATGTGCAAATGTAGTTGCTACTTGTAATACTGTTTGTACAAAATCAGCATCAATTAATTCTGGTTGAGATTCTAAAACTTCTGGCTCTTGACCATTGGGACATTTAAGTAATTGGTCAATTAAATCGAAATACTGGACTTGGCGTTCTTCTGTCATGGTAAATTTATGATTTGGAATAAGTGAAATTTTGCTTGGTTATTGTTCAATACCTTGCTGCCATAGCCTCTCTAACATTTCAATTTGTTCTTGTAAAACAGCAGCACGATAAACAAGATACCTATCGTAAACAATGATTCCTAACTCTACAAAAATTGGAGTTAGCAAGACAAACCATTGTAAGATAGCAACAAGTTTATATTGTTCAATAGCAGTCATCACTTGGTTTATAGTATTGCGCTCAGAAAGTTGGATATTAGGCTGAAATTGAGATGAATTTGTACTAACTATCTGAGGAGATAAAGTAGTATTACCTTTAAATTCACAGGCTAATTGTTGTGTTTTAACTAGCTCTATATGTCGTTCCCAAACTACACTCAATACTACTAATCCTGGAGAAAGCACTGCTAAAGTAACCAGACAAACTGTGATAACGTTGATAAATTTGACTTTCATCTTTGCTTCCTTTGCTAGGTAGTATGCACCTAGAAAAGAGTTGTCAGTTATTAGTTGTTAGCTGTTCTTTGCTACTGACTACTGACCACTGAACAATTAACAAATTTTCCACAAACACTATAATTATCAACTCAGAACTAACGCACTCAAACCCTGAAAATTTTTCGTTCTCTTAGCAACAAAAAAAAGGAGGGTTAAGAAGTCCCCCCTTGTTCACTGAACAAAAGCCCAGGAATTTCGGGGGGTAGAGGGGAATCTCTGCGTAAATCCTATAAAATTTATAGCAGTCGTCCTTCTGGCTCGAAGTTGAGCTTGGTAGATCAGAATTATTAAATTTATTAAAGTTGTACTCAAATCTCCTAACCCTTAACTGACAAGTCTTATAAAAACTATTAGGGGTATAGGTGCTGGTATTTTTGAGGAAGGGTACTAGTATTGATGAGGAGGGGTTCTAGTATTTTTGCACTCAATGTCAAAGCTATGTGGGTTGAAGATAAAGGGCTGTTTTAACTTCAAATAATTGACATTAAAACTTGTACTCAAGCAAAGAGATTACATGGTGATGAGTATACACTAATAATATAGAAAAAAACATTAAGATGTTTCCCAAAATGAAGCTGTTGATACTAAATATAGAAATCCGGTTTGATTTAGTGAAATTACTTGCGTGGGCGGGGAACTCTTAACAGGAAACAGGAAACAAGGATCTTTGAGGTGTACTGAATTTTTTCAAAAATCAAATTATGAGTCCTATATTAAAATTCTTAGATTTGCAGTGAATTTCAGCAATTTAGAATTTTCAAACCCTATTATGGGTAAATACAAGACAGTCTTAAACGCTAATTAGTGAGAAAATTTGATCAAATTCCTGTTTATACCTAGTGATTTTGTGCTTTATTGAGATTACAGGGTATACACATTCGCTAAGACTCGACAGCAAATTAAATATATACAAGTTAATTGTTATAGGTAAATAATCTGCTCTAGAATTTGCATCTTAGGAGTTAATTAATGAAAATTGCTAAAGACGTAACAGAACTTATTGGTAGAACTCCCTTAGTTCAGTTAAATAAGATTCCCCAAGCTGAAGGAGTAGAAGCCAGGATAGTTGTCAAACTAGAAGGCATGAATCCGGCTGCTTCAGTCAAAGACCGAATTGGGATTAGTATGGTGCTTTCGGCAGAAGCAGAAGGTTTGATTGAGCCAGGTAAAACAATTTTAGTCGAACCAACTTCTGGTAATACAGGTATCGCCTTAGCGATGGTAGCAGCGGCACGTGGCTATCGTTTGATTTTGACAATGCCAGAGACGATGAGCCAAGAACGTAGAGCGATGCTGAGAGCCTACGGTGCTAGTTTAGAGTTAACACCAGGGCTTGAGGGAATGCGGGGAGCAATTCGCAAAGCAGAGGAAATTGTCGCTAACACTTCTAATGCCTTAATGCTGCAACAGTTCCGCAATCCAGCTAATCCCAAAGTTCACCGAGAAACCACCGCAGAAGAAATTTGGGCAGATACAGATGGTGAAGTGGATATTGTTATCGCTGGGGTAGGTACT